>NZ_CP067169.1:1492500-1795000 GCF_028553885.1 Paracoccus aestuarii
CAGCCCAGATCCAGGATGACGGGTTTCGGCCCCGCAGCCTGGGCCGCGCGGGCCAGAAGGCCCGGGTCGCGGGCCGTCTGATCCGCGGGTTCCCTCAGCGCCAGCCATTCGGGGGTGAAGCCCATCTCAGATGTCCCCCTCGAACCAGGCGCGGGCCATATGGCTTTCATGCAGCAGCACCCGCAGCTTGCAGACCCGGCCGCCATCCTTCAGATCGCCCGCCCGGACCTTGGCCGCCATCCGGTCGAAGATGTGCTTGCAGAGGAATTCGGTCGTGGTCATCCGGCCCTTGAATTCCTCGATGTCGTCCAGGTTCTTGTAGCGCAGCGGTGCCAGCGTGTCGGCCAAGGCCTCGGTCGCCAGGCCGATATCGACCACCAGGCTTTCATCGTCCATCTCGCGCGCGAAGAAGGCGCAGTCGACCGTGAAGGTCGCCCCATGCACCCCCTGGGCCGGACCGAAGGTCGGCGAGGGGAAGGAATGGGCAATCATGATATGGTCTCGGACTTCGACGGCGAACATGGACGGTCTTTCCTTGGATGGGATGTCAGTAGCGGATGCGGTGGCAGAGCGTCGCCGGATCGGCCAGGATCCGGCCATAGGCGGCGGGCAGGTCGGCAAAGGCGGTCTCGCCCGAGATCAGCGCATCCAGGCGGTCGTCACGCAGCAGCTCCAACGCCTTGGACAGGCGGCGGCGATAGGTCCAGCGCGGCGCGCGATCGGGCGGGATGGACCCCACCTGCGACCCGACGATGCGCAGGCGCTGGCTGTGAAAGGCGCCGCCCAGGGGGATGGCGCTGCGGCCCTCGCCATGCCAGCTGGCCTCGGTGATCGTGGATTGGGTGCCGGCGATTCTGATGGCCAAGGCCAGGCCCTGATCGGTGGCGCTGGTATGGATGACGCAATCCTGGCAGGGCTGCGCCTGATCGGGCAGCGCGAAGGCGCAGCCCAGAGCCTCGGCCAAGGCGCGGCGTTCGGGCTGGATGTCGATCACGGTGACCTCGGCCCCCGGCAAGCGCGCGGCCAGCCATGCGGTCAGCAGGCCGACCAGCCCGCCGCCGATCACCGCCACGCGGTCGCCCGCACCCGCACCGCTGTCCCACAGGATGTTCAGCGCGGTTTCCATATTCGCGGCCAGGACGGCGCGTTCGGGCGCCAGCCCCTCGGGCAGGGGGATCAGCGCATCGGCGGGCAGGCGGAACCGGTCCTGATGGGGAAACAGCGCAAAGACCGTCCGCCCGGCCAGATCGCCATCCTCGGCCCGGCCCACGGCGGCATAGCCGTATTTCACCGGAAAGGGGAAATCCCCCTCCTGAAAGGGGGCGCGCATGCGATGCGCCTCCGCCTCCGGGACGCGGCCCGAGGCGACCAGCCGTTCCGTCCCCCGGCTGATGCCGGAAAACAGCGTGCGGACCGCGATGCCCTGACCCTCGGCGCCGGGTTCGATCCGGGCCGTGTCAGGGTCGATGCACCACAGCGCCTGAGCGGTCATGCCAGCAGATGCCCCGACTTGCGCGCCTTGGTGTCCAGATAGCGGGTGTTGTCCGGCCCGCGCCCGACCTGCAGCGAGACGCGTTCGACCACCTCGATGCCCTCGCTGTCCAGGCGGGCAATCTTGGCGGGGTTGTTCGTCATCAACCGGACGCGGCCGATCCCCATCTGGCGCAGCAGGGCGGCGCCGGTGCGGAAATCGCGCTCGTCATCCTCGAAGCCCAAGCGGTGGTTCGCCTCGACCGTGTCCAGCCCCTGATCCTGCAGGCTGTAGGCGCGCATCTTGTTGGCCAGCCCGATGCCGCGCCCTTCCTGGTTCAGATAGAGCAGGACGCCGGTGCCATGGGATTCCATCGCACGCAGGGCGGCCTGCAGCTGGGGACCGCAATCGCATTTCAGGCTGCCCAGCACGTCGCCGGTGAAACAGGCGGAATGCAGGCGGACCAGCACAGGCTGGTCGCGGTCGGGCTGGCCGATCTCGACCGCGTAATGTTCGGGGCCGCCATCCTTGGCGCGAAAGACATGCAGCCGCCCGTTGCGCGCCGCCAGCATCGGCACCCGCGCATCGGAGACCGGCTGCGGATCGCGCGCCAGCAGCAGCTGCGCCAGAACGTCATCTGCCGACAGGATCCCCAGATCATGGCGCAGCGCCACGTCGATCACGTCGGGGCCGGTGACGACCAGCGCGGCGGGGACCAGCTCGGCTGCCTTCACCAGGCGGATGGCGGCGCGGTGCACGGCGGTCGGATCGCTTTGCGGTGCGGGGGGCAGGGCGGCCGAGCCGGGCATCCTGCGCGACGGATCGGCCAAGGCCTGGACCCAATCCATGCGGGCATCGGCGGGAACGGGGAACAGCGCGACCTCGGGCATGCCGGACTGGCGCAGCGATTCCGCGCGCCGCCCCGTCAGGACCAGCACCCGGTCCGGTCCCAATGCCGCGAAGCGTTCGGGCGACATCGTCTCGACCGGATAGACCAGGGCGGGCTGGGGACCGCCGATCAGCGCGACCGGCAGGCCGAGCCGCAGGTCGGATATCATCCGCGCCACCCGTTCGGATTTGCGCAGCGCCAGCGGATCATGGGCTTGCGAGACGGAAGGCGAAGACGGAGAGATCGGGGGAAACACGCGCATAGGTCAACCTTCGTCCCATGGTTCAGGAAGTCACGTTTGTCGCAACGTCTTGAAACACGTCGCAGTTCCGTGATGGTTTCAGCCGCGTGGCAGAATGTCGCAAATTCCGTGACGGCGGCGCCGGACCGCCGATTGCCTTTGCGGCCCGGCGCGGCGGCCCCTAGTCTTGGCCCGAATCTGGCCCCTGAGGAACGGAGCTTTCACATGCAGATGCGTGCCTGGGCGGGGCTGATGCGGTCGCTGGCCATCTATTACAACCCGCTGCGCCGGCGGCAGTTGCGCAGCTTCTATGCCGATCTGCTGGAACCGGGGGATCTGTGCTTCGACATCGGCGCCCATGTGGGCAGCCGGGCGCGGGCGATGCGGGCGGCGGGGGCGCGGGTCGTGGCCTTCGAGCCGCAGGAACCCTTTGCGGGTTTCCTGCGCCGTAGCCTGCCCCGCGATATCGTCTTGGAGGAGATGGCCGTCGGCCCCGCCGAGGCCGAGGCCCGCATGGCCGTGTCCTCGCTGCATCCGACGGTCTCCTCGCTCAGCACCAGCTTCGCGGCCGAGGCGGCGGATGCGCCGGGCTTCGGCCATGTGAGATGGGACCGCAGCCAGCAGGTCCGCATGACCACGATGGATGCCCAGATCGCGCGCCACGGCCTGCCCGATTTCGTCAAGATCGATGTCGAGGGGTTCGAACTGGACGTGCTGTCCGGCCTGGGCCAGCCGGTGCCGATGCTGTCGGTGGAATATCTGCCCGCCTTCCGAAACCGCACCATCGCCGTGATCGACCGGCTGGAGGATCTGGGCCCCTACCGCTTCAACCCGGTCACGGGCGAGGCGGGGGGCTTTCTGTGGGACGACTGGCGCAGCGCCGACGAGGCGCGGGCCTGGCTGTCGGCGCTGCCGGCGAACGGGGGGTCGGGCGACCTCTATGCGCGGCTGGACTGACCGGGCGCGCGCAGCCGCCCCGCGAAGGTATCGAACAGCGCCGGGGGGGCGGCGATGACGGTGCCGGTCTCCTCGGGGCGTTCGTCGGGGGTCCAGCCCTCGACGCGGATGCCCGCCTCGCGCAGCAGGACCAGGCCTGCGGCGATGTCCCACGGGCGCAGGCGGCGTTCCCAGAACCCGTCCAGCCGCCCCGCCGCGACATAGGCCAGATCCAGCGCCGCCGCCCCCATCCGCCGCACCCCCGCCGTGCCGGGCAGCATCCGCGCTAGGTCCGCCGCATGGTCGTCGATATGGGGCATGTCGCCGAAGGGCATCCCCGTGCCCCACAGCGCGGCATCGAAGCCCGGCGGTTGGGCAGGCAGCAGCCCCGCGTCGTTCAGTCGCAGCCCGCCCCCCGCCATGGCGGAAAACGTCTCGGCCCGCAGCGGGTCATGGACCACGCCCAGGACCAGCCGGCCCGCATCCTCCAGCGCGACCGAGACCGCCCAATGCCCGATCCCGCGCAGGAAGTTCGTGGTCCCGTCCAGCGGATCGACGATCCAGCGGCGGGTGCCGGGGCGGGCGTCGGATTCCTCGCCCAGCCAGCCATCGCCGGGCGGCCCGCCCAGCAGGCGGTCGCGCAGCAGCGCCTCGGCCCGGTGATCGGCCTGCGAGACATAGTCGCCCGGACGCTTGGCATCGATGGCCAGCGCGTCGCGGTCGGCCCAATGGTCCAGCAGCAGGTCGCCCGCCGCGCGGGCCGCGTCGACGGCAAGGGTCAGATCTTGGGCAAGGGTCATCGGTCTTCCGCGCAATTCTGGGGGGCAGGGGTTCCGCAGGGGCAACCCGGACACGGGATTATCAGTTGCACAGTGTGAATGAACGCGCAATCTGCATGCGCGGGCATCGACCCGTCCGCCAGATCGGACCTTCAGCCGGAGACGACGCCATGCGCATCCTCAAGGCCGCGATCGCCGCGATCGTCATCATCGGTGCCGCGGTGCTGGGCCTGACCATGGCCGACCGCCTGCTGGCCCCCGAACCCGCCCAGGCCGCCCGCGGCGGCGGTGGGGCTGGCGGCGGCGGCCCGGTGCCGGTCGAGACCGTCGCGGTCGAACCCGCCCGCTTCGTGGACAGCGTGCGCGCCGTGGGCACCGCGCGGGCCCGCAGCGCCGTCGATCTGATGCCCGAGGCCGGGGGCCGGATCACCCGCATCGCCTTTCAGCCCGGCGACCGGGTCGAACGCGACCAGGTCCTGCTGGAACTGGACGACCGCGCCGAACAGGCCGACCTGATGGCGGCCGAGGCGACCTTGGCCGAGGCCGATGCCGCCTTGGAGCGCCAGGAACAGCTGAACCGCAGCGGCAGCGTTTCGGACGCGGCCTTCCAGACCGCGCGCGCCGCCCAGCTGCGCGCCCAGGCCGATCGCGACCGCGCGCGGCTGGCCTTGGACGACCGGCGGCTGCGCGCGCCCTTTGCCGGGGTGGTCGGGCTGACCGACCTGGTCGAGGGCCAGATGCTGGACCCCGGCACCCCCATCGCCACCTTGGACGACCTGTCGGTGATCGAGGTCGATTTCGCCGTCCCCGAGACCCTGCTGCCGCGCCTGTCGCAGGGCCAGCCGGTGGCGCTGCGATCCTCGGCCTGGCCGGGGCGCGATTTCCAGGCGCGGATCACCCGCGTCGATACCCGCGTCGATGCCGCCACCCGGTCCATCGCGCTGCGGGCGGAAATGCCCAATGACGACGGCGCCCTGGCCGGCGGCATGTTCCTGCAGGTGGAGTTGGTGCTGGACGAACGCGACCGCCCCGCCGTCCCCGAATCCGCGCTCAGCGTCGAGGGCGACACCCATCGCGTGCTGGTCGTCCGGGGCGACGAAGCGCAATGGGCCGAAATCCGCATCGGCCAGCAGCTGGACGGCCGGGTCGAGGTGCTGGAGGGGGTCGAGATCGGCACCCAGATCATCGTCTCGAACCTGCATCGCGTCCAGCCCGGCACCCCCGTCGCCCCCAGCCCCCGCGCCGACCGCACCGCCGAGGCGCCCAGGCCGGAGGCGGATGGATGAGCCTGCCCGGCCTGGCCCTGCGCCGCCCCGTGCTGGCGGTGGTGATGAACCTGCTGATCGTGCTGATCGGCGCGATGGCCGTCAGCCGCCTGCCGGTGCGTGAACTGCCCTCGGTCGAGGCGGCCGAGGTCAGCGTCCGCGTCGATTACACCGGCGCCGCCCCCGACGTGGTCGACAACCAGATCGCCAGCGTGATCGAGGGCAGCCTGGCGGGCGTCAGCGGCGTCACCGCGATGCGCACGACATCGAACCGGGGCCGGATGCGGACGGTCCTGACATTCGATTCCGCGCGCGACATCGACGCGGCGGCCAATGACGTGCGCGCCGCCGTGGACCGGGTGCTGAACAACCTGCCCGACGGCGCGGGCACCCCGCGCATCGAGAAGAACGACGACGAGGGCGACCCGGTCATCCGGCTCAGCATGTCCAGCGACGCCATGACGCCCCTGGAGCTGTCGGATTACGCCAACCGCTTCATCACCGACCGGCTGGCACGGCTGCCCGGCGTGGCCAGCGCCCAGATCTTCGGGGAACGCGCGCCATCGATGCGGATCTGGCTGGATCAGTCGCGCATGGCCGCCTATGGCATCACCACCGGCGACATCATCGGCGCGCTGCAGGCCAACAATGTCGAACTGCCCGCGGGCGAGATCGAGACCGGCGCCCGCCAGCTGCAGGTCCTGGCCCAGACCCGCTTCACCAGCGCCGATGTCTTTGCCCAGACCGTTCTGCGCGACGAGGGCGGCCGGCCCCTGCGCCTGGGCGACGTCGCCCGGATCGAGGAGGGGCCGGAACAGACCACCACCATCTATCGCGCGAACGGCACCCTGGCCCTGGGCCTGGGCGTGCTGCCGCAGGCGCAGTCGAACACCGTGGCCATATCCGCCGCCGTCCGCGCCGAACTGGACGCCATCGCCCCCACCCTGCCGCAGGGGATGAGCCTGCGCGTCACCACTGACGAGGCCGTGTTCATCGAAAGCTCGATCCGGCAGGTGCTGCGCGTCTTCGTCGAGGCGGTGGTGCTGGTGACGGCGGTGATCTTCCTGTTCCTGGGATCGGCGCGGCTGTCCTTGGTGCCTGCGGTGACCATCCCGGTATCGGCCTTGGGTGCGGCCTTGGGCATGATGGCCTTGGGCTTTTCGATCAACATCCTGACGCTCTTCGCGCTGATCCTGGCGATCGGGCTGGTGGTCGATGATGCCATCGTGGTCCTCGAGAACATCCAGCGCCACCGCGCCATGGGCGCCAGCCGGGCCGAGGCCGCGCGGCGCGGCGCGGGCCAGGTCAGCTTTGCCGTCATCGCCACCACGGCGGTGCTGATCGCGGTCTTCGTGCCGGTCAGCTTCATGGAGGGCGATCTGGGCCGGCTGTTTGCCGAATTCGGCATCGTGCTGGCCATCGCGGTCGCGGTGTCGGGCTTTGTCGCGCTGACCCTGTCGCCGGTCCTGGCGCAGCGCGTCATGCCGCGCGAGGACCGGCCCAACCTGCTGACCCGCAGCGTCAACCGCGTGATCGGCTGGCTGGAGCGGGGCTATGGCGCGCTGCTGGATCGGCTGATTGCGCGGCCCGTGGTGATCCTGTCGATCACCGCCTTCCTGGTCGCGGCGGCGATCTCGGTCTATCAGAACCTGCCGCGCCAGCTGACCCCGGACGAGGATCGCGGCAGCATGGTCGTTGTGGTGAACGCGCCGCAGGGGTCGAACCTGGATTACACCGACGCCGCCACCCGGCGGGTCGAGGCGCTGCTGCAACCCCTGGTCGATGACGGCGTGATCGAGAACGTGACCGCCATCGTGGGCTTGGGCGGCAATGCGCGGCGATCGCTGATGTTCGTGAACCTGGCCGATTGGGACAGCCGCGATCAGGCCGTGGACGAGGTGATCGCGCAGCTGCGCCCGCAGCTTTCCGCGCTGACCGAGGCGCAGGTCTCGATCCGGGCGGGCGGCGGGCTGGGGATCGGCGGGGGCAGCGGGCGGCTGACCTGGTCCATCGGCGGGCCGGAACTGACCCGCACCGCGGCCTGGGCCGAGGAGATCGCGCAGCGCCTGGCCGATGCGCCGGGCCTTGCCGCGGTCGAGGTCGATTTCGCCGCCAACCAGCCCGGCGCATCCTTGCAGATCGACCGCGCCCGCGCCCAGGATCTGGGCCTGGACAGCGAGACGGTGGCGCAGACCCTGCAGGTCCTGTTCGCCTCGCGCAATGTGGGGGAATATACCAGCGACGGGCGGCAATATCCGGTGATCCTGCAGGCCGCGGCCGAGGATCGCGACAGCGTCGACGACATGCTGTCCGTGCTGATCCGCAACAATCGCGGCGACCTGATCCCGCTATCGGCCTTTGCCGATGTGACGACCGGGGCCACCGTGCCCTCGATCACCCGCAACGACCGGCTGATCTCGGTCAACATGAGCGCGGATCTGGTCGAGGGCACGGATCTGGCCCGCGCCATGGCCCAGGTCGAGGCGGCATCGGCCGACCTGCCGGCGGGCGCGATGCTGGTCTGGCGCGGCCAGGCCGCCGATTTCCTTGAGAATCAGGGCGGCGTCGCCACCGTCTTCGGCATGGCGCTGATGATCGTCTTTCTGGTCCTGGCGGCCCAGTTCGAAAGCTTTCGCACGCCCTTGGTCATCATGCTGACCGTGCCGATCGGGCTGGCGGGGGCGGTGGCGACACTGCTGCTGACGGGGGCCTCGGTCAACATCTTCTCTCAGGTGGGGATGATCCTGCTGATCGGGATCATGGCCAAGAACGGCATCCTGATCGTGGAATTCGCCAATCAGCTGCGCGACGAGGGGCGCGATCTGGTCACCGCCGCGCGCGAGGGGGCGGTGACGCGCCTGCGACCGGTGATGATGACCACCATCGCCACGGTGCTGGGCGCGGTTCCCTTGGCCACCGCATCGGGGGCGGGGGCGGAAAGCCGCCGGGCCATCGGCGCGGTGATCGTGGGGGGGCTGTCCATAGCCTTCGTGCTGACGCTGCTGCTGACGCCGGTGATCTATGTGCTGGTGGAACGGATCGGGCGGCGGGGCGATGCGCCCGAGCCTCAGGCTCAGCCCGCCGAATAGGCGCGGTCCCGCGCCGCCAGCAGGTCCAGGATCACCCCGAGCGATGCCGCCATATGCCCGCGCATCAGATCGGCCGCGCGGTCCGGCCGCCGCGTGGCCACCGCATCCAGGATGGCGCGATGTTCCGCGCGCGAGGTGTCGATGCGCCCTGTGCGCAGCTGGAACTGGGCGCTGCGCCATGGCAGGCTGCGCCGGTTCAGATCGGCCAGCAGGCAGGCCAGCACGTCATTGCCCGCGCCCGCGCGCAGGGCCTCGTGGAACTGGATGTTGACGGCCGCGTAATCCGCCCCCGGCGCGTCGCCCCGGTCCAGGATCGCCGCCAGCGCCGCGTGATCCGCCGCCGTCATCCGCAGGGCCGACATGCTGGCGCAGAGCGCCTCCAGCTCGGCCAGCGCCTCGAAGAGGTGGCGCAGCGCATCCGTGCCCAGCCTGCGCACCACGAAGGCCCGGCGCGGGCCGCGTTCGACCAAGGCCTCGGCGGCCAGGCGCTGCAGCGCCTCGCGGATGGGGGTGCGCGACAGGCCGAAGCGCGCGGCCAGTGCGGCCTCGGCCAGCGCGTCGCCGGGGCGCAGCGCGCCCTGCACGATATCGGCGGTCAGGGCGGCGTG
This sequence comes from Paracoccus aestuarii, assembly GCF_028553885.1. Classification (NCBI taxonomy): domain Bacteria; kingdom Pseudomonadati; phylum Pseudomonadota; class Alphaproteobacteria; order Rhodobacterales; family Paracoccaceae; genus Paracoccus; species Paracoccus aestuarii. The sequence goes on from NZ_CP067169.1 coordinate 1,501,779, forward strand.
AACCTGGTCGGCGGAACGGGTCTGGGGCATGGCGGCTGCGAATTGTATTCCTGATGGGATCATATGTATACATGACGGGACCGCCCCGACCATCCGATTCTCGTCAGAACAGGTGCCGCGATGCCAGAATTCGATTTCCTCTCGGGGCGCCGCGCGCCCGTGCTGACCGGGCGGGCGATGATCGCGACATCCCATCCGCTGGCCAGCGCCGCCGGCCTGTCGGTCCTGGCCGAGGGCGGCAATGCCGTCGATGCGGCCTTGGCGGCCAGCGCGGTGCAGGCGGTGGTCGATCCGCTGATGACCGGCATCGGCGGCGACTGTTTCGCGCTGGTGGCCCCGGCAGAGGGTCCGGTGCGCGCGCTGAACGGGTCGGGCCGCGCCCCCGCCGCCGCCACGATAGAGGCGTTGCGCGCCGCAGGCATCGGCGATGCCATCCCGCAATCCAGCCCCCATGCGGTGACCGTGCCGGGCGCGGTTTCGGCCTGGTGCCGGCTGCATGCGGATCTGGGGCGCCTGCCGCTGGCGCGGCTGCTGCGCGACGCCATCGCCCATGCGCGCGACGGCTATGTCGTGACGCCCCGCGTGGCGCGGGACTGGGCGGAATCGCAGGCGATCGTGGCGGCCGATCCCGCGGCGGCGGCGCTGTTCCTGCCGGTGCCGCAGGCGGGGGCGCGCCATGCCCAGCCCCTGCTGGCGGACAGGCTGCGCCAGATCGCCGATCAGGGCGCGGCGGGATTTTATCAGGGGGCCACGGCGGCGCGCATGGTCGCGCATCTGCGATCCCTGGGCGGCCTGCATAGCGAGGAGGATTTCCACCGGGCCACCGACGGCGCGCATTGGGTGACGCCGATCAGCGCGCGCTATCGCGGATTCGACATCCACCAATGCCCGCCGAACGGGCAGGGGTTGGCGGCGCTGCTGATCCTGAAGATCATCGAGGGCTTCGACATGGCGGGCCTGGCCCCCGCGGACCGCATCCATGTCCAGGCCGAGGCGACCAAGCTGGCCTATCACCACCGCGACGCGCTGCTGGGCGATGCCGATGCCTGCGCGGGGCTGGCCGAGCGGCTGCTGTCGGATGCGGCCATCGCGGCGCTGCGGGGGCGGATCGACATGGGCCGGGCCATGCCCCCCGCGCTCTGGGACGAGCCGGAGCATCGCGACACCATCTATCTGTGCGCGGTGGATCAGGACGGGTTGTCGGTTTCCTTCATCAATTCGATCTTTCACGGGTTCGGATCGGGGATCCTGGACCCGCAGACCGGTGTCCTGTTCCAGAGCCGCGGCGCGTCCTTCCGCATGATCCCCGGCCATCCCAACGCCATCGCGCCGGGCAAGCGGCCGATGCACACGATCATTCCCGGCATGGTGACCCAAGGGGGCCGCACGGTCATGCCCTTCGGCGTCATGGGCGGCCAGTACCAGGCGGCGGGCCATGCGGACTTTCTGTCGGCGGTGATCGACCGGGGCCTGTCGCTGCAGGCCGCCATGGACGAGCCGCGCAGCTTCGCCACCGACGGCGTGCTGCAGGTCGAGGCGGGGATGCCCGAGGATGTCTGCGACGCGCTGGCCCGTCGCGGCCATGTCATCCACCGGCTGGACGGGCCGCTGGGCGGCGCGCAGGCCATCCGCATCGGCGACGGCCTGCTGGAGGGCGGGTCCGACAGCCGCAAGGACGGCATGGCCATCGGTTTGTGAAAGGACAGGAACGGTGAAGGCATTTCTGCACAGGCTGGGCATCGACAGCTACATGATGCTGCTGCTGGTCACGGTGGCCCTGGGTCTGGCGCTGCCCGCGCGCGGCGTCGCGGCCGAGGCCTTGGGCCAGGTCACCTATGTCGCGGTGGCGCTGCTGTTCTTTCTCTATGGGGCCAAGCTGGACCCGGCCTCGGTCCGGGCCGGGCTGATGAACTGGCGTCTGCAGGGGCTGACCTTCGCGGCGACCTATCTGGTGATCCCGGGTTTGGGGCTGGGGATCGCGGCGCTGTTCGGGCCGCTGCTGGGGCCGCAGGTCACGATGGGGGTGATCTTTCTGGCGGTGCTGCCCTCGACGGTGCAAAGCTCGATCGCCTTCGTCTCGATCGCGGGGGGCAACGTGCCCGCGGCGATCTGCGCGGCGTCGCTGTCGAACCTGGTGGGGGTGGTGCTGACGCCGGTCCTGGTCGCGCTGCTGCTGCATGCGGGGGACGGGGGGATCAGCTTGGACGCGATCATCCGCATCGGCACCCAGATCCTGCTGCCCTTCGTGGCGGGGCAGGTGCTGCGGCCTTGGGTCGGCGGCTTTGTTCGCAACCGCAAGACCCTGACCCTGGTCGTGGACCGGGGCGCGATCCTGCTGATCGTCTATTCGGCCTTCAGCGCGGGCACCGTCTCGGGCCTGTGGTCCGAGATCCCGGCCGCGGCGCTGATCGCGCTGATCGCGGTGATGCTGGTCATGCTGGCCGCGGTCTTCGGCCTGATGGCCGGGGCGGGGCGGGTCTTCGGCCTGCCGCCCGAGGACCGGGCCGTGCTGTTCTTCTGCGGATCGACGAAAAGCCTTGCCTCCGGCCTGCCCATCGCCACGGCGCTGTTCCCGCCCGAGACGGTGGGCGCGACCGTCCTGCCGATCCTGGTCTATCACATGGCCCAGCTGCTGATCTGCGCGATGATCGCCCAAGGCCGTGCGCGCCGCAACCGCGCGGCGGCGCTGGTGTCCTGACGGCCTGACAAAAGGCAAGGGAACCCTGACCCTTGCCCCACGTTCCTTGACGAACCCAGCACCGTGGTCCAAGGAGCCCCCATGGCACATCGCCCCGCCGCCAGGTTGACCGTCAATGGCCAATCCCATGAATTCGAAGGCGATCCGCGCCGCACCCTTCTCGATTACCTGCGTCTGGACCTTGGACTGACCGGCACCAAGAAAGGGTGCGATCACGGTCAGTGCGGGGCCTGCACGGTCATCGTGGACGGGCGGCGGATCAATTCCTGCCTGTCGCTCGCCGTCATGCATGACGGCAGCGACATCACCACCATCGAGGGCCTGGGCGATCCCCAGGCCCTGTCCGTCCTGCAGCAGGCCTTCGTGGCGCATGACGGGTTCCAATGCGGCTATTGCACCCCCGGCCAGATCTGTTCCGCCGCCGCCATGATCGAGGAGATCCGCGCCGGCTGGCCCTCCGCCGTCAGCGGCGATGTGGCCGCGGCCCCCGCCATCGACGATGACGAGATCCGCGAACGGATGAGCGGCAACCTGTGCCGCTGCGGCGCCTATGACAACATCCTGGCCGCGATCCGTTACGCCCTGGCCCAAGAGGAGCGCGCGACATGAGGGAATTCGCCTATTCCCGCGCCGAGGGCCTGGATCAGGCCGTGGGCGCGGATGGCCGCTTCATCGCGGGCGGCACGAACCTGCTGGACCTGATGAAGCTGGAGGTCGAGACGCCCGACCGGCTGGTCGACATCAACCGCCTGCCTTTGACCGCGATCAAGGCCGACGGACAGGGATTGCGCATCGGCGCGCTGGTCAGCAATTCGGACTGCGCCGCCGATGACCGGGTGCGCCGCGACTGGCCGCTGCTGTCGCAGGCGATCCTGGCCGGGGCCAGCCCACAGCTGCGCAACAAGGCGACGATGGGCGGCAATCTGTGCCAGCGCACCCGCTGCGGCTATTTCATGGATGGGCGGTCGCCCTGCAACAAGCGCGAACCCGGATCGGGCTGCGCGGCGCAGGGCGGGGTGAACCGCAACATGGCGATCCTGGGCGCCTCGGATCACTGCATCGCCACCTATCCCGGCGACATGGCGGTGGCCTTGGCCGCCCTGCAGGCCACGGTGACCACCCGCGGGCCCGATGGCGAACGCCAGATCCCCATGCGCTATTTCCACCGCCTGCCGGGCGATCACCCCGAACAGGACAACCATCTGGAACCGGGCGAGGTGATCACCGCGATCCTGCTGCCCGAACCCTTCGGCGGGCGGCAGGTCTATCGCAAGGTGCGCGAGCGTGCCTCCTATGCCTTCGCGCTGGTCTCGGTCGCGGCGGCACTGCGGATGGAGGGCGGGCGCATCGAGGCCGCGCGCCTGGCCTTCGGCGGCGTGGCCCATGCGCCTTGGACCAATGACGAGGTCGATGAGCTGCTGGCGGGCGAACGACCGTCGCGGGCGCTGTTCGACAAGGCGGCCGACATCCTGCTGGCCGATGCGGTCGGGCAGGGCGGCAATGATTTCAAGATCCCGCTGCTGCGCCGCACGCTGGCCGCGGTTCTGTCCGACGTGACGGGGGAATAGGCGATGACCGACAGCTATGACGAACCCGACCGCCGCGACATGCTGGACCGCACCCGCCAAGGGGTGATCGGCCAGCCGCTGGACCGCCCCGAGGGGCCGCTGAAGGTGTGGGGCTGTGCGCCCTATGCCGCCGAATATGCCCGCGACCGCTGCGCCGAGGGGGTCCTGGTCGGGGCCACGATCAGCGCAGGCCGCGTCACCGCGATCCATCGCGACGCGGTTCTGGCGATGCCCGGCGTGCTGGCGGTGATCTCGTCCGAACGCATGCTGCGCCGCCCCGCGCAGGGCACCGCGGGCGAGGCGCCGGAACAGGACGTCTCGCGCGTGGATTACCCGATGCAGCCCGTGGCCTTGGTCGTGGCCGAGACCTTCGAGCAGGCCACCGCCGCCGCAAAGGCGTTGCGCGTGGATTACGACGACCGTTCGGGCGACGCCGCCTTCGTTCCCGACGAGGCACAGGCCGAGCCCGCCGACGATCCGGTCGAGGCGGGCGATCTGGACGCCGCGCTGTCGGGTGCCGATCATGTGGTGGATGCGGAATTCACCACCGCCGGCCATGTCAGCGCCGCGATGGAGCCGCATGCCGCCATCGCCGAATGGCAGGGCGACGACCTAACGCTGTGGGGCAGCCTGCAAATGCTGTCCTTCAACCGGGCGGAACTGGCCGACAGCCTGGGCATCGATCCCGATCATGTGCGCATCCTGTCGCCCTATGTCGGCGGCGGCTTTGGCAGCAAGCTGGGCATCTCGCACGAGGCGGTGGCCGCGGCGCTGGCCGCGCGCGAGCTGGGCCGCCCCGTTCGCGTCGTCATGAGCCGCCAGCAGGTGTTCCAATCCATCATGCGCCGGTCCGAGACGCGCCAGCGCATCCGCTTGGGCGCTGGATCCGACGGCCGCCTGACCGCGCTGGCGCATGAGGCCTGGGTGTCGAACCTGCCGGGCGAGGACTTCTCGGAGCCCGTGACGCAGGCGACCGAGTTCCTCTATGCGGGCGAGAACCGCCTGCTATCGGTGATGAAATCGCCGGTCACGCGGCTGACCGCCGGATCGGTCCGCGCCCCGGGCGAGGCGGTCGGCATGCAGGCGCTGGAGGTTGCGATGGACGAGCTGGCCATCGCCACCGGCCTCGATCCCGTCGAGCTGCGCCGCCGCAACCTGCCCGAGGCTCTGCCGGGCGAGGGCACGCCCTATTCCTCGCGCCGCCTGATCGAGGCGATGGAGGCGGGGGCCAAGGCCTTCGGTTGGGACCAGCGCGCCCCGGAACCCTGTGCGCGGCGCGAGGGTGAATGGTGGATCGGCATGGGCATGGCCTCGGCCGCGCGGGTGAATATCCTGGCCAAGGCCGAGGCGCGGGTGACCCTGACCGCCGACGGCCATGTGGTGGTGGAGACCGACCATACCGATATCGGCACCGGCAGCTATGCCGTGCTGGGCCAGGTCGCGGCCGAGATGCTGGGCCAGCCCATCGACCGCGTCACCGTCAAGCTGGGCGACAGCAGCCTGCCCCCCGGCGCGGGATCGGGCGGCAGCTGGGGTGCGTCCTCGACCGGCTCGGCGGTGTTTCGCGCCTGCGAGGCGATCCGCGCGACGCTGGCCCAGTCCCTGGGCTGTTCGGGCGACGATCTGGTGCTGCAGGACGGCCAGGCCTCGGCCGAGGGGGTCGAGGCCCGCGCGGTCACCGAGCTGCTGTCGGGCGATCTGACCCGAACCGGCCGGATCGAGCCGGGCGAGCAGATGGAGAAGGTCCATCAGGCCACCTATGGCGCCTTCTTCTGCGAGGTCGCGGTCAATGCCTTCACCGGCGAGACGCGGCTGCGGCGCATGACCGGGGCCTTCGGCTTCGGCCGGGTGCTGAATGCCAAGACGGCGCGGTCGCAATGCCTGGGCGGCATGGTCTGGGGCATCGGCAGCGCCCTGACCGAGGCGCTGTCCTTTGACGACCGCGACGGCCATCTGGTCAATCACGACTTGGCCGAATACCACGTCCCCGTCGCCCGTGACATTCCCCCGATGGAGGTGATCCTGCTGGAGGAACGCGACCCCCATGCCTCGCCCATCCAGGCCAAGGGCGTGGGCGAACTGGGCATCTGCGGCGCGGCGGGCGCCATCGCCAACGCCGTCCACAATGCCTGCGGCGTGCGGCTGCGCGATTTCCCGATGACACCCGACCGGCTGCTGCCGCATCTGCCCGACCCGTTCGGCGACTGAACGACCACCCCGGAAAGGACCCATCATGGCTGACGACGCAGGAATCCCCGATCTCGAACCCGTCGGCTATGATGGTCCCGTGGGGGGCTGGGGGTCGATGAAGGGCATGGCACAGGTGGGTCGCAAGGCCCATGCCGAACCCGGCGCGCTGGACACGCTGCGCAAGCAGAACAAGCATGGGGGGACGATGTGCACCTCCTGTGCCTGGGGCAAGCCGCCGAACCCCCATGTGGCGGAATTCTGCGAGAACGGCGCCAAGGCGACCCTGTGGGACCTAACCGGCGATCGCTGCGGCCCGGACCTGTTTCTGGACCGCAGCGTGTCCGAACTGGCCACATGGTCCGAATATGACCTGGAACGGCTTGGCCGTCTGACCCATCCGCTGCGCTATGACGCGGCCACCGACCGCTATCTGGAGACCAGCTGGGAGGAGGCCTTTGCCGCCATCGGCGCCGAGCTGCGCGCGCTGGACCCCAAGGCGGTGACCTTCTACGCCTCGGGCAAGGCGGCGCTGGAGGCGTCGTTCCTCTATGGGCTGTTCGCGCGGGCCTTGGGGCATAACAACCTGCCCGACAGTTCGAACATGTGCCACGAGACCACCTCGATCGGGCTGAAGCAGGTCATCGGATCGCCTGTCGGCACCTGCACGCTGGAGGATTTCGACCATTGCGACATGATCCTGCATGTCGGCCAGAACCCCGGCACGAACAGCCCCCGCATGCTGCACCCCCTGCAGGAGGCCGCCAAGCGCGGCTGCTGCATCGTGGCCATCAACCCGCTGCGCGAAAAGGGCCTGCTGGAATTCGCCAGCCCCCAGAGCCCGTGGCAGATGACCGTCGGATCGCCGACCGAGATCTCGGACCGCTATCTGCAGGTGCGGCCGGGCGGCGACATCGCCGTGCTGTCGGGCATCGCCAAGCATGTGCTGCATCTGGAGGATGCCGAGGGCGGCGTTCTGGATCACGATTTCGTGGCGCAGCATACGGATGGGCTGGATGACTGGATGGCTTGGCTGCGCGACCAGTCCTGGGACGATCTGGAACGCGAAAGCGGCATCACCCGTGCGGCGATGGAGGCGGTAGGCGCGTCCTATGCGCGGGCCAAGGCGGTGATCGGCGTCTATGGAATGGGCATCACCCAGCATGTCCATGGCGCGGATGCCATCGGCGCGCTCGTCAACCTGCTGCTGCTGCGCGGCAATATTGGCCGGCAGGGCGCCGGTTGCAGCCCCGTGCGCGGCCATTCCAACGTGCAGGGCCAGCGCACCGTGGGCATCACTGAAAAGCCCGACCTGGTGCCGAACGACCGTCTGCGCGACCTGTTCGGCATGTCGCCCCCGATGGAGGAGGGTTGGAACACCAATGCCTTCGTCGCGGCCCTGCTGGAGGGGCGGGCGCAGGGCTTCATCGGGCTGGGCGGCAACCTGGCGCGCGCTGTCCCCGACCAGGACCGCGTGGCCGAGGCTTGGGGCCGCATGCCCCTGACCGTGCATGTGGCGACGCGGCTGAACCGCACGCATCTGATGCCGGGGCGGTCGTCCTGGCTGCTGCCCTGCCTTGTGCGGGCCGAACAGGACCTGCAGCAGGGCGTGTACCAGCAGGTCACGATCGAGGACAGCTTCAGCCATATCCACGGCTCGATCGGGGCGCGCCAGCCCGCCGGGCCGCATCTGCGGTCCGAGGTGGCGATCGTGGCCGGGCTGGCCATGGCGACCCTGCCCGAGGATGCGGGCCTGCCTTGGGCCGGGTGGGCCGCCGATTACCGCCGCATCCGGGCGGCGATCGAACAGGTCTATCCCGACGATTTCGCGGATTTCGAACGGCGCATCGACCAGCCGGGCGGGTTCTACCGCGGCAATCCCGCGCGCGAACGCCAGTGGCAGACGGAAAGCGGCAAGGCCCAGTTCACCTGCCCGGAATCGCTGGATGCGACGGGGCTGGGGGAACGGCCGGGCATCTACCGGCTGATCACGCTGCGGTCCAACGACCAGTTCAACACCACCGTCTATGGCATGTCCGACCGCCTGCGCGGGATCGAGGGCGACCGTATGCTGGTGATGATGTCGCCCGCCGACATGGCCGCCGAGGGCCTGCGCCCCGATCAGCGCATCACCTTGGACGGGGCCGCCGATGACGGCATCGCGCGCAGCGTGGCCGGGTTGCGGGTCGTGCCCTATGACCTGCCACGGGGCAGTCTGGCGGGCTATTTCCCCGAACTGAACCCGCTGTCGCCGCTGTCGCGGGCCGACAAGGCGTCGGACACTCCCGCCGCCAAGGGCATCCCCGTCCGGCTGGCCTGATCGCTGTGGCCGAACGGCCACCCCGGGCGCGGCTCGGGGTGGGGCGGTGATTGACCCCCGCGCGCCGCGCGCCGATGGTGCGGGCCACGGGGGATTTATCATGACAGGCTATGCGGATGCGCGCCGGATCGAGGCGCTGATCGAGGGATTGGACCGCTGCACGGCGACGCCGGGGCAGGGGACGACGCGGCTGACCTATTCCCGCGAATACCGCGCCGCTGCCGATCTGCTGATCGCGCGGATGACCGACGCCGGGCTGGCGGTGCGCGAGGATGCGGTCGGCACCGTCTTTGGCAGGTTGCAGGGGTTGGACCCGGATCTGCCGCCGATCCTGGCCGGATCGCATCTGGACAGCGTGCCCCATGGCGGGCGTTTCGACGGCCCGGCGGGGATCGTGGCCGCGCTGGAGGCCGCTTGCCTGTTCCGCGATCTGGGCCTGCGCCCGCAGCGCAGCATCGAGGTGGTGGCCCTGATCGAGGAGGAGGGCACGCGCTTTGGCGGCGGGCTTTTCGGGTCGCGCCTGCTGACGGGGCAGGTCGATCCGGCGGATCTGGAGGCGATCCGCGATGATGACGGGGTCTCGGCCGCGGATGCGATGCGCGGCTATGGGCTGGACCCGGCGCTGGCGGGGCAGGCGGCCTTGGCGCCGGGATCGGTGCATGCCTTTCTGGAACTGCATATCGAACAGGGCCCGGTCCTGGAGGCCGATCGGCTGGACGTGGCCATCGTCGATCGCATCGTGGGGCTGGCGCAGCTGCGCGTCACCGTGCGCGGCCGGGCGGGCCATGCGGGCACGGTGCCGATGGATCAGCGGCGCGACGCGCTGCAGGGCGCGGTGGCGATCCTGGCCCAGCTGCCGGACCTGGCGCGCCAGACCGGGCCGGATGCCGTCCTGACCGTCGGCAAGCTGGAGGTGCTGCCCGGCGGCGCCAATGTCATCCCCGACCGGGTGACCTTCACCGTCGATCTGCGCGCCCCGGAGGAGGCCGCCGTCCTGCGCCTGATCCAGATGGTCGAGGGCTGCGTGACCCATGCGCAGGGCAACGGGCTGGACTGCGCGGTGGAACGCCAACTCCATGCCGCGCCCACGCCGCTGTCGGAACAGCTGCGCGCCGTGCTGACCGACCAGGCCGAGGATCTGGGCCTGTCGCATCGGGTGATGGTCAGCGGGGCGGGCCATGACGCGATGATCATGGCGGGGCTGGCGCCCACCGGCCTCGTCTTCGTCCCGAGCCGGGGCGGGCTGTCGCACACGCCCGAGGAATGGACCGATTACGCCCAGCTGGCGCGCGGGGCCGACCTGATCTTTGCCGCGCTGCGCCGCCTGTCGGGCGCGGCCTAGCGTTCCAGCATCAGCAGGTCGCCCTCGAAGCTGACGCGGGCGAAGCGGCGCAGATAGGACATGCCCAGCAGGCTGTCCTGCAGGTCGCTGTCGATGACCACGGCGCGCACGTCGCGGTCGCGCACCTCGCCGATGGCGAAGTCGCGGATGGTCACGGGCGCGGTCGGCACCTGACCGTTCGCGGTCATGGCCATGCCGGTATAGCGCAGCCCGTCCGGGTCCAGCCCGATCCGTTCCGCATCCCCGCGGCTGAGCGCGACGCTGGTCGCGCCGGTGTCGATGATGAAGCTGACCGGGGTGCCGTTCAGCTCGGCCTGCAGGTGGAAATGGCCGCCGCGGCCCACCGGGATCTGGATGCGGGCGCCGTCCTCCATGACCTGCTGGCGCGGGGTGCCGCCCATCCACCAATCCGCGGCCAGGGTCAGCCCCGCGAAGATCACCGCCCAGAGCATCAGCTGGCGCAGCGCGCGCCCGCCGCGGCCGGCCAGCTCGAACAGCATCGCCCCGCCCACGACCACCAGCAGCAGCAGATAGAACCCGACCCGCGCGATGTCGTCGCCGCTCATCCGAAAAGGCCCGATCCGATCAGCCCGTCGATGACGAACTGGACCGACAGCGCCGCCAGCAGCATCCCCAAGAGCCGCGTGACGACCATGGTGCCGGTGCGGCCCAGGGCGCGTGCCAGGGGCGTGGCCAGCATGAACAGCACCATGCAGATCGCCAGCACGGCCAGCATCATCACATGGACCATGACCACATGGCCCACCCCCTGGTTGTCGCCGACCAGCAGGATCATCGTGGCCAGCGCGCCCGGACCCGCCAGCAGCGGCATGGCCAGCGGAAAGACCGACGGGTCATGGCCGGGATCGTCGCCCTCGGCCTGGCCCTCGCGGCGTTCGGTGCGGCGCTCGAACAGCATGTCCAGCGCGGTCAGGAACAAAAGCAGCCCCCCCGCGATCCGGAAGGCCGAGATGGATATCCCGATCCCCGACAGGATCGCGTCCCCGGTCAGCCCGAACAGCGTCAGCAGGATCGCCGCGATGATCAGCGACCGCAGCCCGATGCGGCGCCGTTCGGCCCCCGACATGCCCGGCGTCAGCGCGATGAAGATCGGGGCCAGCCCGATCGGGTCGATGACCACAAACAGCGTGACGAAGGCGGTGATATAGAGCGCGATGTCCATGCACCCTTATTGCGCGCCGCGCCGCCGGTGCCAAGCGCGGACGCGGGGGCAGGGCCGCAAAGGCCTTTGCAATCACCTGCCCGAAGGCCTAGATATGGGCACGCGGGCGGACGATCCGACCCGCGAGGGAGTTACTCATGCTGAACAATATCGGCCTTCCCGGCCTTCTTCTCATCGCCGTCGTCGTGCTGGTGCTGTTCGGGCGCGGCAAGATCTCGTCGCTGATGGGCGAGGTGGGCAAGGGCATCACCGCCTTCAAGCGCGGCGTCAAGGACGGATCCGAGGAGGTGGAATCGGCCGCCGACGCGACCCGCGACACGACCCATCCCGTGCCCCCGCGCCAGGTGCCGGGCGAGACCGCGCGCGACGTCACCCCGCATGCCGCGCCCCCCGGCTCGACTGTGCCTGGCCCGCAGACGCGCGACCACAACTGATCCCGGAAAGGCAGGGTCCCCATGCTGGACATCGGCTGGACCGAGCTGCTGCTGATCGGCATCGTGGCGCTGATCGTGGTGGGTCCCAAGGACCTGCCCCATCTGTTCCATTCGCTTGGCCGGATCACGGCCAGGGCCCGCAGCATGGCCCGCGAATTCTCCTCGGCGATGGAGGATGCGGCCAAGGGGTCGGGCCTCGATGACGCGGCCAAGTCGCTGCGTGACGTCAAGGACCTGACCTCGCGCAAATCCATGGGGCTGGACGCGCTGGACCGCGCCGCCGACCGGTTCGAGAAATGGGACCCCAAGCGTCCCGCGACCCGCAAGGCCCCCGAAACCGCGCCCAAGCCCGATCCCGCGGCCCCCGCCGATGCGGTGGCCGATGCCGCCGTGCCGACGCCCGCACCGGCCCCGGCCCCCGTTCAGGTTCAGGGCGAGGCCACGGGCCGGCGGCTGCATGCGGTGCGCCGCAGCGACATGAAAGACGACTGACGTGGCCACAAAGACCAGCAAGGACGATATCGACGACAGCTCGGCCCCGCTGATCGAGCATCTGGCCGAACTGCGCACGCGCATCATCTGGTCGGTGGTGGCCTTCATCACCGCGATGGTGCTGTGCTATACGGTCTGGAACCCGATCTACAATTTCCTGACCCAGCCCATCTGCCACGCGCTGGAGGAACGCGGCCAGGAATGCGGCCTGATCCTGCTGAAACTGCAGGAGGGGTTCTTCGTCGCCATCCGCATCTCGTTCCTGGGCGGCTTCGTGCTGGCCTTTCCGGTGATCGCCTATCAGATGTGGCGCTTTGTGGCGCCGGGCCTCTATCGCAACGAGAAGGCGGCGTTCCTGCCGTTCCTGGTGGCCTCGCCGGTGATGTTCTTCATCGGGGCGTCCTTCGCCTTCTACGTCATCCTGCCGATGGCCTATGATTTTTTCCTGGGCTTCCAGCAGGGTCCGCTGCAGCTGCCGGACGACGCGGCGACCGCGCCCGCCGACAACCCGCTGGCGGCGATCGTCTTTCAGGGCTCGGTCGACGAATATCTGAAGCTGACGACCAAGTTCATCCTGGCCTTCGGGCTGTCCTTCCAGCTGCCGGTGCTGCTGACGCTGATGGGGCGGGCGGGGCTGGTCTCCGCCAAGGGGCTGGGATCGGTGCGCCGCTATGCGGTGCTGGCGATCCTGGTGCTGGCCGCCGTCGCCACGCCGCCCGACGTGATCTCGCAGGTGGTGCTGTTCGTGGTGGTCTATGGCCTCTACGAGGTGTCGATCCAGCTGGTCGCCCGGATCGAGCGCAAGCGCGAGGCCGAGCTGCGCGCCCAAGGCCTGTGGGTCGAGGATGAGGACGACCGGCCGTGAGGCTGGCGCTGGACCGCATCGCCGATGCGCTGGACCGGATGGCCCCGCCGCCGGTCCCCGCGCCCGATTTCACCGCCGCCCCGGCCTTTGTCTGGCATCCGGGTCCCGACCGGCTGGAGCCCGTGGCCCGGGTGGACCGGGTCGATCTGGACCTGCTGCTGGGCATCGACCGGGCCAAGCGGACGCTCTTGGACAACACGCTGCAATTCGCGCGCGGGCATGGGGCGAACAACGCGCTGCTCTGGGGCGCGCGGGGAATGGGGAAATCATCCCTGGTCAAGGCCGTCCATGCCGAGGCCGTGGCCCAGGGCCTGCCCCTGACCCTGGTCGAGATCGCGCGCGAGGATCTGGCATCGGTGGGTCGGCTGCTGGCGATGCTGGGGGCGGCGCGGGACCGGCGTTTCCTGCTGTTTTCCGACGATCTGTCCTTCAGCCATGACGATACGCAGTATAAATCGCTGAAGGCGGTGCTGGATGGCGGCATCGCGGGGCGGCCGGGCAATGTGATCCTCTATGCGACATCGAACCGACGCCACCTGATGCCGCGCGACATGATCGACAATGAACGCGCCAGCGCCATCCATCCCGGCGAGGCGGTCGAGGAAAAGGTATCCCTGTCGGACCGCTTCGGGCTGTGGCTGGGCTTTCACCCCTGCGACCAGGACCAGTTCCTGGCGATGGTGCGCGGCTATTGCGACAGCCACGGGCTGCGGATCGATGACGAACGCCTGCGGGCCGAGGCGATCGAATGGCAGGCCACGCGCGGCGCGCGGTCGGGCCGGGTGGCGTGGCAGTTCTTCACCGACCTGGCCGGGCGTCACGGCATGGCGGTCGGATGACCGCCCGCGGCGCCAGCAGCGGCACGCGCATCCGCGAACGCCGCCTGGCCCTGTCGCGACGCCAGGCGGATGTGGCGCGGGCGGTGGGCATCTCGCCCGCCTATCTGAACCTGATCGAACATAACCGCCGCCCCGTCGGCCCCGAACTGATCGCCAAGCTGGCCCAAGAGCTGGACGTCCCCGCCGACGAGCTGGCCGAGGGCCGCGAAGAGGTGCGCATCGCCGCCCTGCGCGAGGCCGCGGCCCATCCCGTCGCCGGCGCCACCGCGGCCGAGCTGGACCAGATCGGCGAATTGCTGGCCCGCTTTCCCGGCTGGTCGGCGCTGCTGATCGCCCATTCGCGGCGCGGCGCGGGGCTGGAAAAGCAGCTGGTCGACCTGTCCGACCGGATGACCCAGGACCCCTATCTGCTGACCACCCTGCACGAGGTCCTGTCGGCGGTGACCTCGGTGCGCTCGACCGCCGCGATCCTGGTCGAGGAGGGTGACATCTCGCCCGAATGGCGGCGGCGCTTCTATGCGAACCTGCATCAGGACAGCCAGCGCCTGTCGCTGACCGCGCAGGGGCTGGCCGCCTATCTGGACAGCTTCGAGGCCGAGGGCAACGCCTCGACCCCGCAGGAGGAGGTCGAGGCCTGGCTGGCCGAAGCCGGCGGGGATGCGCCCGATCCGGCGGGCCTGTCATCGGATGCGGCGCGCGCGATGGCCGCCGATCTGACGCGGGCGCTGCAGGCGGACCGCACGCTGTTGCCCGACCGGATGCTGGTCGATGCCATCCCAGCGGCGGGCACGTCCCCCGATCCGGTGCGGCTGGCCGAGAGGCTGGGGCTGCCGATGGATCTGGTGCTGCGGCGGCTGGCCGATCTGCGCCCGGCGGGGTTTTCGGGGGCGGGCCTCATGGTCTGCGACGGGTCGGGGGCGCTGGTGCTGCGCCGCGCGGCCGAGGGGTTCGCGCTGCCGCGGCCGGGGGACAGCTGCGCGCTCTGGCCGCTGTTCCAGACGCTGGCCATGCCGCAGGTGGCGCTGGCCCGCGCGGTCGCCATGCCCGACGGGCGGCATTTCCGCACCCTGTCCTGGGCGCAGCGGCGCCAGCCCCTGGGTCTGGGCGGCCCGGTCCTGACCGAGGCGCTGATGCTGATGGTCCCGGCCGAGGGTCCGGTGCCCGCCGATGCGCTGCCCATCGGCCCGGCCTGCCGCATCTGTCCGCGCACCGATTGTCCCGCGCGGCGCGAGGAATCCGTGCTGGTGCCCCAGGCCGGGATGGCGCGGGCCTGAATGGTGCTTTGACACGGGCCCGTGATCCGGCCCATTATCGCCCGACGCAGACCGTGGAGGGGGCGGATGCAACTGGATATCCTGATGATCGAGGATGAGCCCAACATCGCCGAGGCGGTGCGCTTCATCCTGTCGCGCGAGGGGTGGCAGGTGGACCTGCATGACGACGGCGCGGGCGGGATCGAGGCGATCGAGGCCGCGCGCCCGCGCCTGGTCATCCTGGACCTGATGCTGCCCAACCGATCCGGGTCCGAGATCCTGGGCGATCTGCGCGCGGCGGACGACCCGGACCTGGCGGCGACGCCGGTCCTGATGCTGACCGCGCGCGGCCAGACCGAGGCCGGGGGCCAGGCCGATGCGGTGCTGGCCAAGCCCTTCGACAATGACGACCTGCGCCGGACGGTGCGCCGGATGCTGGGCTGATGCCGGACCGGCCGCTGTTTCTGGAACGCGCCTCGTTCCACCGCCGCCGATTGGGCGATGCGGCGCGGGTGCTGCCGGTGCTGACGGCGCTGCTGATCCTGGTGCCGGTCTGGTGGATGCCGGCCAGCCTGTCCCATGCGGCGGGGGCGGTGTGGATCTTCGCGCTCTGGGCGGTGCTGATCGCGGCGGTCTGGGCGCTGCACCGCGCGCTGCTGCGGGCCGAGGCGGCGACCATGCGCGCATCCACCGACCTGCCGCCCGAGGATGTCGATGCCGTTTGAGGCGCTTCTGGCGGTCTGCCTGGGCTATGTCGCGCTGATGTTCGGCGTGGCCTATGCGGCCGATCGCGCGGCCGAGCGTGGCCATGTCCGCTGGCTGGACCATCCGCTGGTCTATACGCTGTCGCTGTCGGTCTATTGCTCGGCCTGGACGTTTTATGGCGCGGTCGGCTATGCATCCCGGTCCGGGCTGGAATTCGCGACGATCTATCTGGGGCCGACGCTGGTCTTCACCGGGGCGTGGTGGGGGCTGCGGCGGTTAGTGCGCGTCGCGCGGATGCATCACGTCACCTCGGTCGCGGACCTGATCTCGGCCCGGTTCGGCAAATCGAACCGGCTGGCGGGGATCGTGACGCTGATCGCGGTGATCGCCTCGACCCCCTATATCGCGCTGCAGTTGCAATCGGTGCGCCTGTCCTTCGAGGTCTTCGCCACCGACGCCCCGAACGGGCCCGATGCGGGGGCGATGGGGGGCACCGCGCTGTGGGTGGCGGCGGGGCTGGCGCTGTTCACCATCCTGTTCGGGACGCGCAATCTGGCCGCCGATGAACGCCACCACGGCGTCGTCACCGCCATCGCGCTGGAGGCGGTGGTCAAGCTGCTGGCCTTCGTGGCCTTGGGCATCTTCGTCGTCTGGTGGCTGGCGGACGGGCCGGTGGACATGCTGGACCGCATCGCCCGCGCGGCCGAGGATCCGCAGGTGGCGCAGGGCTGGATCCTGCAGCCCGACCGCTGGACGGCGCTGATCCTGGTCTCGGCCGCGGCCATCCTGACCCTGCCGCGGATGTTCCAGGTCATGGTGGTCGAGGCCGCCGACGAGGAACGCCTGCATGTCGCGGGCTGGGCCTTTCCGGCCTATCTGTTCGCCATGTCGCTGTTCGTGCTGCCCATCGCGGTGATGGGGCGCGAATTGCTGCCGGCGGGGGCGAACCCGGATCTCTACGTGCTGACCCTGCCCGCGGCGGCGGGCCAGGACTGGCTGGCGATGCTGGTCTTTCTGGGCGGGTTCTCGGCGGCGACCTCGATGGTGGTGGTCTGCGCGATCGCGGTGGCCACGATGGTGTCGAACCACTGGCTGGTGCCGGTCTGGCTGGCCCTGCGGCGCATCCCCTCGGGGGACGAGACCGACGATCTGCGCGGCTTCGTGCTGAATGCGCGGCGGGTGGCGATCCTGGCGGTGATGGCGGCGGGCTGGGTCTATCACGAGGCCTCGGGCGGCACGGCGGCCTTGGCGGCGATGGGGCTGGTGGCCTTCACCGGCATGGCGCAGGTGCTGCCCGCGATGCTGGGCGGGCTGATGTGGCGGGGCGCCAATCGCAAGGGCGCCTATGCCGGGATCGGCACGGGGCTGGTCCTGTGGATGGGGCTGCTGTTTCTGCCCTCGGTCGGGCTGGGGGGCGATCTGCCGGTGCCGCCGGGGGTGGACCCCTGGACGGCGGCGGTGGTTCTGTCGCTGTCGCTGAACACGCTGGCCTTCGTGGGGGTGTCGATCTTCGGCTTTCCCGACCCGGTCGAACGGCTGCAGGGCCTCAGCTTCGTTTCCGCGGTCGAACCGATCCGCCACAGCCGCATGATGCGCGGCGATGACCGGGCCGAGCCTTTGCTGGCCATGGCGCGCCGGGTCTGGGGGGCGGATGCGGCGCTGCGCTATTTCCGGGCCGAGGCGCAGGCCCAGGGGAAATCGGGCTATCTTCCCGACCTGACGCCGCGCTTCCTGACGCGGCTGGAACGGCGGCTGGCGGGGTCGATCGGTTCGGCCACGGCGCATGCGATGATCGACCGGGTGGCGGGGGGCGTGGCGCTGACCGTGTCCGACCTGCTGCAGGTCGCCGACGAGGCGCAGCGCGCCAAGGAGGAGACCCAACGCCTCTCCGCCGCGCAGGAGGAGCTGACCCGCACCGCCCGCCAGCTGCGCGAGGCCAATGACAAGCTGACCGCGCTGTCGGTGCAGAAGGACGCCTTTCTGGGCCAGATCAGCCACGAGCTGCGCACGCCCATGACCTCGGTCC
The DNA here is from genome assembly GCF_028553885.1 of Paracoccus aestuarii. Classification (NCBI taxonomy): domain Bacteria; kingdom Pseudomonadati; phylum Pseudomonadota; class Alphaproteobacteria; order Rhodobacterales; family Paracoccaceae; genus Paracoccus; species Paracoccus aestuarii. Next base: position 1,519,691 of record NZ_CP067169.1, read on the forward strand.
GGGCCTTTTCCGAGATCCTGAAGGACCCGACCCTGACGCCCGAGGAGCGCGGCCGCTTCGCGGGCATCATCCATGCCGAGGCGGGGCGGCTGACGCGGCTGCTGGACGACCTGCTGGACCTGTCGGTGCTGGAAAGCGGGCGGGCGCAGCTGTCGGTCTCGGTCACGAACCTGCATGACCTGATCGGGCGGGCGCTGACCGCCGCATCCGCCACCCGGTCCGAGCGTCGGTTCCTGATCGACCGCGACATGCCGTCCGAACATCTGGGCCTGATCACCGATGCCGACCGGCTGCTGCAGGTGCTGATCAACGTGATCAGCAATGCGCGCAAATATTGCGACGCGGTTCATCCGGTGCTGATCATCCGCGTCCGCAAGCCCGAGGGTGGCGGCGCGATCATCGACATCGTCGACAATGGCAGCGGCATCGACAGCGGCCGCCAGTCGCTGATCTTCGAGAAATTTGCGCGCCTCAACGATCCCGCACGGGCGGGGGGCGCGGGGCTGGGCCTGGCCATCTGCCGCGAGATCATGCTGACCCTGGGGGGCGATATCAGCTATCTGCCGGGGCAGGGGGGGGCGGCCTTCCGCATCCAGCTGCCGGCGCGGCCGCCCTCATCGGGCGGGGATTAACCCTTTCTCAATGCCGTCGGTGCAGATTGAGGCCATGCGACAGCCTGATTCGGACATGACATGACCCAAGCCGACACACCCGACCAAGGTCCCGGCGATCGTGCCACGGGCGTCCTGCGGCGCATGCTGCATCAGCGGGCGCAGGCCAAGGTGGGGCAGGGCGGCGCGCCGCAACTGCCCGCGCCGCCGCCGACCACCCCTGCGCGGGCGGCCGCGACCGCGATCGGGCGGGCGGCGGACAGGCTCTATCAGCTGCCCTTGCGGGCGCTGTCGGTGCGCCCGGGCGCCGTGACCTTGGCCGAACTGCCCGAGATCCTGCCCGAACTGCCCTTGGTCGCGGTGCTGCAGGGGCCGGGCGATCTGCTGGGGGCCATCGTGCTCTGCCCGCAGGCGGTGGCCGCGCTGGTCGAATGGCAGGCCTTGGGGCGGGTGACGAATCGCGGGCTGGAACGGCGGCGCCCGACGCGCAGCGATGCGATGCTCTGCGCCGATTTCATCAATGCCTTCCTGGCCGACCTGCCCGCCGAGATGGAGGGCGTCGAGGGGTTCGAGGCCATCGGCGGCTATCACTTCGTGACCCATCTGGACGATCCGCGCCCGCTGACCCTGATGCTGGAGGACCGGCCCTATCGCAGCCTGGATTTCGACCTGGCCATGGGCACGGGCGAGACGCGCGAAGGCCGCATCCTGCTGGCCCTGCCGCAGCCCGCCCAGGCCAGCCGCCCGCGCCCCGCGGCCCCGGCCATCGCGCCCCCGCCGCCGCCGCCCCCGCCCGCCCCAGCCTGGCCGAGGCGATGCAGCAGGCCCCGGTCGTGGTGACGGGCATCCTCTGCCGTCGCCGCGTGTCCCTGGCGGAACTGCGCGGCCTGCTGGAGGGGCGCAGCCTCAGCCTGCCGCGCAGCAGCCTGACCCAGGCCACGCTGGAGACCGCCTGCGGCCAGGTCATCGCCACCGGCAAGTTCGGCGAGGCCGAAGGATGCCACGCCATCCGCCTGCGCGACCCTGTGGAGGCCCAGTCCCAGTCCCAGTCCCCCGACACCGCCCCCCCGCCGATTTTCGGTGGCGCGCATGCCCCCGTGGACCTGTCCCATCCCGATCCCTTCCGCGCCGATGCGGGCTCATCCGACGTGATCGGCTTTGCGACCGGGACCGCCCTGACGCCGCTGAACGGCTAGGAACGCGCTTTTCCCTTGAATTCCGCGCGTTCCGGCCGCATGTAACGGCGGTCCCGAATCTTGCGGGATGATCATGATGGAGTGACCATGGCCAAGGAAGAAATGCTCGAATTCCCCGGCGTCGTGAAGGAACTCCTGCCCAATGCGACATTCCGGGTCGAGCTTGAAAACGGCCATGAGATCATTGCACATATGGCAGGAAAGATGCGCAAGAACCGCATCCGTGTTCTGGCAGGCGACAAGGTGCAGGTGGAAATGAACACCTATGACCTGACCAAGGGGCGGATCAATTACCGCTTCAAGTAAGGACGCGCCGCGCCTGATCCTGGGGTCGGCCAGCCCGCGACGGCTGGAACTGCTGGCCCAGATCGGGATCGTGCCCTTCGCGCTGCGCCCCGCCGATATCGACGAGACCCCGCGCCGCGCCGAGACGCCGCGCGACTATGTCCGCCGCATGGCCCGCGAAAAGGCCGCCGCGCTGACGCTGTCGCCGGGCGAGGTCGCGCTGACCGCCGACACCACCGTCGCCGTGGGCCGCCGCATCCTGGGCAAGCCCGCCGACCGGGCCGAGGCCGCCGAATTCATGCGCCTGATGTCGGGCCGGCGGCATGTCGTGTTGACCGCCGTGGCGCTGCGCCGCGCCGACGGCCTGTCGGAACGTCTGGTCCAGACTTTGGTCCGCATGCGCCCGATCGACGCCGCCGCGCTGGAGCGCTACCTGGATATCGGCGACTGGCAGGGCAAGGCGGGCGGCTATGCGATCCAGGGGGCGGCCGCGGCCTTCATTCCGTGGATCCAGGGCTCGTTTTCGGCCGTCGTCGGACTGCCCTTGTCCGAGACCGCCGCCATGCTGGCCGCCGCCGGCATCCATCCCGACGGAGAGATCACATGAAGGGACGCCAGGTCATTCTGGGCCAGCTGTTCGGACAGGAGGCCGCCGCCCTGATGCAGGACGGCCAGCTGATCGATCTGATGGTGGCCCCTGACGCCCTGACCCCGCTGGCCCCCGGCGCGATCTGCCGGGCGCGGACCGACCGTTTCATAAAGGGGCAGGGCGGGGTCTTCCTGCGCCTGCCCGACGGCCGGACCGGCTATCTGCGCGACCGCAAGGGCGTGTCCGAGGGCAAGCCGGTCCTGGTCCAGGTCGCGGGTGTCGCCGAGGAGGGCAAGGCGCTTCCCCTGACCACCCGCCTGCTGTTCCGAGGCCGCCACGCGCTGGTGACGCCGGGTGCGCCGGGGGTCAATGTCTCGCGCCGCATCCGCGACGAGGACCGCCGCGCCGCGCTGGCCGATCTGGGCCGACAGGTGCTGGGCCCGCGCGATCACGGCCTGATCCTGCGCAGCGCCGCCGAGGATACCGATGACGACACGATCCGCACCGAGCTACAGGACCTGATCGCCATCGCCGACGGCATCTGCGCCGAGACCTCGGGCGGCCCGGAGCGGCTTCTGGACGCCCCCACCCCGTGGGAGCAGGCCTGGATGGATTGGGCCGATCCCGCCCCCGACGCGATCGAGGAGGGCGATGACAGCTTCGCCCGCTGCGGCGTGCTGGAGGCGGTGGATGCGCTCCTCTCCCCGCGCATCGCGCTGGAGGGGTCGGGCGACGCCCATATCGAACAGACCCGCGCCTTGGTCGCGATCGACGTGAATACCGGGCCCGACAGTTCCATGGCGGCGGGCCTCAAGGCGAATATCGCCTTGGCCCGCGACCTGCCGCGCCAATTGGCCCTGCGGGGTCTGGGCGGGCAGGTGGTGGTCGATTTCGCCCCCATGCCCAAGCGCGACCGTGCCACCCTGGACCAGGTCCTGCAGGCGGCCTTCCGCAATGCGGGCGGCGAGGCGACACTGATCGGCTGGACCGCGATGGGCCTGTTCGAGCTGACCCGCAAGCGCGACCGTTTCCCCCTGACGCGCCTGGCCGCGGCGGAGCATGGCTGATGGCCTGCCCGATCTGTTCCAAGCCGTCGGTGCCGGCCTATCGCCCCTTCTGTTCCAAGCGCTGCGCGGATGTGGACCTGGCGAAATGGCTGCGCGGCGACTATGTCATCCCCGGCGCCCCGCTGGAGGATCTGCCCGGCGATGCCGATGCGAAAAACGCGCCTCCGCGCGATGATTTTCGCGATTAGGCTCTGGACACGGCCAGGCGCGCTCAGTAAACACCCCCTACCCAAGACGGCCCGCCGTCACACGGGGCCCGGATAGCTCAGTTGGTAGAGCAGCGGATTGAAAATCCGCGTGTCGGCGGTTCAAATCCGTCTCCGGGCACCATTATTTTGCGACTACCTTCAAGCAGTTACGAAGTTTTGTCATTGCGGGGATTGGCATCGGTCGATCTTGTCGCGGTTGCCGTGGCACAACGGTGGCACAGGGCGTTTCGCCGTCGCATGAACCCTTCCACAACTATCGCTCACGTATATGTGACTGAGGTCAGGTAGCGGGCAACATCCGATGTAAAATATCTCGTGATTGACCCGTGGGCGTCAGTCAGCTTGAACTTCTTCGGAAAGTTCGGACGTTCGCGGGTCCACCGATCTATTGTTGAGCGACTGACACCAAAGAGGCGCTGAAGGTCTGCGTTAGTGCAGAAATGCTTATCATAGAGCCAACCGGGCAGAAGCTTTTGTTCGTGGTCCATGAAACTCCCCTTTCATAACTTATAGTGTCGAACTGCATCATCACAGGCTGGGGGAAAAATCATCGTCTGCCGGGCGTTCCGGCTCGACGGGGTCGAGATCGAAACCGTCATGGCGCCACGCGTTGCCGCCAATCCGGGCCACCATTGCCGGTCCGTCTGCATCGATCATGAAGCGGATGGCGTAAGGCCGCTGAGATGTCAGACAGCTCGGCAATGAGGGGCGGCGGGGGATGATCAAGCTGGCTGGCTCGCTGATCTGCGTAGTAGTTCCGAAGTCCGACATAGGTGGCGGCCGCCTTTGCGAGGCGAAGCTGACGTTCGGCATGGAGTGGCCCATTTTTGTCGCGCAGGTCATGGATGTCCTGCGGGTCACGAAAGCTGTCGCTGAAGCAAAATCCACCCAGTGGAAGGTGCTTTCGGGTAACGGTATCCTCTATGGTGACACAGTGGGCCGAGACCTCATGAACCACGTAGCCGATATCACCGAGGAGCGGGTGCAGCGCGCAAATGAGATCCCCCCGACCATGCACCTCTCCGCGCTCGGCCGCAGCGATGAGCGGATCGATCAGGCGAAACAGGCTGTGGCCGTCCAGGCCCGCCCGCAGCGCCTCGGCATGTTCCTTGTGCATCCACGAGGGGAGTTTGAAGAGCCTTGTCCTCAGCGGGCTCCGCGGATCGATCAGCTCAAGTCGCTTGATCAGGGCCTCTTGCAGCACGTAACGAAAGACCTCGTAACGCTTTTGCGGGGGGAATGGCGTGAATGATCTGAGATGCCCGTGTCCATTGATCATGGCGCGGGGCAGGAGGAAGTTGATCTCGAGCCGACCCGTATGCGTATGGCAGTTGGCGAAGACTGGTGGACGGCACAGGGTCGGAACACCTGCGTAGGCAGCGTCAAGGATCATCGCGGTGATCAGGCCGGCCTCGCTACGCCAGGCTCCCGCGTTGAAGGCTTCGACATCGACCTCCTCTGCAGCGAACGTCGCGGCGAGAGAGAGATACTTCCGCTTAAAAGGAAGCTGCGCCAGGAACTCAGCTATGTCCGTGGGGTCACCCAGCAGGGTTTCAGGCACTGGCGTCCTGAGAACTGTCGTCTTGCGCCCCGCGAGGTCTTTTAAAACTCCGTGCGCGACCAAATAGTCCACAGCTTTGCGCGGGATGCTATCCTCGCAGTCTCCGGAGTATCGAGCCGTCCCGATAATCATTTCGTCTCGATGATGCGCTGCATCAAAATATGGAGTGCCAGAAGTTCCTCGAAGATATCGTCGGAGAGCGCCTCCTGCTGCATGATCGCTCGGGTCACCGTGCGCCCGAAATATGCCTGCCGGTCCTGCACCGATGGGGTGACCCAAGCCCCTGCGCCCAGCCATCTGATTATGGGTGGCTTGCCGACCGAGGCGACGCTCGCCCATGTGCTGGTCGGCAAGTATGCAGATCATCTACCTTTGTATCGCCAGCGCCAGATCCTGGCGCGGGCGGGTCTTGATCTGCACCGCGCCGTCCTGGCCGATTGGGTGAGCAAGGCCGCGTTCCATCTGAAGCCGGTGGTGGACCGGCTGGCCGAGCATCTGAAACGGTCCGGCAAGCTGTTCATGGACGGAACGACGGCCCCGGTGCCGGACCTGGAACGCGGCAAGACGAAGACCGGCTATCCCTGGGCACTGGCCCGCGATGACCGACCATGGGACGGCGAGGGTCCGCCCGGCGTGGTCTACTTCTACGCTCCGGCTCGTGCGGGTGAGAATGCCGAAACCGTCCTGACAGGCTTCGACGGCATCCTGCAGATCGACGGCTATACCGGCTACAACCGGCTGACCAAACCGATCCGCAAGGGCGGCGCCCCCGTTCGGGTGGCCCATTGCTGGGTGCATGCACGACGCAAGCTGAAAGAAGTCTTCGACCGCAATGGCTCCGACATCGAAGCCGAGGGCCTGCGTCGCATCGCCGAGTTCTATGCTGTCGAGGCCGATATCCGTGGCGTTTCGTCCGGCCAGCGTCTGTCCGCCCGCCAAGCCCGCACCGCACCGCACCGCTGGTCGCGGCCTTCGGTGACTGGCTTCAGGCACAACGCCGCAAGGTATCCAGCAAATCCCGGCTAGGCGAAAAGCTGACCTACATCCATAGTCACTGGGACGGGCTGCAAACCCTTCTGGCTGACGGCCGCGTCGAGATCGACAGCAACCATATTGAAAACCTGATCCGGTCTATCGCCCTCAATCGGAAGAATGCACTCTTCGCCGGTCACGACGAAGCTGGCATCGCTTGGGGCCGCATAGCATCGCTGATCGAGACCTGCAAAATCAACGGTATCGAGCCATTCGCCTACCTTAAGATGACGCTCGCCGTCATTGCGAATGCCCACCCGCAGGCTCACCTCGACGAACTGCTGCCATGGAACTTCAAGCCGTTAAGCTGAGCTGACCGTGCTATTCAGCGACCGCTTACACTCCTCTTTGGGGTCGACCAACTCGTATCGTATATGGCCAATTCGCATAAGATCGCATTCAGCAAAGCCAATTAACGCTTCAGTTGACATACAGTATCAGGCGATGTCCCGCCCGCCGATCAGCTGGCGCAGGCCCAGCCAGCCGCCGATGCAGATGGCGATCAGGGTCACCGGGCCGGACCAGGCCAGCGTGGCGAAGCCGGTCACGCCCTGGCCCACCGAACAGCCCATCGCGACCACGCCGCCCACGCCCATCAGCGCCGCGCCGCCGATCTGGCGGCCCAGCTCGCGCGGGTCGTCGCAGGCCTCCCACCGGAACAATCCGCGGCGGATGGACCCGGCCAGCGCCCCCATCACCACCCCCAGGACCGAGCCCACGGCAAAGGACAGCCCGCCCCCCGAGGCCGTCATCAGATAGATCAGCGTGCGGCCGATCGGCGCGGTGTAGGAGGGGCCCTCGACGCCCACCGGCTCCATCGCGGTGGCGGCCAGCCAGCTGGTGCCGATCAGCGCGCCGGTGACCGACAGGCCCACCGCCACCGACCAGCCGATCGCGCGGGGGCTGGCGCGCAGCTCGGCCGAGGCAAGCGCCCAGGCCAGCAGCGCGCCTGCAAGCAGGATCACCACCACCCCGGGCGGCAGGCCCAGGGCGGCCAGATCGGCCAGCATCCCCTGCGGCCCGGTCGCGTCGCGCTGTGGAAAGATGACGATTCGCAGCGCGGCCAGCGGGCCGGACAGCGCCACGAAGCCCGCGATGCCCATGACCAGCACGATGACTAGCGCGCGCAGATCGCCGCCCCCCATCCGCGCCAGCGCGCCGAAGCCGCAATTCCCGGCCAGCGCCATGCCATAGCCGAAGACCAGCCCGCCCGCAATGGAGGCCAGGGGCTGCCAGGCCACCGTGTGATAGATCGTGCCGCCCAGATCGATCAGCCCGGCCATCGCGCCCAGCTGCACGCCCAGGATCGCGGTGGCCAGCACCACGCCCCACATGCGCGCGCGCCGCTGCTCGCCGCCATAGAGCGCCGATTCCAGCGCGCCGAGCGTGCAGAAATCGCCGAGCCGCGCGGCCAGCCCCAGGACCAGCCCCGCGGCCAGCCCGATCAGCGCGGCCAGGCCGCCCGCCGAGAAATCGTCCAAATTCCGTCCCCCTCCGCCCCGGTTTCAGGCCTGGGACGGCCCTGCATAGATCTGCGCCAGCACGGCCACCAGCCTCTCCACCCGGGGGTCGTGCAGCGAATAGAAGATGGCCTGACCCTCGCGCCGGGCCGAGACCAACCCCTCGTGCCGCAGCCGCGCCAGCTGCTGGCTGACGATAGCCTGCCGCGCCGACAGCAGCTTTTCAAGCTCGGTGACGCTTTTGGGGCCGGTCATCAGGTGGCACAGGATGGTCAGGCGGCCGTCATGGCCAAGCGCCTTCAGCAGGCCCGCGGCCTGTTCGGCCTGCCCGATCAACGGCGCCAGCGCCGCGATGTCGTGTTGGCTGTCCCCTGTCACATCGGCCCCACCGGCCGGTCACCGGCCCGCCCCCTTGTGCCGAACGGGGGCGGAAACGGCAAGGGAAACAGGCGCTTTGCGCCTCAATCCGGGGTCGGGTTCCGCCAGTCGGGATCGCTGCGGTCCAACATTCCGCCAAGAAGGCCCCAGAAGAAATCTTCGCCCGGGTGCCCCTCGATCCGGGCGGCCTCGGACCCGTCGCGCAGCAGGATGAAGGTCGGCGTGAAGACCGCGGGCCGGTCCAGCGTCACGCCTTGGGGCAGGGGCGCGCGCAATTGCTGGCGGATCAGCGGCGCGGCGCGGCCCTCGGGGGTCAGCGGATAGGCGGGGGCGATCTGTGCGTCCCATGCCGCGCAATGGCTGCAGCCGGGCTGTTCGACCATCATCAAGGACAGCTCGGCCCGGGCGGGCAGGGCGGTCATCAGCAGCAGGGCCAGAAGCAGGCACATTGACAGGCTCATCCTTACATAGGAATGTTCTAATATCTTCGGGCCTGTCCCGCAAGGCGGCGTCTTTGGGAGGGGGCAATGCTGGAGATCACCTATTCCGGTGCGGCCCTTGCGGGCCTGCTGTCGTTCTTTTCGCCCTGCATCCTGCCGATGGTGCCGTTCTATCTGTCCTACATGGCGGGGCTATCGGTGCGCGAATTGCAGGGCGGCGGAGGCGTGGCGCCCGGCGCGCGGCGGCGGCTGGTCGTGCAGGCGGTGGCCTTCGCGCTTGGGGTCACGACGATCTTCGTGCTGCTGGGCATGGGCGCCACCACCTTGGGCCGCCAGTTCGCGCAATGGCGCGAGCCCCTGTCCTGGCTGGCGGGGGGCGTGCTGATCCTGTTTGGGCTGCATTTCCTGGGCGTGCTGCGGATCGGGCTGTTCTATCGCGAGGCGCGGATGCAGTCGGGCGCGCCGCCCACGACGCTGGCCGGGGCCTATCTGATGGGGCTGGCCTTCGGCTTCGGCTGGACGCCCTGCGTGGGGCCGGCGCTGGCCGCGATCCTGATGGTGGCGGGGGGGATGGGCGATCCGCTGCAGGGGGGGCTGCTGCTGCTGGTCTATGGGCTGGCGATGACGCTGCCCTTCGTGGTGGCGGCGCTGTTCGCGGGGCCGTTCCTGGGATGGGTTGCGCGGCACCGCGCGCTGATGGGGCGGGTCGAACAGGCGATGGGCGTCTTGCTGATCGTCTTCGGCATCCTGATCGCCACCAATTCCGTCAACCGGATCGCCGACTGGATGATCCGCAATTTCGACTGGTCCGCCACCCTGGCCTGAGGAGGTCCCCATGATCCGTGCCCTTGCCTGCGCCCTGATGCTGTCCATCGCCGCACCCGCCGCCGCCGTCCCCGTGGGCGATGACGGTCTGCACAAGCCCGACTGGCTGGCCGAGACCTTCAAGGACCTGCCCGAGGACCTGGCCGAGGCCAATGCCGAAGGCCGCCGCCTGATGATCCTGATCGAGCAGCGCGACTGCATCTATTGCACGAAGATGCACGAGGAGGTGTTCACCGACCCCCAGATCGCGGCCATCCTGCGCGACGATTTCATGGTGATCCAGATGAACCTCTTCGGCGATGTCGAGGTCACGGATTTCGACGGCACCACCCGGGCGGAAAAGGACATGGCGATCCGGTGGGGCGCGATGTTCACCCCCATGCTGATCTTTCTGCCCGAGGAGGTCGCGTCCGACCAGACCGCCGCCGATGCCGCGATCGCGATGATGCCCGGCGCCTTTGGCCCCGGCACGACGCGGACCATGCTGGAATGGGTGCGCGACCGCGAATACGAGAATGGCGAGCATTTCCAGCGCTTTCTGGCCCGCCAGATGCAGCAGGACGCCCCGTGATGCGACGCTGCGACGCAGAAACGCATTTGAATATTGCAAGATTAATATGTTTCTGGTTGCGCGACTCGCGCCGGGCGTCCTAACCTGATCCCAGGGAGATTGAGGGAGGAACGCGATGTCTCGCCAGCTGCGGCTGGCGCTGGCGATGGTCTGCACCATCGCGGCGCCCGCATGGGCCGAAACGGCCCCGACGGATGTCGTCTTCGACGATGGCGCGGTCCCGCAATCGCTGACCGGAACGCCCGGCGATGCCGATGAGGGCGTGCGCGTCATGACCACCAACGCGCTTGGCAATTGCGTGGCCTGCCACATGATCGGCGCGTTGCCGGATGTCGAATTCCAAGGCAATATCGCCCCGCCCCTGGACGGGGCCGGCGACCGCTGGTCCGAGGCGGAGCTGCGCGGCATCGTCGTCGATGCCAAGATGATGTTTCCCGACAGCTTCATGCCCGGCTTCTACAAGACCGAAGGCTTCATCCGTCCGGGCGACGCCTATACCGGCCGCGCCTCGGAAGGCGCGCCGCCGCCCGTCCTGACCGCGCAGCAGGTCGAGGACGTGGTGGCCTATCTGACGACACTCAAGGACTAGGAGGACCCGATGACGATCCGACTTTCACGCCGCGACGCGCTCTGGCTGGGACTGGGCGGGCTGACCGCCTCGGTCGTGCCGGGCTTCGTCATGGCCGCATCGGTGGACGAACTGACCACCGCCTTCGCCGAAGGGGCGACGCCCACCGATGGCGGCATCACCCTGACCGCCCCCGAGATCGCCGAGAACGGCAACACCGTCCCGGTCGAGGTCGACGCCCCCGGCGCCGTGGCCGTGATGCTGCTGGCGGCGGGCAACCCCGAACCGGCGGTGGCGACCTTCACCTTCGGCCCCGCCGCCGCCCATCAGCGCGCCGCGACCCGCATCCGCCTGGCCGAGACGCAGGACGTGATCGCGCTGGCCCGCATGGCCGACGGATCGGTCCAGCGGGCGCAGACGAACATCAAGGTGACCATCGGCGGCTGCGGCGGCTGAGGCGACAGGAAAGGAACGCGACATGGCAAATGATGCAAAACCCCGCGTGCGGGTCCCCCGCAGCGCCAGCGCCGGCGAGGCCGTCGTCATCAAGGCGCTGATCAGCCACAACATGGAATCCGGCCAGCGCCGCGGCTCCGACGGCGAGCTGATCCCGCGATCGATCATCAACCGGTTCACCTGCGAGTTCAACGGCGCGAATGTGGTAGATGTGGCGATCGACCCGGCGGTGTCCACCAACCCCTATTTCGAATTCGACGCGATGGTCGATGCGGCGGGCGAGTTTACCTTCACCTGGTATGACGATGACGGCAGCGTCTATGAGGACCGCCAGTCCATCGAGATCGCCTGACCCATCGCCACGCCGGCCGCAGATCCAAGGGGGGACCCGATGCGCAGCCTTTGCTTGACCATTGCCGCCGGGCTGATCGCCGCGGCGCCCGCCCTGGCCGACCCGGTCGATGACGATCTGGTGGTCGAGGGCGATGACGGCCCGGTCCAGATCACGACCAGCGCCCCCGCGCCGGATTTCCTGTCCGACCGGATGGGGACGATCTATTCCGGCTGGCTCTATCGCGAGGACGAGACCCGCGACCTGCAGCGCGACGATTTCGACAATCCCGGCCTGCTGTTCGCGGAACGCGGCCGCGACCGCTGGAATGCCGAAATGGGCACGAATGGCGAAAGCTGCGCCAGCTGCCACGAGGATCCCGACAGCCTGACGGGCCTCAAGGCACAGCTGCCCCGCGTGGATGCCCAGACCGGCAAGCTGATGATCCTGGAGGATTACGTGAACGCCTGCGTCACCGAGCGGATGGGGCTGGAGCCTTGGGGCATGACCGGCAACGAGATGAAGGACATGCTGGCCCTGATCTCGCTGCAATCGCGGGGCATGCCGGTGAATGTGGCCATCGACGGCCCCGCCGCGCCCTTCTGGGAACAGGGGCAGGAGATGTATTACACCCGCTTCGGCCAGCTGGAGATGGCCTGCGCCAATTGCCACGAGGACAATCAGGGCCTGATGATCCGCGCCGACCACCTCAGCCAAGGGCAGGTCAACGGATTTCCGACCTATCGCCTGAAGGATGCGGGCCTGGTCACCGCCCAGCAGCGCTTCGTCGGCTGCGTGCGCGACACCCGGGCCGAGACGTTCCGCCCCGGATCGGACGAATTCAAAGCGCTGGAGCTTTACGTCACCTCGCGCGGGAACGGCCTGTCGGTCGAGGGCGTGTCGGTCCGTCACTGACGGGCCCTCAGGAAACAACGGACATGCGACGACCCGCAGGCGGGCGATGGGCGCGTGCAGGAAGGACGGACAGATGATCTCTCGGCGCGATTTCATGCAGGTGGCCTTGGCCAGTTCGTCCATCATCGGCGCCTCGGGCCTTGGCGGCTGGTCGCGGCTGGCGGCCCAGCAGCGCCTGACCCAGGACGACCTGCTGCAATTCGACGATTTCGGCAATGTGACGCTGATCCATGTGACCGACATCCACGCCCAGACCCGGCCCATCTGGTTCCGCGAACCGGAATGGAACATCGGCATGGGCGAGGCCGCGGGTCAGCTGCCCCATATCACCGGGCGCGATTTCCAGGCGATGTTCGGCATCGCGCCCGACAGCCCGGATGCCTATGCGCTGACCTATCCCGATTTCGCGGCCCTGGGCGCGGCCTATGGCAAGATGGGCGGGCTGGACCGGATCGCCACGGTGGTGAACGCGATCCGCGCCGCCCGGCCCGACGCGATCCTGCTGGACGGGGGCGACACCTGGCAGGGATCGCTGCCGTCGCTGCGGACTCAAGGCCAGGACATGGTCAACGCCATGAATCTGCTGGGCGTCGAGGCGATGACCAGCCATTGGGAATGGACCTATGGCGCCGAGCGGGTGACCGAGATCGTCGACACGCTGCCCTTCCCCTTTCTGGGCGCCAACATCTTCGACGCGGAATGGGACGAGCCGGCCTTTGATCCCTACCACATCTTCGAGAAGGGCGGGCAACGCATCGCGGTGATCGGCCAGGCCTTCCCCTATATGCCCATCGCCAATCCGCGCTGGATGTTCCCCGATCTCAGCTTCGGCATCCGCGAGGAGCGGATGCAGGCGGTCGTGGACGAGGTCCGGGCCGAGGGCGTCGATCTGGTCGTGCTGCTGTCCCATAACGGCTTTGACGTGGACCGCAAGATGGCGGGCCGCGTGCGCGGCATCGACGTGATCCTGACCGGCCACACCCATGACGCCATCCCCGAGCCGGTGCTGGTGGGTGAGACGATCCTGATCGCCAGCGGCAGCCACGGCAAGTTCGTCAGCCGCGTCGATCTGGACGTGCGCGACGGGCGGATGATGGGGTTCCGCCACAAGCTGATCCCGATCTTCGCCGACGTGATCGCCCCCGACCCCGAGATGGCCGCCCTGATCGAGACCGAACGCGCCCCCTTCGAGGCCGAGCTGACCGAGGAGATCGGCACCACCGAAAGCCTGCTGTTCCGGCGCGGCAATTTCAACGGCAGCTGGGACGACCTGATCTGCGACGCCATGCTGTCGGAACGCGATGCCGAGATCGCGCTGTCGCCCGGCGTGCGGTGGGGCGCATCCGTCATGCCGGGCGAGGCGATCACCCGCGAGGACATCCACAACGCCACCAGCATGACCTATGGCCAATGCTACCGCACCGAGATGACCGGCCAGACGCTGAAGACCGTGCTGGAGGACGTGGCCGACAACATCTTCAACCCCGACCCCTATTACCAGCAAGGCGGCGACATGGTGCGTGTGGGGGGCCTCGGCTACCGCATCGACGTGTCCGCGCCGATGGGGTCGCGCATTTCCGACATGACGCATCTGGCCTCGGGCGAGGCGATCGACCCGGACCGCGCCTATGCCGTGGCGGGCTGGGCCAGCGTCAACGAAGGCACCGAGGGCCCCCAGATCTGGGATGTCGTCGAAACCCATATCCGCAGGCTGGGCACGGTCCGGCTTGACCCAAACACATCGGTCAAGGTGGCCGGCATCTGAGGAGGCATCGCCGATGCGCGACGATACCGAACGCAAGGGCCCCAGCAGGCGGGTCTTTCTGACCAGCGGCGCGGCCATCATGGCAGGCGGCGCGGCGGCGGCCCAAGGCACCACTCAAGGCGCGGACCCGCTGATCACCGAGGTCCAGCCCTGGGCCTCGGGCTTCGGCGATCCGGTGGACGCCACCCCCTATGGCATGCCGATCCGCTTCGAGGAACACGTGGTCCGCCGCAACGTGGAATGGCTGACCGAAAGCCCGGTCAGCAGCATCAACTTCACCCCCATCCACGCGCTGGAGGGCACGATCACGCCCCAAGGCTGCGCCTTCGAGCGGCACCATTCCGGCGCGATCGAACTCAGCAAGGCCGATTACCGCCTGATGGTGAACGGCCGCGTGGACCGGCCCTTGGTCTTCACCTTCGACGACCTGATGCGCTTTCCCCGCCATGTGATGACGGCCTTCTGCGAATGCGCGGCCAATGGCGGCATGGAATGGGGCGGCGCCCAGCTGGAGGGCTGCCAGTTCACCCAAGGCATGATCCACAACATGGAATATACCGGCGTCATGCTGCGCGACGTTCTGGCCGAGGCCGGCGTCCAGCCCGAGGGCACTTGGGTCTATGTCGAGGGGGCGGATGCCTCCTCGAACGGGCGGTCCATCCCGATGGACAAGGCGATGGACGACGTGTTGATCGCGCTCTTTGCCAATGGCGAGGCGCTCAGGATGGAACATGGCTATCCCGCCCGGCTGGTCGTGCCGGGATGGGAGGGCAACATGTGGGTCAAGTGGCTGCGCCGCATCGGCGTCCATGACCAGGCCGTCGAAAGCCGCGAGGAGACCTCGAAATATACCGACATGATGCCCGACGGGCGGGCGCGCAAATGGACCTGGGTGATGGATGCGAAATCGGTCATCACCTCGCCCAGCCCGCAGGTGCCGATCCGCCACGGCGCGGGGCCCTTGGTGGTCACGGGGCTGGCCTGGTCCGGCAATGGCGCGATTTCCCGCGTGGACGTGTCCTCGGACGGGGGCGCCACATGGCACCCGGCGCGGCTGTCGGGCGATGTGAAGCCCAAGGCCCTGACGCGGTTCCATTACGACATGGACTGGGACGGATCCGAGATGTTCCTGATGTCGCGCGCCATCGACGACACGGGCTATGTCCAGCCGACCAAGCAGGCCCTGCGCGAGATCCGCGGCGTCAACAATGTCTATCACAACAACGGCATCCAGGTCTGGTGGGTGCGTGCCGATGGCGAGGTGGAAAATGTCGAGATCGCGTAACCTGGCCCCATTCAGCCTGGCGCTCAGCACCGCCCTGATCCTGATCGCCGGCCCCGCCTTGTCCCAGCCCCTCGGCCTCGGCCGCGAGGCCCTGCCCGAGGAGGTCGAAGCCTGGGACGTGGCCGTCCTGCCCGACGGCACCGGCCTGCGCCCCGGTTCGGGCAGCGTCGAGGACGGGGACGAGATCTTCTATGAGCAATGCGCCAGCTGCCATGGCGATTTCGCCGAAGGCCGCGACAGCTGGCCCGCGCTGTCGGGCGGCATGGGCACGCTGACCGATCCGCGCCCGGTCAAGACCATCGGCAGCTATTGGCCGCATCTGTCGACGGTGCATGACTACATCCACCGCTCGATGCCCTTCGGGGGCGCGCAGACCCTGACCCAGGACGAGACCTATGCGATCACGGCCTTCCTTCTCTATTCCAACGGCATGGTCGAGGATGACTTCGTCCTGACGCATGAGAACTTCACCGAGATCGTGATGCCCAATGCCGATGGCTTCTATCCCGATGACCGCCCCGAGACGGAATACCCGATCTTTTCCGCCGAACCCTGCATGCAGGATTGCCGCGACACCGCCCCTGAGGTCACCCGCCGTGCCGTCGATCTGGGCGTGACGCCCATGGGCGAGGATGGCCGCCCGGCAGGCACCATTCCCGCGACCTTCGACGTCGCCCAAGGACCCGAGGCCATCGAGGAACCCGAGGATGCCCCCGAGGTCACCGCGGGCGAGATCGCGCCCGAGGCCGAACCCGAAGCCGCGGCCCCCGATCCCGCCTTGGTGGCCGATGGCGAACGGGCGTTTCGCAAATGCGCCGCCTGCCATCAGGTGGGCGAGGGCGCGCGCAACGGCACCGGCCCGCATCTGAACGGCGTCTTCGGCGCCGAGGTCGCCCATGTCGAGGGGTTCCGCTATTCCCCCGTCTTCCAGCAGCTGCAGGATGACGGCGTGGTCTGGGATCACGACGCGCTCTCGGCCTTTCTGGAAAGCCCGCGCGGCTTTGCCCAAGGCACGCGCATGTCCTTTGCCGGGATCCGCAACGCCGATGAACGCGACGCCATCATCGCCTATCTGCAGAGCCTGGAGCCATGAGCCTGCGGCCGGACGCCCTCCGCCGCGTCGCGGCCCTGGCCTGCATGGGGGTGATCGCCGCCCCCCTGCAGGCCAGTGGCGGTGACATCGCCTATGGCGAATATCTGGCGGGCGACTGCACCGGCTGCCACCGGCCCGAAGGGGCCGAAGGCATCCCCTCGATCGCGGGCCGCGCGCCCGAGGATTTCACCGCCGCCCTGGCCGCCTTTCGCGACGGCAGCCGCGACAACCCCGCCATGCGCCTGATGGCCGAGCGCGTGACCGAGGAGGAGGTCGCGGCCTTGGCCGCCTATTTCCAGACCATCGAGCCTTACTGACGCCCGGCCGCGCCGGGCATCCATCTGCAACGGGAGGATACGCGGATGACAGTGTCACGCAGGGGTTTCATCGCCACGGGCATCGCGGCGGGCAGCCTGATGGCCGCGCCCGCGCTGTTGGGGCAGGGGCGCGCGCAGGTCGTCGTGATCGGGGGCGGCGCGGGGGGCGCCACCGCCGCGCGATACCTGGCCCGCGACGCGCAAGGCCTGCTGGACGTCACCTTGGTCGAGGCGAACCCGGTCTATACGACCTGCTTCTTTTCCAACCTGCATCTGGGCGGGCTGCTGGACCTGGAGGGGCTGCAGCACGGCTATGACGGGCTGGCCGCCGCGGGCGTGCGGGTCGTCCATGACCGGGCCGAGGGGGTGGATCGCGACGCGCGCACCGTCACCCTGGCGGGGGGCGAGGTGCTGTCCTGGGACCGGCTGGTCCTGTCGCCGGGGATCGATTTCGTCGAAGGCTCGGTCCCCGGCTGGTCGGTCGCGGATGCCGGGATCATGCCCCATGCCTACAAGGCCGGTCCCCAGACCCGGCTGCTGCGCCAGCAGATCGACGCCATGCCCCAGGGCGGGCTTTTCGCGATGATCGCCCCGCCCAATCCCTATCGCTGCCCGCCCGGCCCCTATGAACGCGTCAGCATGGTCGCGCACCGGCTGCGCCAGGTGAACCCCACCGCCAAGATCCTGATCCTGGACCCCAAGGAGACCTATTCCAAGCAGACCCTCTTCGAGGAGGGGTGGCTGCGCCATTACGACGGCATGATCGAACGGATCGGCCCCGATTTCGGCGGCGACCGGGCCGAGGTTCGCCCCGCCGCGATGGAGGTCGTCTTCGACGGCGAGGTGCAGCGCGTCGATGTCTGCAACGTCATCCCCGGCCAGGCGGCAGGCGCCATCGCCGGGATCGCTGGCGTGACCGACGAGACGGGCTGGGCACCCGTCGCGGCCGAGGACATGCGATCGCGCATCGATGACGCGGTCTTCGTGCTGGGCGACAGCGCGGGTCAGGGGGACATGCCGAAATCGGGCTATGCCGCGAACAGCCAGGCCAAGGTCGCCGCCATGCGCATCCGCGCCGACCTGCTGGATGCCCGCGCCTTTCCCGCGCGCTATGCCAATACCTGCTGGTCGCTGATCGCCCCCGATGACGGGGTCAAGGTCGGCGCCACCTATGAACCCACCCCGGAAAAGATCGCCTCGGTCGACAGCTTCATCTCGCAGCCGGGCGAGGATGCCGCGACCCGCCGCGCCACATACGAGGAATCGGTCGGCTGGTATGACGGCATCGTCGCCGACATGCTGGGCTGACCGCCCGCCAGGAAAGGAACCGCCATGCCCACCCGCCGCCGCCTGCTGAGCCTGACGGCCACGGCCCTGGCCCTGCCGCTGATCCCCCGCCGCGCCTTTGCCCATCAGGCGCGGGACCTGGGGCGGTGGCGGCTGGACATGCTGTCGGACGGCCATCTGGACCTGCCGCGCGGCTTCGTCTTCGGCGGGGTGCCCGATGCGCTGGCCGATCGCACGGTGGCGCGTCACGGGCTGGACGGCGACGCGCTGTCATCGCCCTGCAACGTCACCCTGCTGCGGAGCGGCGATGATGTGGTGCTGGTCGATGCGGGGGCGGGGCCGGACTTCATGGCCTCGGCCGGGCGCCTGCCCGAGGCGCTGGAGGAGCTGGGCCTTTCCCCCGAGGACATCACCCATCTGATCCTGACCCATGGCCATCCCGATCACCTCTGGGGGGTTCTGGACGATTTCGACGAACCGGCCTTTCCGCGCGCGCAGGTGATGATGGGCGCCGTCGAGCATGCCTATTGGACCGATCCCGCCACCGCCGGCACGATCGGCGAGGATCGCGCCAGCTTTGCCGCGGGCGCCGCGCGCCGCCTGGCCCTGCTGGAAGGGGTGGTGCTGTTCGATGACGGCGACGACCTGCTGCCCGGGATCCGGGCGCGGATGACGCCGGGCCACACGCCGGGGCACATGTCGCTGATGGTCGATGGCGACCGCCCGGCCATCGTCCTGGGCGATGCGGTGGGCAACGGGCATCTGGCGCTGGACGCCCCCGACCAGCCCGCGCCCTCGGACCAGGACCCGGAGACGGCCCGCGACACGCGCCTGTCCCTGCTGCGCGACATCGCGGATGGCGGGCTGCTGGTCGCCGGGTTCCACCTGCCGGGCGGGGGCCTTGGCACCATCGCGGCCGATGGGGCGGGATACCGCTTCGACGCCTTGGCATGAGCTTGGGGCCAATTTGCGGTTGACACGGGCGCGCGCATGACTAAAAGGCGGCCTTCTACAGGATTTTTACGGGGTTTGCGGCGCGCGATTGCCCCGAAGCAGGAGCGATAACCATGGCGAAGCCGACCACCATCAAGATCCGGCTGAATTCCTCCGCCGGCACCGGCCACTTCTATGTGACCAAGAAGAACGCACGCACGATGACCGAAAAGATGACCGTGCGGAAATACGACCCCGTCGTGCGTCAGCATGTCGAATACAAGGAAGGCAAGATCAAGTAAGATCTGCCCCACCCGACCGCTTGGGCCGCCATCCTTCGGGGATCGGCGGCCTTTTGCATGGGGCGCGCGCTTCGTGCTTGTAACCGCGCCCGCGCTGCCCCAGATTCCGGCCATGAAACTGATCGTCAACGGACAAGAACGCGACCTGGGCGATGCCGACCCGCAGATGCCGCTGCTCTGGGCGCTGCGCGACATGCTGGGGCTGACGGGCACGAAATACGGCTGCGGGGTGGCGCAATGCGGCGCCTGCACCGTGCATCTGGACGGCATGGCCGTGCGCGCCTGCCAGATCCGCATCGGCGACGTGGCGGGCGACATCACCACGATCGAGGGCCTTGGCACGCCCGCGGACCCGCACCCCGTCCAGGCCGCCTGGATCGAGGAGCAGGTCGCCCAATGCGGCTATTGCCAATCGGGCCAGATCATGTCGGCGGCCGCCCTGCTGGCGCTGAACGACGACCCCACGGACGAGGATATCGACCGCGCCATGTCGGCCAATCTGTGCCGCTGCGCGACCTATCCCCGCATCCGCGCCGCAATCCGCCGCGCCCGCGACATCAGACGCCCCCCATGCCCAAGGCCGCGCGGCGGGGCTTTCTGATCGGATCGGTCGCGGTGGCGGGGGGCGTGGCCTTCGGGGCCTGGCGCTATCTTTCGCCGCTGCCGGACCCGCATGGCGATCTGGGGCCGGACCGGGCGGCGCTGAACCCCTATGTGATCATCGACGCGGATGGCGTGACCCTGATCGCGCCGCGCGCCGACAAGGGCCAGGGCGCGCGCTGGATGCAGGCCGCCCTGATCGCCGAGGAGCTGGACATCGACCCCGCCGATGCCCGGATCGAGCCCGGCCCGGTCAGCCGCACCTATTACAACCGCGCGCTGATCGGCGACATGATGCCCTTTGCCCCCACCGATGACGGCTGGCTGGCGCGCACGGCGCGGGGCGCCGCGGACATCCCGTCCCGGCTGCTGGGCTGGCAGATGACGGGGGGGTCGACCTCGACGCCGGACGGGTTCGACAAGCTGCGCCAGGCCGGCGCCGTCGCGCGCGAGACCTTGAAGCAGGCCGCAGCCCAACGTCACGGGCTGGACCGCGCCGATCTGACGACCGAGGACGGGCGCGTGATCCTGCCCGACGGCACTGCCATCCCCTATGCCGATCTGGCGCGGGACGCGGCGGGGATCGAGCCCGTGACCGACATCGTGCTGCGCGGCCGGTCGCAATGGCGCCTGCTGGGCCAGCCCATGCGGCGCGGCGACATCGTGGCGAAATCCACCGGCACCCAGGTCTACGGCATCGACCTGTCCCTGCCGGACATGGTCCATGCGACCGTCCGCGCGGCGCCTTGGGGCGGGGGCGTGGCGCGGCTGGATGCGGTGCCCGCCGAATCCCTGCCGGGCGTGCTGCGCGTCCTGCCGATCGAGGGCGGCGTTGCCGTCGTCGCGCGCGACACCTGGTCGGCCTTTCAAGGCGCCCGCGCGCTGGAGGTGGATTGGGTCCTGCCCGACCGCCCCGGCGATCAGGACGCGATCTGGGCCGCGCTGGAACGGACCTTCACCGATGCCCGCGTGGATACCCGCCGCCGCGACGATGGCGATGTGGACGCGGCGATGGGCGCGGATGCGATCAGCGCCGAATACCGCGTTCCCTTCCTGGCCCATGCGCCCTTGGAGCCGATGAACGCCACCGTCCTGGTCACCACGGATAGCTGCACGATCTGGGCGGGCACGCAGGTGCCGGATTTCGCGGTCTCGAAGGCGGCGGCGCTGACCGGCCTGCCCGAATCCGCGATCCGGCTGGAAAACCAGATGATCGGCGGCAGCTTCGGCCGGAGGCTGGAACTGGACTTCATCCTGCAGGCCGTCCAGATCGCCATGGCCTTTCCCGACCGCCCCGTGAAGCTGACCTGGACGCGCGAGGAGGATTTCGCCCATGACCAGCCCCGCCCCGCCCAGATCGCGCGGATGCGCGGCCAGGTGCGGGACGGGCGCGTGACGGCGCTGGACCTGACGGTGGCCTCGCCCTCGGTCGTGGCGTCCTGGTTCGGGCGCGTGGCCAGCGCGCCGCCGGGGGGCGATCCCAGCATCACCACCGGGTCCTGGGACCAGCCGCTGGCGATCCCCCATTTCCGCGTCACCGGCCTGCGCGCGCCGGAAACCATCCCGGTCAGCAGCTGGCGCTCGGTCGGGGCATCGGCCAACGGCTTCTTCATCGGATCGGCCTTGGACGAGCTGTTCGTGGCGGGCGGCATCGACCCCTTCGACGGGCTGATCGCGCTCTGCGACGACCCCGTCTCGCGCGCCGTGCTGGAGGAGGCGCGCAGCCTTTCCGGCTGGACCGGCCCCCGCCCGGCCGAGGGGCAGGGGCGCGGCGTGGCCTTCTGTCTGTCTTTCGGCGTGCCCTGCGCGCAGGTGGTCGACGTGACCGCGACGCCCCGGGGGCTGGTCATCGACCGCGCCGTCGCGGTGGCCGATGTGGGCACCGTGCTGGACCCCGTGAATGCCGAGGCGCAGCTGTCGGGCGGCATGCTGTTCGGCCTGGGCCATGCGATGAATTGCGAGCTGACCTATCGCGGCCATGTCCCTGATCAGACAAATTTCTGGGCCCATGACGGGATGCGCATGCACCAGACGCCCCAGGTCCAGGTCCGCCTGCTGGAGAACGGCCCCCTGCGCGGACTGGGCGAGCCGGGCGTGCCCCCCGCCGCCGCGGCCTTGGGCAATGCGATCCATGCGGCGACGGGGCGGCGCCTGCGCCAGCTGCCGTTCCAGAACCAGATGGCCTTCGCATGATCCGGGGGCTGGCGCTGGCTTTGGTCCTGGCCGCCCCCGCGGGGGCCGAGGGGGTGATGCCCTCGGTCGTGGCGCCGCCGGTCGCGGGATCGGTCAGCCGCGATGATGGGCTGGCGGCATGGGACCGCGCGTGGCAGGTCATGTCCCATCCGCGCTGCGCCAATTGCCATGTGGGGGACGATCACCGGCCCATGTGGTCCGGCCCCGACTATCCCCGCACGACCCCGCATGGCATGAATATCAGCGCCGGCGACAGCCGCATGGGCATCGAGACGCTGCCCTGCGCCACCTGCCACATCACCGCCTCGACGCTGGAATCCGATCCGCGCCAAGCGCCCAACGCCATGGTCGACTGGCACCTGCCGCCGGTCGAGATGGCCTGGTTCGGCCTGACCAGCGGCCAGGTCTGCCGCCAGCTGCGCGACCCGGCGATGAATGGCGGCCGGGACTGGGTCCAGATCGCCGAACACCTGCAGGAGGACGCATCCCATGGCGGCTTCGTCGCATGGGGTTTCGCCCCCGGCGGCGGGCGCGAACCCGCGCCCTTCGGCCTGCAGGCCCATATCGACGACGTGCTGCGATGGGGCGCGGCTGAACAGCCCTGTCCTGAATGATGCCCGGCGCGGTTTTCGTGCATCGTTTTGGCCCCTTCGGGCGTTAGGCTGCATTCTTGGTCCCCGAGGGCCCGTTCAAGCCTTGTCCGAAAGCCCGCCATGTCCATCTCATCCCCCATCGCCGCCGTCGGAGACTGCCCGATCAAGTCGCTGCTGCGCCGCCCCGGCGGGTCGCTGGCCCTGCTGATTGCGGCCGAGGGCGGGTTTCCGCGCCGCCCCGGCGCCATGATGGCGCTGTGGCCGGACGGGGCGCGGGTGGGTAGGCTGGGGGCGGGCTGCATCGATGCCGATATCGCGGTGCATCTGGACCGTCCCGGCCCGGTAACGCGGTTGACCTATGGCCAGGGGGGGCCGGTGGATCTGCCGCTGCCCTGCGGGGGGTCGGTGCGGATCGCGCTGATCCACAGGCCCGACCCGGATTGGCTGGGGGCGATCTGGGACGACCGGATCCGCCGCCGCACGGGCCATTGGTGCGTGAACCTGCGCAGCGGCCAGCCCTGCCGCGCCGATCAGCCGGATGCCGAGGATTTCCACCTGACCCTGCCGCCGCCCCCCGCCTTCCAGATCCATGGCGAGGGCGACGAGGCCAATGCCCTGACCGCCCTGGTCGCGGCGCTGGACCTGCCCATCCTGGGCCGCGAGGCGCGCCCCGATGCCCACAGCGCCGTGGTGACCCTGTTCCACGATCACGACCGAGAGCTGCCGCCCCTGATCCGCGCGCTGCAATCGGATGCCTTCTATATCGGCGCGCTCGGATCGACGCGGGCGCAGGATGCGCGGCTGCGGGCGCTGGCGGACCAAGGTGTGGCCCGGGCCGATCTGGACCGGCTGCACGGTCCGATCGGCGTGGTGGGGCAGGGGCGCGACCCAAGGCTGATCGCCGCATCGACGCTGACCCAGATCCTGGCCGCCTACGAGGCGCGCCTGCCGTGATCCGAACCGGCATCCTGCTGGCCGCAGGCGCTTCGCGCCGCTTCGGCCCGCAGGACAAGCTGCTGGCCCCGTTGGACGGCAGCCCCCTGATCCATCACGCCGCCGATGCGATGCGCCGGGCCACGCTGGATCACCGCATCGCCGTCATCACCAGTGACGCGCTGGTTCCGCATCTGGCGGGCTTCACCCTCTGCCGCATCGCGCCGGGCCTGCAATCGGACAGCCTGCACGCGGGTCTGCGGGCGGCCGCGGGCGCACACCGCCTGCTGATCGCGCTCGGCGACATGCCCGATGTCACCGCCGCCCATCTGGACGCGGTGCTGGCCCGCGCCACCGACGACGCCCCGGCCTGCAGCCATGACGGCGCCCGCCCCATGCCGCCCGCCTGCTTTCCCGCCACGATGCTGCCGCAGCTGATGGCGCTCAAGGGGGATCAGGGGGCGGGGCGCCTGCTGGCCGATCTGCCGCCCGACCGGATGCTGCCCGCGCCGGGCCTGCTGCGGGACGTGGACCGGCCCGCGGATCTCGTGCGGCGCGCAGGGGGTCCGGGGGGGCGCGTCAGCCCCCCCGGTCCTCCGCGGGACGCAATCTAGCCCAGCACCTCGGCCAGCGCCTCGGCGGTCACCGCGACGATGCGGTCGGCCTCGGCCTCGGTCAGGCACAGGGGCGGGGCAAAGCCCAGGATGTCGCCCTGCGGCATGGCCCGCGCGATCACGCCGCGCTTCAGCATCGCCGCCACGACCTTGGCGCCCTTGCCCTCGGATGCGTCGAAGAACCGACGCGCCTCGCGGTCGGCCACCAGCTCGACCGCGCAGAGCATCCCCTCGCCGCGCACCTCGCCGACATGGGCGTGCGCGCCCACCGCCTCGGCCATCCGCCGGTTCAAATAGGCACCGACCCGGCCCGCATTCCCGACCAGCCCCAGCTCGTCGATCAGCTCCAGGTTGGCGATACCCGCCGCCGCGCCGATGGGATGGGCGGAATAGGTCCAGCCATGACCCAGCACGCCGTTCTCGTCCGTGCCCTGTTCCAGCACCGTCCACATCCGCTCGCCCACGATGGTTGCCGACAGCGGCGCATAGGCACTGGTCAGCCCCTTGGCGCAGGTGATCAGGTCGGGCTTCATGCCGTAATGGTCGCTGCCGAACATCGTGCCAAGCCGCCCGAAGCCCGTCACCACCTCATCCGCGATCAGCAGGATGTCGTGGCGCGCCAGCACCTTCTGGATCGCCTCCCAGTATCCCGCCGGGGGCGGGACGATCCCGCCGGTGCCCAGGATCGGCTCGCCGATGAAGGCCGCGATCGTGTCCGCGCCCTCGGCCTCGATCAGCGCCTCCAGGCGTTCGACGCAATGGGCGGTGAAATCGGCCTCGGACATCGCGGCATCGGGGCGGCGGAAGTAATAGGGCGCCTCGGTATGGATCACCTGCGCCAAGGGCAGGTCGAACTTCTTGTGAAACAGCTCCAGCCCGGTCAGGCTGCCTGTGACCAGGCCCGATCCGTGATAGCCGCGCCAGCGGCTGATGATCTTCTTTTTCTGCGGGCGGTTCAGGATGTTGTTGTAATACCAGACCAGCTTGACGTTGGTCTCGTTCGCATCCGAACCGCCCAGGCCGAAATAGACCCGCGCCATGCCGGCGGGTGCGCGATCCATCACCATCTTGGCCAGCGTGATCGACGCCTCGGACCCATGCCCCGCATAGGCGTGGTAATAGGCCAGCTCATGCGCCTGTTTCGCGATCGCATCGGCGATCTGCTTGCGTCCGTACCCCACATTCACGCAATAGAGCCCCGCGAAGCCGTCCAGCAGGCGGTTGCCGTCGCGGTCGGTGATATGGCAGCCCTCGCCCCCGGTCACGATCCGCTGCGGCGCCTCGCCACGGGCGAATTGCGCCAGATGGGTCGAGGGATGCATGAAGTTCTCGCGGTCCCATTTCGCCAGTTCGTCATTGGTCAGCATGGCAGTTCCTTTCACGCCCAGTCACGGCAGACATACTTGATTTCGGTGAAGGCCTCGAGGCCTTGGCGCGCGCCCTCGCGGCCGATGCCCGATTGCTTCATGCCCCCGAAGGGGATCGGCGCGCCAGTGACCTTGGTGCGGTTCACCGCCACCATCCCGTATTGCAGCGCCCGCGTCAGGCGATAGATCCGGCGCGGATCCATGCTGTGGACATAGGCGACCAGCCCGTATTCGCTGTCATTCGCGCGCGCGATCACCTCGTCCTCGCTGTCGAAGGGGGTCAGGGCGGCGACGGGGCCGAAGGTCTCCTCGCGCATGATCGCGGCATCATCAGACACATCGGCCAGCACGGTCGGCAGATAGAAGAGCGGCCCCTGGGCGTCATCCACCCGGCCCCCGGTCAGCAGCCGCGCGCCGCGCGTCACCGCGTCATCGACATGGGCCTGCTGCTTGGCCACCTGCCGGTCATGGATCAGCGGCCCCAGATCGGCATCCTGCATCCCCGGCGCCAAGGTCAGCTTTTCCACCGCCGCCGTGAAGCGGGCGCAGAACGCCTCATAGACGGGTCGGTGGATATAGAAGCGGTTCGCGCCCAGGCAATCCTGGCCCGAGGTCGCGAATTTCGCCTTGATCGCCTCGGCCACGGCGCGGTCCAGATCGGCGCCTTGAAAGACGATGAAGGGCGCGTGCCCGCCTAGTTCCAGCACCAGCCGCTTCACCGTATCCGCCGATTGACGATAGAGCAGCCGCCCCACCTCGGTCGAGCCGGTAAAGGACAGCGCCCGCACCCGCGCATCCGCGGTCCATTCACCGACGATGGTCGCCGCATCCCCGATCACCGTGTTCACCACGCCATCGGGGAACCCCGCCCGCTGCGCCAGCACCGCCAGCGCCAGCGCCGACAGGGGCGTCTCGGCCGAGGGGTGGATGACCACCGTGCAGCCCGCGCCAAGGGCGGCGGCGGCCTTGCGGGT
Organism: Paracoccus aestuarii; assembly: GCF_028553885.1. Taxonomy (NCBI): domain Bacteria; kingdom Pseudomonadati; phylum Pseudomonadota; class Alphaproteobacteria; order Rhodobacterales; family Paracoccaceae; genus Paracoccus; species Paracoccus aestuarii. Next base: position 1,546,441 of record NZ_CP067169.1, read on the forward strand.
GATCATCGCGCTGGGGAAATTCCACGGCGTCACCAGCGCGGCCACACCCACGGGTTCGCGCCACAGCTCCATTTCGGCATCAGACAGGTGGCTGGTCACGCCCTCGATATTGGGGCGCGAAGCCTCTTCGGCATAGAACTGCACGAAGCTGGCGGCATAGTCGATCTCGCCCCGCGCCTCGCTGATGGGCTTGCCCTGCTCGGCGACCATGATTCGGGCCAGATCCTCGCGCGCCTCAAGGATCAGCGCGTGCCAGCGATGCAGGATCGCGGCGCGTTTCTGCGGCAGCATTGCCGACCAGTCGGCAAAGGCCGCCTGCGCGGCATCGACCGCCGCGCGGGCGCCGGTCTGATCGCTGATGGCGACCTGGGCGATGACGCTGCCTGTCGCAGGGTCCCGCACGGCCAGCCGGCCTTGGGCCGCGAAATCCCCCGCGCCGGGCAGCAGGGCGGTGTCCTGCAGGCGGTCCTTCAGCGTGTCGGTCTGGTCCAGCATGGCGTGCCCCCTTTGCGTGCTTTCGCGCAGTCTGGCGCGGGCGGGCAGGGGATTTCGCCTGAAGACCGGGCGCGGGGCAGAGGAATCCTCTGGCCCCTGCCGCGCGGCCCGAGGATTCCTCTAGATCAGGGCGGAGGACGGCGGCTCGTCCTTCACCGGCTTGGTGACGATATAGCTGAAATAGCGCCTGAGGCCCGCGCGGCTTTCCAAGAGCCCGTCCATCAGGTCCTGGAAATCGGCCACGTCGCGGGCGATGACCAGCATCAGGTAATCATAGCCCCCCCCGATCGCCCAGCAGCCGGTGACGGCCTGGGTCCGGGCGATCACGCGTTCGAAGATCTGAAAGCTCTCGGCGCGGTGGCTGTCCAGTTCCACCGTGACGAAGACCTGCACATGCGGCCCGAGCGCGCCCAGATCGACCGTCGCGCGATAGCCGCGGATCAGGCCCGCGCGTTCCAGTTTCCGCATCCGCTCCCAGGCCGGGGTGGGGGACAGGTTCACGCGTTGGGCCAGATCGGTCTTGGCGATGCGCCCCTCGCGCGACAGGACCGCCAGGATGGCGATGTCGCGGTCGTCCAGACGGGGGGCGCGGGGCGGGATCATGCCTGCTTGTTCCCGGCGGGCGGGCGCTTGTCAATCGGGCCGCGCGGGGCGATCCTGTGCCCATGTCGCATTGGCCGCTCCGCAAGGATGACATCACCCGCCCCGCCTATCGCAGCCTGGCCCAAGGGATCGCGGCGGCGATCGACGCGGGCAGCCTGCGCCCCGGCCAGCGCCTGCCGCCGCATCGCGATCTGGCTTGGCAATTGGGCGTTTCCGTCCAGACCGTCAGCCGCGCCTATGAGGAGCTGATCCGCGCCGACCTGATATCCGGCGAGGTCGGGCGGGGCAGCTTCGTGCGCGCAGGCCCGCGCGAGACGATCGAGGTGCCGTGGTTCCGCGCCCCCACCGACCGCCCGCCGGTGGACCTGTCGATGATGACGCCTGTCGCGCTGCCCCTGATCCGGCAGGCCTGGGCCGAGACCTTGATGCGCCTGTCGGACCGGCTGCCCGATCCGGCGATGCTGTCCTTTCGCCCGCGCCAGACGATGTCGCTCTATGGCGGCATGGCGGCGGCCTGGCTGGCGCGCTGCGGCATGGTCGTCCCGGCGCAGCGCATCCTGATCACCAATGGCACAACGCCCGCGATGTTCGTGGCGCTGATGACCGTGGCCCAGCCCGGCGACATCATCGCGACCGAGGCCGTCACCTGCCACACGCTGAAGCCCGCGGCCCAGCACCTGCATTTGCGCCTGCGGGGGGTGGCAACGGATGCCGATGGGATGCTGCCCGACGCGCTGCTGGATGCGGCGCGGGCGGCGGGGGGGCGGATGAAGGCGGTGTTCCTGCTGCCCTCGGGCGGCGGGCCGCGCGCCGCGATCATGCCGCGCGACCGGCGCGAGGCCTTGGCCCGCGCCGCCGCCGCCGCCGGCCTGGCGATCCTGGAAAGCGACCCGACCGGGCCGATGCCGCCGCGCCGCCCGCCTGCGCTTTCCAGCTTTGCCCCCGAGCGGGGGTTCTATTTCACCGGCCTGTCGAAATGCCTGTCGCCGGGGCTGAGGCTGGGTTTTCTGGCGATGCCCGAAAATTGGGCAGAGGCCGCGCTGAACCGGCATCTGTCCCTGTCCTGGATGGCCACGCCCCTGATGGCCGAGATCGCGCAGGACTGGATCACCGGCGGCACCGCCGATGCCCTGCTGGAGGCGCAGCGGGCGGAGCTGACCGCGCGCAACCGCCTGGCCCTGCGCCATTTGGGGCCGCGCGCGCAGGGCTTTCCGCATGGGCTGCATCGCTGGCTGGTCCTGCCGCCCGGCGCGGACGAGCCCGCGCTGGTGCGCGCGGCGCTGGACCGGCAGGTGGCCGTGGCGCCCGGATCGGGCTTTGGCGTGCTGCCCTCGGGGCCCGCGCTGCGCCTGTCCCTGGGGGGTGCGGGGATGGGCGATCTGGACCGGGCGCTGCGCAACCTTGCGGCGATCCTGCCGGTCGGGGATGCGCCCGGCGGGCCATCGGTTTGACAGCCGGTCCCGAAATTGTCATGATTTAATCTAGCAATTGACTTGGAATCCGCTTGCGCCGAACTCTCGGCATCAAGGCGGAGCGGGCCGGACCGGCCCCGAATCCTGCCATCAGGGGCCGCCCAAAGGCCCCCCACCAACAGGAGAGACCGATGCGTTTCAAGACCCTTACCGCCGCCAGCATGACCGCGCTGATCCTGGCATCCGGCACCGCCATGGCCGACACGTGGCGCTATGCCTTCGAGGAGGCGCTGGACGAGGTGCAGGGCGTCTTCGCCCAGAAGTTCAAGGAGGAGGTCGAGGCCAATTCCGACCACGAGGTCCAGCTGTTCCCCTTTGGCACCTTGGGCGAATCCGACAACATCCTGGAACAGACTCAAGCGGGCATCCTGCAATTCGTGAACCAGTCGCCCGGCTTCACCGGCGCGCTGATCCCCGAGGCGCAGGTCTTCTTCGTCCCCTATCTGTTGCCCGAGGACGAGGATCAGCTGTTCCGCTTCTTCCGCGAGAGCGAGACGATCAACAGCATCTTCCCCGAGCTTTACGCCGATCAGGGGCTGGAGCTGCTGACCATGTATCCCGAGGGCGAGGTGATGGTGACATCCGACCGCCCGATCGGATCGCCCGCCGATTTCGACGACGTGAAGGTGCGGGTGATGACCAACCCTCTGCTGGTCAGCAGCTATCAGGCCTTTGGCGCGACGCCCACGCCGCTGCCTTGGGGCGAGGTCTATGGCGGGCTTCAGACCGGCATCGTCGACGCGCAGGAAAACCCGGCCTTCTTCATCGAATCCACCCGCATGTACGAGGTCCAGGACCACATCACGCGGATGGGCCACAACAACTTCACCACCGCGCTGATGGCCAACAAGGAATTCTTCGACGGCCTGCCCGAGGAGGATCAGGAACTGATCCGCAACGCCACCGCGGCGGCCTTCGACCATATCCTGGAATACCAGCAGGGGCTGACCGAATCCTCGCTGGAGGCGATCATGGAGGCCAAGCCCTCGATCACCGTCACCACCCTGTCCGAGGAGGAGCGCGCCCCCTTCCGCGACACGGCCGAGCAGGTCGAGGCGACCTTCCTGGAGATCGGCGGCCCGCGCGCCCAGGAGGTGCTGGACCAGATGAAGGCCGACCTGGACGCCGCCGCCGAGTGACCCCCTGACCAAGGACGCGGCCCCCGCGCGGGGCCGCGTCGCCCGATCCCCCCGCCCAAGGACATCCCATGACGCGCGACCCCGCATCCAAGCGGCCCGATCCCGGCGGCACCACGTCCGGGGGCACCGATCCCGCGATCCTGGCCGCGGCCGAGATGCCGCTTGCCCAGGACGATATCGACGACAGCCTGTATGAATCCGGCCTGCCGGGGCCACTGGGCCTGCTGGACAAGGCCATCGCGCGGATCGAATCCGTGGCGCTGGCCCTGGGCGTGCTGGCCATGGCGCTGAACGTCACGGCCAATGTGGTGGGGCGCTATGTCTTCGGCCGCTCGCTCTATTTCTCGGAGGAGGTGAACCAGGCGCTGATCGTGCTGATCACCTTCGCCGGCATGTCCTATGCGGCGCGGCACGGGCGGCATATCCGCATGTCGGCCATCACCGACATGCTGCCCGACCCGGCGCGGCGCGCGATGATGGTGCTGATCGCCGCGGTCACGGCGGGGCTTTTGTTCCTGCTGGCTTGGTATGCCTTGGGCTATGTCCAGACCCAGGCCGGGCGGGGGCGGGTGCTGCCCGCTTTGCGCATACCGCAATGGTGGATCATCATCTGGGTTCCGGCGGGGTTCTTCCTGACCGGGCTGCAATATGCGCTGACCGCCTACAAGAACCTGACCGACCGCGACATCTGGCTGTCCACCGCCACGCGCGAGGGTTATGACCTTGATCCCCGGAGGAAGGGCGCATGACCGCCGCGATCCTGGGGACGATGGTGGTCCTGCTGCTGCTGGGATTCCCGATGATGGTCCCGCTGATCATCGGGGCGATGGTGGGTTTCGTCGGCATCTTCGGCGGGATCGACCAGTTGCAGACCTTGGTCGCGCAGGTCATTGCGGGCATCCAGCCCGCCAGCCTGATCGCGGTGCCGATGTTCATCTTCGCGGCCGAGATCATGACCCGCGGCCAATCGGCGGAACGGCTGATCGACCTGGTCATGGCCTTTCTGGGCCATGTCAAGGGCGGGCTGGCGATATCCACCGCCGGGGCCTGCACGATGTTCGGCGCGGTGTCGGGATCGACGCAGGCGACCGTCGTGGCCGTGGGCGGCCCGCTGCGCCCGCGCCTGCTGAAGGCGGGCTATTCCGACCGCTTCAGCCTGGCGCTGATCATCAACGCCTCCGACATCGCCTTCCTGATCCCGCCCTCCATCGGGATGATCATCTATGGCGTCGTGTCCGGCACCTCGATCTCCGAGCTGTTCCTGGCGGGGATCGGGCCGGGGCTGCTGATCCTGGCGCTGTTCTCGGCCTATGCCTATATCTATGCGGTCCGCCACGACGTGCCGACCGAACCCAAGGCGCCGTGGAGCGTGCGTCTGCGCGCGATGCGCCGCGCGATCTGGCCCCTGGGCTTTCCGGCCATCATCATCGGCGGCATCTATGGCGGCGTCTTTTCCCCCACCGAGGCGGCGGCGGCCTGCGTGCTCTATGCCGTGGTGCTGGAGATGATCGTCTTCCGCCAGGTCTCGCCCAGGCAGCTTTACGCGACGGCGAAATCGACCGGGCTGATCACGGCGGTGGTCTTCATCCTGGTCGGCGCGGGGGCGGCCTTCAGCTATGTCATCAGTTTCGCCCAGATCCCTCAGGCCGTGCTGGGCGGCATCGGCATCGACGAGATGGGGCCTTACGGCGTCCTCATTACCATCTCGATCGCCTTCTTTATCGGCTGCATGTTCGTGGACCCGATCGTGGTCATCCTGATCCTGGTGCCGATCTTTGCGCCGGTGGTGCGGGCGACCGGGCTGGACCCGGTGCTGGTCGGCACGATCATCACGCTGCAGGTCGCCATCGGCAGCGCGACGCCGCCCTTCGGCTGTGACATCTTCACCGCCATCGCCGTCTTCAAGCGCCCCTATTGGGAGGTGATCCGCGGCACGCCCCCCTTCATCGCGATCCTGCTCTGCGTCTCGGTGCTGCTGATCCTGTTCCCCCAGATCGCGCTGTTCCTGCGCGACCTGGCGCGATGATCCCATGGCGATGCAGGACAACCTGAACCGGTTCGGGCTGGTCGCGCTGGCGACCGACCTGACCATCGAGGGCGATGCCGCCCGCCTGATGCCGCAGGGCACCCGGCTGCATGTGACGCGCATCGCCTTCGACAACCCCACGACCGAGGCGAACCTGCGCGCCACCGGGCCGCGCATCGCCGATGCGATGGACCTGCTGGTGCCGGGCATCCCGCTGTCGGGGATCGGCTTCGGCTGCACCTCGGCCGCGGCCGTTCTGGGCGATGCGGTCGCGGAGGCGGCCCGGGGGCGGGCCCCCGTCTCCAGCCCGGCCGAGGCCGCCTTGCGGGGCATGCGCGCGCTGCGGGTGGGGCGGGTGTCGCTGATGACGCCCTATCTGGCGGCGACGACCGAACTGGTCGCGGATTGGCTGACGCGCCACGGCATCGCGGTCCTGCGCCGCGCCAGCATGGGCCATGCCGATGACCGCGACATGGCCCGCCTGTCGCCCGCCGAGGTGACGGAAATGGCCATCGCCGCCGACCACCCCGACGCGCAGGCGCTGTTTCTGTCCTGCACCGCGCTGCCCGCCCTGGGCCTGATCGACGATCTGGAACGGCGCTTGGGCAAGCCCGTCATCTCGGCCAACCAGGCGCTGTTCTGGGCGATGCTGGACCGCGTCCGCATCCCCGCCGCAGGGCCGGGGGCGCTGTTTCGCGCCCGCACCTGGTAGCATCCTTCCACCCCTGTTTGCGAAAGCACGACAATGCCGGAACTGCAAAGGACCCCCGAACGCTTCTCGACCGCCGAATACGAGGAGCGCCTGCGAAAGACCCGCGCCAGCATGGAAAAGCTGGGGCTGGATCTGCTGATCGTCAGCGATCCGTCCAACATGGCCTGGCTGACCGGCTATGACGGCTGGTCCTTCTATGTGCATCAATGCGTGATCGTGGGCCCGACGGGGGCGCCGATCTGGTTCGGGCGCGGCCAGGACGCCCAGGGCGCGCTGCGCACCGTCTGGATGAGCGACGATCACATCATCGGCTATCCCGACCATTACGTGCAGTCGGTGGAACGCCATCCGATGGATTACCTGTGGGCGCAGCTGGCCGACAAGGGCTGGCATCGCGGCTTCATCGGGGTCGAGATGGACAATTACTGGTACACGGCCCGCGCGCATCAGCGCCTGTGCGACGGCCTGCCCGAGGCGCAGATCCTGGACGCCACGGGCCTGGTGAACTGGCAGCGCGCCATCAAGACCCCCAAGGAGCTGCAATACATGCGCAAGGCCGCGCGCATCGTCGAACGCATGCATCGCCGCATCGCCGACAAGATCGAGGTCGGCATGCGCAAATGCGATCTGGTGGCCGAGATCTATGACAGCGGGCTGCGCTATGACGAATGGTCGGGCCATGGCGGCGATTATCCCGCCATCGTGCCGCTGCTGCCCTCGGGGCCCGATGCCGCGGCCCCGCACCTGACCTGGGACGACCAGCCGATGAAGCCCGACGAGGGCACCTTCTTCGAGATCGCCGGCTGTTACCAGCGATACCATGTGCCGCTGTCGCGCACGATCTTTCTGGGCAAGCCCCCGCAGGAGATGCTGGAGGCCGAGAAGGCCGTGCTGGAGGGGATGGAGGCGGGCCTGGGCACCGCCCGCGCGGGCAATACCTGCGAGGATATCGCCAATGCCTTCTTCACGGTCCTGGACCGATACGGCATCGTCAAGGACAACCGCACCGGCTATCCGATCGGGCTGTCCTATCCGCCCGATTGGGGCGAACGCACCATGTCGCTGCGCCGGGGCGACCGGACCGAGCTGAAGCCGGGCATGACCTTCCATTTCATGACGGGCCTCTGGATGGAGGGCTGGGGCTACGAGACCACGGAATCCCTGGTCATCACCGATGCCGAGCCGGAGCTGTTCTGTTCCATCCCCCGCCGCATGCTGGTGAAGTCATGACCCCGATCCGCCCGACCATCCCGCTGGACGCGCCCGGCAAGCATCACGGGTTCCTGCGCCTGCCCCATTCGCGCAATGACAGCGCATGGGGCAGCGTGATGATCCCCATCACCGTGATCCGCGGGGCCGAGGGGCCGACCGCCCTGCTGACCGGCGGCAATCACGGCGACGAATACGAGGGCCCCGTCGCCCTGCAGCAGCTGGCATGGGAGCTGGAGCCCGGCGACGTGACCGGGCGGGTCATCATCCTGCCCTTCATGAACGCCCCCGCGATCCGGGCGGGAACGCGGGTCAGCCCGGTGGACGGGGTCAACATGAACCGGTGTTTTCCCGGCCGCGCCGATGGCAGCGTGACGCAGAAGATCGCCCATTACATCGACAGCGAGTTGGTCCCCTTGGCCGATATCGTGCTGGATTACCATTCGGGCGGCAAGACGCTGGATTTCCTGCCCTACGCGGCGGCGCATTACCTGGATGACGCCGATCAGCAGGCGGCCTGCACCGCGGCGATGCGGGCCTTCGGCGCGCCATGGTCGATGATGATGCGCGAGATCGACGCGGTCGGCATGTTCGACACTGCGGTCGAGGGTCGCGGCAAGACCTTCGTGACGACCGAGCTTGGGGGCGGGGGGACGGTGACCGCGGTCTCGGCCCGGATCGCGCATCGCGGGGCGCTGAACCTGCTGCGCCATGCGGGCATCCTGGCCGGGTCGGTCGAGGGGGCGGATGACAGCCGGATGCTGTCCATGCCGGATGACGACTGTTTCCATTTCGCGACCGGCGACGGGATGATCCAGCCCTTGGCCGATCTGGGCGACATGGTGGCCGAGGGTCAGCCCCTGGCCCGCATCTGGCCCGTGGACCGGACCGGGGTCGCCCCGGTCACGGTCACCGCGCAGCGCGGCGGTCTGGTCGCGGCGCGGCATTTTCCGGGATTGGTCCAGACCGGCGACTGCCTTGCGGTGATCGCCGATCCGGGCTGAACCGTCAGTCGTCCCAGCCTTCGAAGCCGGCCACGTCGGCTTCGGCCGACAGGGTCAGGCGGTCGTCGGTCATCGACAGGTATTCCAGCGGCACGACCCGGTCGCCGTCACCATAGACGCTGTCATCGTCGAAATCGACGACCAGCGCGCCGGGCGTCTCGGCCGAGGTGCCCAGCACCTTTTCGACTTCGCCGATCTTGGTGCCTTCGGCGTCATAGACGTCCATGTCGTCGACATCGTCGGCGGTGGCGTTCAGCTGGGTCACCATCACGGAATCGTCGATCTCCTGCCAATCGGCCATGGCCTCGGCACCGGCGACCTGTCCGGCATCGGGGGTGCCGGCATCCTGGGCCAGCGCGGCGGTGCCCATCGACAGGGCGGCGGCAAGAGCGATCATCGAGGTCTTCACGGCGTTCTCCTTCAGATTGCCTGGGCAAGGGCAACACATGGGTGGCCGGGTCGTTCCTGCGGGCGGCGACTAACCTTTGCGGGGCGGCGCCATCCCGCCAATCCGGTCGATCAGCGCGGCCAGGCCCGCGGGGTCCGACAGGAAGGGCGCGTGATCCCAAGGCCGGGCATGGACCCGGTCGACCCCCGCCCGGATGATCATCGCGCGCTGCAGCGCCGGGGGGATGGCCCGGTCGCGGCGGCACAGGATGTAGTGCCGCGCGGTCGCCGCCCGCGCCGGGCCGGGCAGGGGCGCGCGCATCGGGCCCAAGGGCTGGGGCCGCAGCAGCGCGGGGTCGGTGCCCATCATCCGCCGCGCCGCATCCGGCGGCAGGACCAGCCGCCCCTGCGCGTCGCGCGGCCAGGCCCGCGTCGGGGCGGGCAGAAGCCGGTCCAGCGCGGCCAGGCTGTCGCCCGGCAGCGGCAGATAGCTGCACAGATGGATCAGCAGGCGCGGCGCATGCCGCTGCGCCAGCGCCTCGGCCAGGATGCCGCCCATGGAATGGCCCAGCACCACCGGTGCGTCGGGCAGCGCGTCGATGCAGTCCCGCAGCGTCGTCTCCGCCCCGCCCGGCAGGTCGGGGCAGACCGGCGCCCAGCCCCGCGCCCGCAGCGCGGCGGCCAGCCCGGCCCAGCACCGGCCGTCATGCCATGCGCCGTGGATCAGCAGGATGCGCGTCATTGCCCCAGACTTGCAGCCACCCGCGCCCCGGTGCAACCTGCGATCCCACAGGGGGGCGCGCGATGATCGACAAGCTGGAGATGTTCCTGGCCGTCGCCAAGGAGGGCCATTTCGGCCGCGCCGCCGCGTCCCTGGGCATCACCCAGCCCAGCCTCTCCGCCGGGATCAAGCAGCTGGAGGAAACCCTGGGCGTCCTGCTGATCTTTCGCGGATCGCGCTATGGCGGCCTGACGCCCGAGGGGCAGGCGGCGCTGGTCTGGGCGCGGCGCATCGTGGGCGATGCCCGCCAGCTGCGCGACGAGATGCGCGCCACGCGCCACGGCCTGTCGGGGCGGCTGCGCATCGCGGTCGTGCCCACGGCGCTGACCTGGGCCGCGCGGCTGGCGGCGCGCTATGGGGCGGCGCATCCGAATGTGGGGCTGACGATCCTGTCGCGCAGCTCGGCCGAGATCCTGCAGATGATCGAGGATCTGGCCGTGGATGCCGGGATTTCCTATCTGGACAACGAACCTCTGGGCCGGGTCAGCGCGGTGCCGCTTTATGACGAACGGTACTGTCTGGTCGCGCCCCGCGATCACCCGCTGGCCGGGGGCGCGGGGATCGGCTGGCAGGCGCTGGACGGCCAGCGGCTGTGCCTGCTGACCCCCGACATGCAGAACCGCCGCATCATCGACCGCCGCCTGGCTGAGGCCGGGGTGACGCCACTGGCCACGGTGGAATCCAATTCGACGGTGGTGCTGGTCTCGCAGGTGCTGGCCGGGGGCTGGCTGACCATCCTGCCGCGCGACATCGCGGGGTTTCTGGCGCAGGGCAAGCCCTTGACGCTGGTGCCGCTGCAGGATGCGGGCGCGGGCCATGCGGTGGGCCTGATCGCGCCGTGGCGCGAGCCGCATACCCCCGTGCTGGAGGCCCTGCTGACCGAGGCGCGGCGCATGGTTCGATAGGCTGGGCCTATCGTCCGACGGAAGAACGATATTGATTTGGCGTGTAATGACGCGTTGACTGGGTCGACATTAAAAGGACCAGCCATGCGTGACGCCGCGCCAGCCAGCGATATCGACCCCCGGGACATCCGCGACCTCGTGACCCCCTTGGCGGGGCTGGAGGGGCCGCTGCTGCCGATGCTGCACGCGATCCAGGAGGAATGGGGCCATGTGCCCGCCGCCGCCGTGCCGGTCCTGGCCGATATCCTGAACCTGGGCCGGGCCGAGGTGCTGGGCGTCATCAGCTTCTATCACGATTTCCGCGACCATCCGGCGGGCCGGCAGGTGCTGAAGATCTGTCGTGCCGAGGCCTGTCAGGCGATGGGCGGGGCAGGCATGGCCGCCGAGACCTTGGTGCGGTTGGGCGTCGATTGGCACGGCACCACGCCTGATGGCGCGGTGACGGTCGAGCCGGTCTATTGCCTGGGCCTCTGCGCCTGCGCGCCGGCGGCGATGATCGGCGACCGGGTGATCGGCCGCGTCACGCCCGAGCGGCTGGTGCGGGAGCTGGGCGCATGAAGGTCTGGGTGCCGATGGACAGCGCCGCCCGCGCGCTTGGCGCGGATGACGTGGCCAAGGCGGTGGCGCGCGAGGCCGCCGCGCGGGGCGTTGACGTGCAGTTGATCCGCAACGGATCGCGCGGGATGGTCTGGCTGGAACCCTTGGTCGAGATCGAGCGTGACGGGCAGAGGCTGGCCTATGGCCCGGTCGCGCCCGCCGATGTGGCGGCGCTGCTGGACGGGACGCTGGAGGGGCATGGCCCGGTCGAGGAGATTCCCTTCTTCGCCCGCCAGACGCGGCTGACATTCGCGCGCTGCGGGGTGATCGACCCGTTGGATCTGGACGATTATGCCGCCCATGGCGGGCTGGCGGGCCTGCACCGCGCCATCGGCATGGACGGCGCTGAGATCGTGGCCGAGGTCACCGCCAGCGGCTTGCGCGGGCGCGGCGGGGCGGGCTTTCCGACCGGCATCAAGTGGCAGACCGTGGCGGGCGCGGTGGCGGATCAGAAATACATCGTCTGCAATGCCGATGAGGGCGACAGCGGCACCTTCGCCGACCGGATGATCATGGAGGGCGACCCCTTCACCCTGATCGAGGGCATGGTGATCGCCGGTCTGGGCGTGGGCGCGACGCGCGGCTATGTCTATCTGCGCAGTGAATATCCCGACGCGATCCGCGTCATGACCGAGGCCGTGCGCATCGCCCGGGCGCGCGGCCTGCTGGGGCCCGACGTGCTGGGATCGGGCCGGGCCTTCGACATGGAGATCCGCAAGGGCGCCGGCGCCTATGTCTGCGGCGAGGAGACCAGCCTCTTGAACAGCCTGGAGGGCAAGCGCGGCACGGTGCGCGCCAAGCCGCCGCTGCCCGCGCTGGAGGGGTTTCTGGGCAAGCCCACCGTCGTGAACAACGTGATCAGCCTGGCCACCGTGCCGGTGATCTTCGAGCGCAGCGCGCAATATTATGCCGATTTCGGGCTGGGCCGGTCGCGCGGCACCGTGACCTTGCAGATCGCAGGCAACGTGGCGCGGGGCGGTCTGTTCGAGACGGCGTTCGGTCTGCCCTTGGGCGAGGTCGTGAACGACATCGCGGGCGGGACGGCCAGCGGGCGGCCGGTCAAGGCGGTGCAGGTGGGCGGGCCTCTGGGCGCCTATATGCCGGTGTCGAAATTCGACACAGCGATGGGATATGAGGATTTCGACGCGGCGGGCGGGCTGATCGGCCATGCGGGGCTGGTGGTCTTTGACGACAGCGCCGACATGCTGACCATGGCGCGCTTTGCGATGGAGTTCTGCGCGGTGGAATCCTGTGGCAAATGCACGCCTTGCCGCATCGGCGCGGTGCGGGGGGTCGAGACCATCGACCGCATCGCCGCGGGTGACGCCGCCGCGATCCCGCTGCTGACCGATCTGTGCGAGACGATGCGCGACGGCTCGCTCTGCGCGCTTGGCGGCTTCACGCCCTATCCGGTCCTGTCGGCGCTGACCGGGTTCCCCGACGACTTCGCGACCCAGAGAGAGGCAGCGGAATGAAGGATTTCATCATCCCCACCCATCGTCCCGATCAGGACATCTCGGATGATCGCGACCTGGGCACGCCCGCCCGCGCAGGCGCGCCGGTCACCGTGACCGTGGACGGCGTCGCGGTGACGGTGCCCGAGGGGACGTCGGTGATGCGCGCCTCGATCCTGGCCGGGATCAGCGTGCCGAAGCTCTGCGCCAGCGACAATCTGGAGGCCTTCGGGTCCTGCCGCCTCTGCGTCGTCGAGATCGAGGGGCGGCGCGGCACGCCCGCCAGCTGCACGACGCCGGTGGCCGAGGGCATGGTCGTGCGCACCCAGTCCGAGAAGGTGCGCCGCATCCGTCGCGGCGTGATGGAGCTGTATATCAGCGACCATCCGCTGGACTGCCTGACCTGTTCGGCCAATGGCGATTGCGAATTGCAGGATGCGGCGGGGCAGGTGGGTCTGCGCGACATGCGCTATACCCCCGGCGCGAACCATTTCGACCCGAAGGGCATCGGCGCGCGGTCGCAATCCGAGGCCGCCCTGCGGTCGGGGCCGGGCAATCCGCAATTCATCCCCAAGGACGACAGCAACCCCTATTTCACCTATGATCCCAGCAAATGCATCGTCTGTTCCCGCTGCGTGCGCGCCTGCGACGAGGTGCAGGGCACATTCGCCCTGACCATCGAGGGGCGGGGCTTCGACAGCCGCGTGGCGGTCGCGGGCGAGAATTTCCTGGCCAGCGACTGCGTCAGCTGCGGCGCCTGCGTGCAGGCCTGCCCGACCGCCACCCTGCAGGAGAAATCCGTGGCCGAGCTGGGCACGCCCACGCGGTCGGTCATCACCACCTGCGCTTATTGCGGGGTCGGGTGCAGCTTCAAGGCGGAGCTGAATGGCGATCAGCTGGTGCGCATGGTGCCGTGGAAGCATGGCAAGGCGAACCGCGGCCATAGCTGCGTCAAGGGGCGCTTCGCCTATGGCTATGCCGCGCATCGCGACCGCATCCTGCGGCCCATGATCCGCGAGCGGATCGAGGATCCGTGGCGCGAGGTCGAATGGGACGAGGCGTTGGCCTTTGCCGCCGAGCGCATGCGCGCGATCCAGGCGCGGCATGGGCGGCGGTCCGTGGGGGTCATCACGTCGAGCCGCTGCACGAACGAGGAGACCTATCTGGTCCAGAAGCTGGCCCGCGCGGTCTTCGGCAACAACAACACCGATACCTGTGCGCGGGTCTGTCATTCGCCCACGGGTTACGGGCTGGGCAAGACCTTCGGCACATCCGCCGGGACGCAGGATTTCGACAGCGTCGAACAGACGGATGTGGTGCTGATCATCGGCGCCAACCCGACGGACGGGCATCCGGTCTTTGCCAGCCGGCTGAAGAAGCGCCTGCGGGCAGGGGCGCGGCTGATCGTCGTCGATCCGCGCCGCACCGATATCGTGCGGTCGGCCCATGTCGAGGCGGATCATCATCTGCCCTTGCGCCCCGGCACCAATGTCGCCGTCATCAGCGCGATGGCCCATGTGATCGTGACCGAGGGGCTGATGGATGAGGGTTTCATCCGCGACCGCTGCGACTGGAACGAGTTCCTGCATTTCGCCGAATTCATCCGCGATCCCCGCCACGCCCCCGAGGCCACCGAGGCGCTGACCGGCGTGCCCGCCGCCGACCTGCGCGCCGCCGCGCGGCTGTTCGCGACGGGGGGCAATGGCGCGATTTATTACGGGCTGGGCGTGACCGAGCACAGCCAGGGATCGACCACCGTCATGGCCATCGCGAACCTGGCCATGCTGACCGGCAATATCGGACGGCCTGGCGTGGGGGTGAACCCGCTGCGTGGCCAGAACAACGTGCAGGGCGCCTGTGACATGGGGTCTTTTCCGCATGAATTGCCGGGATACCGGCATGTGAAGCTGCCCGATGTGCGCGCGATCTTCGAGAAGGCCTGGGGGGTCGAGATCGACCCCGAGCCGGGCCTGCGCATCCCCAACATGCTGGATGCCGCCGTCGAGGGGACGTTCCGCGGGCTTTATTGCCAGGGCGAGGACATCCTGCAATCGGATCCCGACACCCAGCATGTCGCGGCGGCCTTGGCGGCGATGGATTGCGTCATCGTCCATGACCTGTTCCTGAACGAGACCGCGAATTACGCGCATGTCTTCCTGCCCGGCTCCAGCTTCCTGGAGAAGGACGGCACCTTCACCAATGCCGAACGCCGCATCAACCGGGTGCGCCGGGTGATGGCACCCCGCAACGGGTATGAGGATTGGCAGGTCACGCAGATGCTGGCCAATGCCATGGGGGCGGGTTGGCATTACACCCACCCCTCACAGATCATGGCGGAGATCGCCGCGACCACGCCCAGCTTTGCCGGTGTGACCTATGAGCGGCTGGAGGAGCTGGGTTCCGTACAATGGCCCTGCAACGAGGATGCGCCCGAGGGCACGCCCCTGATGCATGTGGACGGGTTCCAGGCGGGGCGCGGGCATTTCATGGTCACCGAATATGTCCCTACCGACGAGCGGACCGGGCCGCGCTTTCCGCTGCTGCTGACGACGGGGCGGATCCTGTCGCAGTATAATGTCGGCGCGCAGACCCGGCGGACCGACAACACCGCCTGGCATCCCGAGGACCTGTTGGAGATGCACCCCCATGATGCCGAGAATCGTGGCATCGCCGAGGGTGACTGGGTGCGGCTGGCCAGCCGCTCGGGCGAGACGACGCTGCGGGTCGCGGTGACGGACCGCGTCTTGCCCGGGGTGGTCTATACGACCTTTCACCATCCGGTGACGCAGGCTAACGTGGTGACGACCGATTTTTCGGATTGGGCGACGAACTGCCCCGAATACAAGGTCACCGCCGTGCAGGTCAGCCCCTCGAATGGTCCGTCGGATTGGCAGGAACGTTACGGGATGCAGGCCGACATGTCACGGCGGGTCATGCCAGCCGCGGAGTAGCCGATGACCCCCACCGATCCCGCCGTCGCCGCCCGGGCGATCCATGTCCGCCCGGGCCATCGCAGCGCGGTCACCCGCACCCTGCCCGAGGAGACCGCGGTGGCCATGGTCTATGGCGGCACGACGCAGGCGGTGATGATGGCCACGCCCGCGGATCTGGAGGATTTCGCTTGGGGCTTTTCGCTGTCCGAGGGGATCGTGACCGATGCCGCCCAGATCGCGCGGCTGGAGGTTCTGGCCCATCCCAAGGGCGCCGAGGTCCAGATGTGGCTGGCCGAGGACCGGGCTGAGGCCTTGGCCGCGCGGCGCCGCTTCATGGCGGGGCCGGTGGGATGCGGGTTGTGCGGCATCGACAGCCTGGATCAGGCGCTGCGCGCGCTGCCGGATCTGGGCGGTGCGGGGCCGGTCATGGATGCGGATGCGGTGGCGGGGGCCACGGATGCGCTGCGCGGCTGGCAGCCGCTGCATGACCGCACGCGGGCCGTCCATGCGGCGGGGTTCCTGATCCCCGGCCAGGGGATCGTGCTGGCGCGCGAGGATGTCGGCCGGCACAACGCGCTGGACAAGCTGATCGGCGCGATGGCGCGGCAGGGGGTCGATGCGGGGCGGGGGGCCTTCGTGCTGACCAGCCGCGTCTCGACCGAGATGGTGCAGAAATGCGCCATGGCGGGGGGCGCGGTGATCGTCGCCGTATCGGCCCCCACCGCCCATGCGCTGCGCCTGGCCGAGGGGGCGGGCATCACGCTGGCCGCCTTTGCGCGCGGCGAGGGCTTTGATCTGTTCTGTCACCCTGAAAGGCTGCGCGCCGAGGTATCCGATGTCGCCTGAGAAGATGGTCACCATGGCCAACCAGATCGCCACCTTCTTCGACAGCCAGCCGGGCGCGGCGGCGGAACGCATCGCCGCCCATCTGCGCGATTACTGGGAGCCGCGGATGCGGGCGCAGCTGTTGACCTTCCTGCAGAATGGCGGGCAGGGGCTGAAGCCCTCGGTGGTCGAGGCCGCGCGGCTGCTGTGATGCAACCCGCGCCGGGGCCTTGGTGTTGAGGCCGGGCAAGCATCGCGGGGACAGCTTCATGACCGATGACAGACAGCGCTTCGACCTGGGCCGCGCCCGGGTCTGCGTGGTGATGAACCGTGGATCGGGCAAGAAGAAGCATCGCGAATTGCACGACACGCTGGAACGGCGGCTGCGCCCGGCCTGCGGATCGCTGGAGATCCGGGAATCGCGCAAGGGCAGCGATCTGCCGCGTCTGGCCAAGCAGGTCGCGGGCGAGGGGTTCGACCTGGTGATCGCGGCGGGGGGCGACGGCACCCAATCGGCGGTGGCGGGCGCGCTGACCGGCACGGATGTCATCATGGGCATCCTGCCGGGCGGGACCTTCAACTATTTCGCGCGTGACATGGGCGTGGGCGAGGAGATCGACCCCGCGCTGGACACGATCCTGGATGCGCGGGTCGAGCCGGTCGATGTGGGCGACATCAACGGGCTGATCTTTCTGAATAATGTCAGTCTGGGCGCCTATCCCCAGATCCTGAATACGCGCGAGGGGATCTATCGCCGCTGGGGGCGGTCGCGGATCGCGGCCTATTGGTCGGTCCTGGTCGCGCTGCCCCGGCTCCGTCGGCCGATGCGGCTGGTGACGCGGGCCGAGGGCCGGGAGCGCACCCATACCAGCGCCTTGGTCTTTGTCGCCCGCAGCGCCTATCAGCTGGAGAGCTTCGGTCTGGCGGGCGCGCGCGACATCCGGCGGGGCGAGTTCGCGGTGCTGATCGCCAAGGCGCGCCAGCCTTTGCCGCTGATGCGGTCGGCCTTGCGGCTGGCCATGGGGAAAAGCGCCAAGGACGACGATTTCGAGATGATCGTGACCGACGATCTGCAGATCGAGACGCCGAAATCACGCCAGCTGGTCGCCCATGACGGCGAGAAGACGACACTGGATTGTCCCTTCCGGCTGGTGGTGCGCCATGACGGGCTGCGGGTGCTGCTGCCCGCCGACGGGGTCAGCAAGACCGAACGGCCCGAGGGCTGACGTGGCGCGGATCCTGCATCTGACTGACCTGCATTTCGGATTCCATCGCAGCGCGCTGGAGGCACCGCTGCTGGCGCGGATCGCGGCGTTGCGGCCCGATCTGGTGGTGGTGGGGGGCGATATCACCCATCGCGCCACGCCGGGGCAGATGCGGTCGGCGCGCGCCTTTCTGGACCGGATCGAGGCGCCGATGATGCTGATGCCCGGCAATCACGATGTCCCGACCTGGAACCCGGTCGCGCGGATCTTCTGGCCCTTTGCGGGGTTCCAGCGGCATTTCGGGCCGGATCTGACGCCCGCCGCGCGGGTGGGGGATGTGCGGGTCATGGCGCTGAACAGCGCCGATCCCTATGTCTGGCAGCGCGGCAAGATCCGCGACGGCGAGATCGGCCGCGTGATCGGCACGATCGACCCGATGGGCACCAATATCGTGGCGCTGCATCATCCGCTGCAGCATCTGCCGCGGGTGGACAAGGTGCTGGCGCGGCGGGCGACCGAAGCGCTCTATCGGTTGGAGGGGGCGGGGGTGCATGTGGTCCTGACGGGGCATCTGCATCGCTGGGCGGTGGATGCGCTGCTGGCCACAGGGCGGCATCCGCGCGTGCTGCAGGTCCAGACCGGCACGGCGCTGTGCGCGCGGGTCAGCGACATGCGCAACGAATTCGTGCTGCTGGACATCCGCGGCACCGAACTGTCCCTTGAACGCCATGTCGCGCCGATGGACCGGGAGGGGTTCGACGCGCCCGAGATCAGCCGCTACAGCCGCGCCTCGGGCGTGTGGCGGCGCGTTTAGGCGTTGAATTCGCGCCCTGCAAGGTGTAGGGGAAGCCAGCTTTGATGGGCGAGATGGTCAGGACAGACCGCAGAGGGAACGGGTCGGGCGGATGCCCCGACCTTTTGCCGTTGCCCGTGACGGCATCATAAAGACCGGCGGAGCCAACCGTCAGGCCGGAAAACAGACATAAAGGAAACTGAACACGCATGTGCGCTAAAGCGACCATGGAGGAATTCGAGGCCCTCCTGAATGAAAGCCTCGAAATCGACACGCCGGACGAAGGTTCGGTGGTCAAGGGCCGTGTCATCGCCATCGAGGCGGGTCAGGCCATCATCGACGTCGGCTACAAGATGGAAGGCCGCGTCGATCTGAAGGAATTCGCGAATCCCGGCGAAGAAGCCAGCCTGAGCGTCGGCGACGAGGTCGAGGTCTATCTGGACCGCGTCGAGAACGCCCGTGGCGAAGCCTCGATCAGCCGTGAGAAGGCCCGCCGCGAGGAAGCCTGGGATCGCCTGGAGAAGGCCTATGGTGCGGAAGAGCGCGTGGAAGGCGCCATCTTCGGTCGCGTCAAGGGCGGCTTCACCGTCGATCTGGGCGGTGCCGTGGCCTTCCTGCCCGGTTCGCAGGTCGATGTGCGCCCCGTGCGCGATGCCGGTCCGCTGATGGGTCTGAAGCAGCCCTTCCAGATCCTGAAGATGGATCGCCGCCGCGGCAACATCGTCGTGTCGCGCCGCGCCATCCTGGAAGAGAGCCGCGCCGAGCAGCGCGCCGAGGTCATCGCCAACCTGACCGAAGGTCAGACGGTCGACGGCGTGGTCAAGAACATCACCGAATACGGCGCCTTCGTTGATCTCGGGGGTGTTGACGGCCTGCTGCACGTCACCGATATGGCCTGGCGCCGCGTCAACCACCCGTCCGAGATCCTGGCGATCGGCGAGACCGTCAAGGTCCAGGTCATCAAGATCAACAAGGACAGCCACCGCATCAGCCTGGGCATGAAGCAGCTGCAGGCCGATCCGTGGGATACGGTCGCGGACAAGTTCCCGATCGGTTCGGTCCATCAGGGCCGCGTGACCAACATCACCGATTACGGCGCCTTCGTGGAGCTGGAAGCCGGTGTCGAGGGTCTGGTCCATGTCAGCGAGATGAGCTGGACCAAGAAGAACGTCCATCCGGGCAAGATCGTCTCGACCTCGCAAGAGGTTGACGTGATGGTGCTGGAAATCGACGAGTCGAAGCGCCGCGTGTCGCTCGGCCTCAAGCAGACCATGCGCAACCCGTGGGAAGTCTTTGCCGAGACCCATCCCTCGGGCACCGTCATCGAGGGCGAAGTCAAGAACATCACCGAATTCGGTCTGTTCGTCGGCCTCGAAGGCGATATCGACGGCATGGTCCACCTGTCCGACATCAGCTGGGACACCCGTGGCGAAGACGCGATCCAGGACTTCCGCAAGGGCGACGTCGTCAAGGCGGTCGTGCAGGACGTGGATGTCGACAAGGAACGCATCAGCCTGTCGATCAAGGCCCTGGAGAACGAGGGCATGGCCGAGGCCGTCGACGGCGTGAAGCGCGGCAGCATCGTCACCGCCGAGGTCACCGCGATCGAGGATGGCGGCATCGAGGTCGAGTTCAACGGCGTGAAGTCCTTCATCCGTCGTTCGGACCTGGCCCGCGACCGTCAGGACCAGCGCCCCGAGCGTTTCAATGTCGGCGACAAGGTCGATGCCCGCGTGACCAACGTGGACACCAAGACCCGCCGTCTGGGCCTGTCGATCAAGGCACGCGAGATCGCCGAGGAAAAAGAGGCCATCGACCAGTATGGCAGCTCGGATTCCGGTGCATCGCTGGGCGACATCCTGGGCGCCGCGCTGAAGCGCAACACCTGATCCGGGCATTCCGGTGAAGGATCGGCCCGCCCCGACGCGTTCGGGGCGGGCTTTTTCATGCCTGTTGCCGGGTAGGGTGCTTGCACGGGGCAGGCAAAGCTGGCAACGCTGTGAAACCAGTGACTTCCGTCGGGCGTTGTCGGGAAACAGGGCGGTATGGCACCGCCGGGCAACGCGGCGGCAGGGATGACACCGTCGATTTGGGGGAAAGCATGATCCGGTCCGAGTTGATCCAGAAGATATCCGACGAGAACCCCCACCTGTTCCGTCGCGACGTCGAGCGGATCGTGAATACCGTCTTCGAGGAGATCATCGACGCGATGTCGCGTGGAGACCGGGTCGAGCTGCGCGGTTTCGGCGCGTTTTCCGTCAAGCGGCGCGATTCCCGCGTGGGCCGCAATCCGCGCACCGGCGAATCCGTCGAGGTCGAGGAGAAGCATGTGCCGTTCTTCAAGACCGGCAAGCTGTTGCGCGACCGACTGAACGGCGATGCCTGATCGAACCCCCCTCTAAGGATACAAGATGCGTTTTCTTCGTCTGATCTTTGTCGCGGCGCTTGCGCTGATCCTGGTGGCCGTCGCGTTGGCCAATCGCGGGCCGGTGACCCTGTCGGCCTTTCCGGCGAATTTCGGGGCCTATCTGGGCGGGACCTGGACGGTGACGCTGCCGATCTTCCTGGTGATCTTTCTGGCCTTTGCCTTGGGGATGCTGGCGGGGCTGATCTGGGAATGGATGCGCGAGGCGCATATCCGTCGCGAGGCGCGCCGCCGCCATGCCGAGGTCGAGCGGCTGCAGAGCGAGATGGATCATCTGCGCGACCGGCATGCCGCGCCGCGCGACGATGTGCTGGCGATCCTGGACCAGCCGTCCCCGGCCAAACCGGGCGCCCCGACCGGCGCCGGCCTGCCTGCGACCCGCTGATCCCGTGGCCGAAGTCAAGATCTGCGGTCTGAGCGACCGCGCGCATCTGCGTGTTGCGGTCGAGGCCGGGGCGCGTTTCGTGGGTCTGGTGTTCTTTCCCAAATCTCCGCGCGCGGTGACCGCGGATCAGGCGGCGGCGCTGGTCGGCGATCTGCCGATGGGCGTGGCCAAGGTGGGGCTGTTCGTCGATCCGGCGGATGCGCTGCTGGACGAGGTTCTGGCGGCGGTGCCCTTGGACATGATCCAGTTGCACGGCCATGAGAGCCCGGCCCGCGTGGCTGAGGTCAAGGCGCGTCACGGCCTGCCGGTGATGAAGGCCGTGGGCATCCGCGGGCCGGAGGATCTGGGGCAGCTGACGGATTACGGGGTCGTGGCCGACATGCTGCTGGTGGATGCCAAGCCCGCCGCGGGGGCGGCGCTGCCGGGTGGCAACGGGCTGGCCTTTGACTGGAGGCTGCTGGTTGGGCGGCGCTGGCTGCGGCCGTGGATGCTGGCCGGGGGGCTGACGCCGGACAATGTAGCCGAGGCGGTGCGGCTGACCGGGGCGGGAATCGTCGATGTCAGTTCGGGCGTCGAAAGCGCGCCGGGGATCAAGGACGAGGCCCGGATTCGCGCCTTTTTCGAGGCCGCGCGGGGGTGATGTTGCGCGGCGTGCGCTTGGGTGTTGCGCGGGGTTGTTCGTTGTAATCGTTAGATATTCTCGCGTGTTTGCGCAGGTTCAGGTTTAGCGATTGACTTGGCGGACGCTCCAAGGTAGAACATTTACATGCTGGAAGAGGTGGGCAAGCGGCCGGGGGGCAACCCCAGGTCGCTTTTTCGTTTCTTGGCTCGTGCGGACAGGACACGAGGCGGGGCAGATCGCATGAACGATATGGAGTGGGGCGGGGTCGGGGAAACCGAAGGACCTTTCATGGCCGGAGCATCGCCCCCAGGGGCGGGGCTGCGGATCCCCGACATGGCCGAGGGCGAGGACGAGATCGACGTCCTGCGCTGGCTGTTCTGGGACTATGTGAAGGATCTGCGCGGACATCAGGCCGAGCTGGAGACCATCAAGGCGCGGGAGATCGATCCCGCTAAGCTGAAAAAGGCCATGGAGACGGCGAAGACGGTCCGCGAGGCCGTCCAGCTGCTGATGGCGGAGAGGAGCAAGGTTGACAAACTTCGCAAGGACATCGCGGGCGGCGTCGGAGGGGGTGCCCTCGACCTTGACGCCGCACGAGACGAGATCGGGCGCCGCCTGGCTTGCCTCCGCCGCGCCGGAGGAGGTTGAGGCTTTCCTTGGCGATCTGTCCGAGAATGCGCTGATGGCGCTGCCTTGGCTGTTCGAGTTCTGGGCACTGCCCCATCAGCTGCCCCCCGAGGGCGACTGGAAGTCATGGGTCATTATGGGTGGGCGCGGCGCGGGCAAGACCCGCGCCGGGTCCGAATGGGTGCGCCGCATGGTCGAGGGGCCGACCGCCGCCGCCCCCGGCCGGTGCCATCGTCTGGCGCTGGTCGGCGAGACCTTCGATCAGGTGCGCGAGGTCATGGTGTTCGGGGAATCCGGCATCCTGGCCTGTTCGCCCCCCGATCGGCGTCCGGTCTGGGAGGCTGGGAGGAAGCGCCTGGTCTGGGCCAATGGCGCGACCGCCACGGTCTATTCCGCGCATGAGCCGGAGGCTTTGCGCGGGCCTCAGTTCGACGCCGCTTGGGTCGATGAGCTGGCCAAGTGGAAGAAGGCCGAGGATGTCTGGGACATGCTGCAATTCGCGTTGCGGCTTGGCGAGCATCCCCAGCAGGTCGTGACCACCACGCCGCGCAATGTGGGGGTGCTGAAGCGCATTCTGGGCAATGCCAGCACGGTCGTCACCCATGCGCCGACGGATGCGAACCGTGCCTATCTGGCCGAGAGCTTTCTGGCCGAGGTCGAGGCGCGCTATGGCGGGACGCGCTTGGGTCGGCAGGAGCTGGACGGTGTGCTGCTGGACGATGTCGAGGGGGCGCTGTGGACCACCGCCATGATCGAGGGGGCGCGCATCGCGAAGGCCCCCGCGATGGACCGGGTGGTGGTCGCGGTGGACCCTTCGGTCACAGGGGGCAAGGGCAGCGACGAATGCGGCATCATCGTCGCGGGGGTTTGCTGTTCGGGCGAGCCTGCGGATTGGCGCGCCTATGTGCTGGAGGATGCCAGCGTGCGGGGCGGGCCGACCGATTGGGCCCGCGCCGCCATCGCCGCCATGGATCGTCACGGGGCCGAGAAGCTGGTGGCCGAGGTGAACCAGGGCGGTGATCTGGTCGAGAGCGTGGTGCGCCAGATCGACCCCTTGGTGCCCTTCAAGGCGCTCAGGGCGTCGCGGGGCAAGGGGCTGCGGGCGGAGCCTGTCGCCGCGCTCTATGAGCAGGGGCGGGTCCGGCATCTGCGGGGCCTGGGCGCGCTGGAGGATCAGATGTGCCAGATGACGGTGCGTGGCTTCGAGGGGCGGGGCAGTCCCGACCGGCTGGATGCCTTGGTCTGGGCGGTCCATGAATTGATGATCGAGCCTGCCGCCGGGTGGCGGCGGCCCCGGATGCGGGTGCTGTAACCCCCCGGAGATTTCGGAACAGTTGAAGGGTCGTCCCGATGGGGCGGCCCTTTTTCATGCCCGCATGAAGGAGACGAGGATGGCGTTTCGACTATTTTCACGGCAGGCCGCGTCCGGCGCCGTGCCGGAGAGAAAGGCCAGCGCCACGGGGCGTGTGGTCGCCTTTGCCAGCGGATCGGGGCGTCCGGTCTGGACCGCCCGCGAC
The DNA here is from genome assembly GCF_028553885.1 of Paracoccus aestuarii. Classification (NCBI taxonomy): domain Bacteria; kingdom Pseudomonadati; phylum Pseudomonadota; class Alphaproteobacteria; order Rhodobacterales; family Paracoccaceae; genus Paracoccus; species Paracoccus aestuarii. Next base: position 1,570,557 of record NZ_CP067169.1, read on the forward strand.
ACGGGCAGCCTGACGCGGGGGGGCTTTGTCGGCAACCCGATCGGGTTTCGCAGCGTCAAGCTGATCGCCGAGGCGGCGGCGGCGGTGCCCTTGGTCTGCGGCGACCGCGAGCGGCGCTATGAGCTGCATCCGGTGCTGGACCTGCTGCGGCGGCCCAATCCGGGGCAGGGGCGGGCCGAGCTGTTCGAGGCGCTGTTCGGGCAGATCCTGCTGTCGGGGAACGGATACCTTGAGGCGGTGGGGCTGGACGCATCGGGCCTGCCGGAGGAGCTGCACGTGCTGCGGTCCGACCGGATGAGCGTGGTGCCCGGCGCGGATGGCTGGCCGGTGGGCTATGAATATGCCGTGGGGGGGCGCAAGCACCGCTTCGACATGACGGGCAGTCCTGATCCGATCTGTCACATCAAGGCCTTTCACCCGCAGGACGACCATTACGGATTGTCGCCGATGCAGGCGGCCGCGGTGGCGCTGGATGTCCATAACAGCGCCAGCGCCTGGTCCAAGGCGCTCTTGGACAATGCGGCGCGGCCCTCGGGGGCGATCATCTACAAGGGGGTGGACGGGCATGGCTCGCTGAGCCCCGAGCAGTATGACCGCCTGGTGGGCGAGATCGAGATGAACCATCAGGGCGCGCGCAATGCGGGGCGTCCGATGCTGCTGGAAGGGGGCCTGGACTGGCGGCCCATGGGGTTCAGCCCGTCCGACATGGAGTTCCACGAGACCAAGCTGTCGGCGGCGCGCGAGATCGCGTTGGCCTTCGGGGTTCCGCCCATGCTGCTGGGGATCCCCGGGGATGCGACCTATGCAAATTATGCCGAGGCGCATCGGGCCTTCTATCGCCTGACGGTGCTGCCCTTGGTGACGCGGGTGGCGGCATCGGTCGCGTGGTGGATGTCCGAGCATCTGGGCGCGGAGGTCGAGCTGCGGCCCGACCCCGATCAGGTGCCCGCCCTGGCCGAGGAGCGCAACCAGCAATGGGCCCGCGTCGCGGCGGCGTCCTTTCTGACCGATGCCGAGAAGCGCAGCCTTTTGGGCCTGCCGCCTCTGGACGAGGCATGAGGCGATGGAAGGGTCGCGTTTCGTCAAGGACGGGCTGTGGCACGACCAGCGCATCGACGCGCAGGAGCGGATCATGGCCCTGCAGTTCGGTCAGGTCGAGAAGCGGCTGGAACGCATCGAGGCGATGATCGAGGGGCTGGAGCGGCGGCTGTGGATGACGGTCTATGGCGTGGTCGCCGTGATCCTGACCCAGGCCGTCCAGGGAATTCTGGAATATGCGCCGAAAGGAGGCTGAGGGATGGTTCCGGGGCTTGAGGTGAAATTCGCGGGCGGTGCGCCCGTGCTGTCCGACGGGCAGGTGATCGAGGGCTATGCCAGCCTGTTCGGCCGGACCGATCAGGGCGGGGATGCGGTCCAGCGGGGCGCCTTTGCCGCCTCGCTGGCGCGGCTGGCGGCCAAGGGGGACAAGGTGCGGATGCTGTGGCAGCACGATCCGACCCGCCCCATCGGCGTCTGGGACGAGATCCGCGAGGATGAGAAGGGCCTGTGGGTCAAGGGCCGGCTGCTGCCCGAGGTAGCGCAGGCCCGCGAGGCCGCGGCCCTGATCCAGGCGGGGGCGATCGACGGGCTGTCGATCGGCTATCGCACGATCCGGGCGGAGCGCGACCAGAAGGGGCGCCGCGCCTTGGCCGAGGTCGAGCTGTGGGAGGTGTCGCTGGTGACCTTCCCGATGCTGCCCGAGGCCAAGGTGGGCCGCAAGGAGGCCGACGATCTGCGCGAGGTGGCGGCGTTCTTTGCCGAGGCCACCGCCGCGTTGCGCGGCGCATAGAGGTTTTCCCCGGATCGGCGCCAAGCCGGTCCGGGACACGGGTTCGGCGCCGCCCGCGGGCGGCCCGGAAACAGGGGCGCGGCCCCGATCACCCTGACGAGGAGAAGACGATGACCGAGGTGAAGGCCGCTGGCGGCGGCGACATGTCCGCCGAACTGAAGGGGGCCATGATGGGGTTCGTGAATGAACTCAGGGGCTTCCGCGAAGACATCCAGACCAAGCTCAAAGCACAGGAAGAGCGTATGACCATGATCGACCGCAAGACCGCCCTGCGGGGCCGCGCCCCCCTTTCCGCCACGGCCGAGGTCGAGGTGCCCCATCAGAAGGCCTTCGGGGCCTATCTGCGCAGCGGCGACGATGACGGGCTGCGCGGCCTGGTCATCGAGGAGAAGGCGCTGAGCGTCGTCAGCGACGGCGGCTTTCTGGCCGCGCCCAAGGTCGCCGAGACGGTGCAGAACGTGCTGAACGCCACGACCTCGCTGCGGGGCGTCGCCAATGTCGTGACCATCGAGGGCAGCGTCTACGAGGTCCTGGTCGAGCGCGGCGATACCGGCGCGGGCTGGGCGACCGAGGCCACCACGGTCGAGACCGCCAATTCGCAGCTGGACCGCATCGCCATCCCCGTCCACGAGCTGTCGGCCATGCCCAAGGCCAGCCAGCGCCTGCTGGACGACGCGGCCTTCGACGTCGAGGGCTGGCTGGCCGAGCGCATCGCCGACAAGTTCGCGCGATCGGAGGCCTTTGCCTTCATCCGCGGCGACGGCGTGGACAAGCCGCGCGGCATCCTGTCCTATCCGACCGCGCCGGAGGCCACCGCGACCACCAGCCAGATCGGCTTCGTGGGCACGGGTGCGTCGGGGAACTTCCTGCAGACGGCGCCGATGGATGCGCTGATCGACCTGATCTATGCGCTGGGTGCGGGCTATCGTGCCAATGCGGCCTTCCTGATGAATTCGAAGACCGCAGCCCGCGTGCGCAAGATGAAGGATGGCGACGGCCGCTTCCTGTGGAGCGATCCGCTGACCGTGGGTCAGATGCCCCAACTGCTGGGCTATCCGGTCATCATCAGCGAGGACATGCCCGATGTCGCTGCCGGCGCCTTTGCGGTGGCCTTCGGCGATTTCCGTGCAGCCTATACCATCGTCGAGCGGCCCGACCTGCGAGTGCTGCGCGACCCGTTCAGCGCCAAGCCACATGTGCTGTTCTATGCCACCAAGCGTGTCGGCGGCGGGGTCACTGACTTCCGTGCCGTCAAGCTGCTGCGCTTCACCTGATCCCTCCAGGGATCGGGTGAGGGAGGGGACGCGTCAGGAACGCCGGTCATTCCGGTTAAGCATCTGTCCGCGCGCGCTGATGGCCGGTGCGCCACGCGTCCCCTTTTTCCCTGCGCGATGACGGCGGGGCCCCGGTCGGGGGCCCCGACCCTGGTGGAACATGCGGACGGCAGGACGGGAGGTTCGCAACATGATGCTGATAGAGGAAACGGCGCCCGCGGCGGAGGCGCTGCCGGTGGCCGCCCTGCGCGCGCATTTGCGTCTGGCCCAAGGCTTCGACGGGCCCGACGACGCGGCCGAGACGGCCGCCCTGGCCGGGTTTCTGCGCGCTGCCATCGCCACGATCGAGGGGCGGACGGGCAAGGTCCTGCTGACCAGGCGCTTTCGGATGCAGCTGGACGACTGGCGCGACCGGCTGGGGCAGGCGCTGCCTTTGGCGCCGGTCCATTCGGTCGACCGGATCGAGATCGACGACGGGGCCGGGACGGTGACCGTCCTGCCGCCCGAGACATGGCGGATGGTGCCGGATGCGCAGCGCCCGGTGATCCTGCCCGCCGGGGTGGTGCTGCCCCATGTGCCGCGCCGCGGGATGGTCACGGTGACCTTCACGGCGGGATTCGGCGCCAGCTGGGACCAGGTGCCCGCGGATCTGGCGCAGGCGGTGCTGCTGTTGGCGGCACGCTATTACGACGACCGCAGCCAGGACGGGCGGGGGCATGCGCTGCCCTTCGGGGTCAGTGCGCTGATCGAGCGGTGGCGCGCGGTGCGCACCCTGGCCGGGCGCGGCAGCCGGGAGTGGCGCTGATGGCCGCGTCCGGGATGAACGTCCGGCTGGCGCTGGAGACATCGGACCGGCAGCCCGACGGAATGGGCGGCCACCGCCTGGTCTGGCGGCAGCTGGGCTGGATCTGGGCGCGGATGGATGCGCGGTCGGGGCGCGAGCAGGGCATGGGCGCGGGCATGGTCAGCGTCGTGCAATGGCGCATCACCACCCGCGGCGCCCCAGTGGGCGACCCGCGCCGTCCCCGACCCGGCCAGCGGCTGCGCCTTGGCCAGCGGCTGTTCCTGATCGAGGCGGTGGCCGAGGCGGATGCCCTTGGCCGCAGCCTGGACTGCTTTGCCCGCGAGGAGGATCTGACATGAGCTATGGCGCCGGAGTGGCCCTGCAGGCGGCGGTCTATGAGCGGCTGCGCGCCGACGATGCCTTGGGCGGAATGGTGGGCGACGCGATCTTCGACGCGATGCCCGCATCCGCCCCGAGCGGGATCTTCGTGTCCCTGGGCCCGGAGGAGGTGCGCGACGCATCGGACGCGACGGGCCGCGGGTCGCGGCATGAATTCGTGATCTCGGTCATGGCAGGCAGCGACGGCGCGGCGGGCTTCGGCGCGCTGAAGGCCGCCGCTGTCGCCGTGGCGGATGCCCTGGATCAGGGCGGCATGGCGCTGTCGCGCGGCCGTCTGGCGGGGCTGTGGTTTCTGCGCGCCACCGCGCGGCGGATCAAGAACGGTGCGGCGCGGCAGGTCGATCTGACCTTTCGCGCGCGCATCGACCTGGATTGAGGAGACGGGATTATGGCAGTGCAAAGCGGACGCGATCTGCTGATCAAGATGGACATGACCGGCAATGGGTCGTTCGAGACCGTGGCGGGCCTGCGCGCGACGCGCCTGTCCTTCAACGCCGACACGGTCGATGTCACCAGCCTGGAGAGCGAGGGCGGCTGGCGCGAGCTGCTGGCCGGGGCGGGCGTGCGGACCGCCTCGATCGCCGGGTCGGGGGTGTTTCGCGACATGGCCACGGATGGGCGGGCGCGCCAGATCTTCTTTGACGGCGAGATCCCGCGGTTCCAAGTGATCATCCCCGATTTCGGGCGCGTCGAGGGGCCGTTCCAGATTACCGGCCTGGAATATGCGGGCACCCATGACGGCGAGGCGACCTATGAGATGTCGCTGGCCTCGGCCGGGGCGCTCAGCTTCGTGGCGCTGTGATGGCCAATCCGATGCGCGGCGAGGTCTGCGTGACGCTGGACGGCCGGCCCCATGTCGCGCGCCTGACCTTGGGCGCGCTGGCCGAGATGGAGGCCGGCCTGGGCGAGGGCGGGCTGACCGCGCTGGTCGCCCGGATGGACGAGGGCCGGTTCTCGGGCGCCGATATCCTGGCGGTCCTGGTCGCGGGTCTTCGTGGCGGCGGGTGGGACGGGCGGGCAGATGACCTGCTGTCCGTCCAGGTCGAGGGCGGCCCGCTGGAGGCCGCCCGCATCGCCGCGCGCCTGCTGGCCTTGGCCTTCAGGCCCTTGGCATGACGCCGGGGGGTCTGGACTGGCCGGGGCTGATGCGCGCCGGGATGCAGGCGCTGCGCCTGCATCCCGACCGGTTCTGGTCCCTGACCCCGGCCGAGCTGGCGTTGATGGCCGGGCTGGGCCAGGTCGCGCCGCGAATGAATGCCGAACGGCTGGCCGCGCTGGCGGCCCGCTATCCCGATGCGCCGGTCCCGGCGCTGCGACCCGATGACGAGGGAGAGAACGAGCATGTCGATGAGTAGCGGGGCGGGGTCCATGCTGGACCGCTTGGACGAGGATCTGGGCCAGAGCGCCCGGATCGCAGGCGAGTTCCAGGCCGAGCTGGGCCGGTTGCAGCAATCCATGGCCATGACCGGCCGCGAGGTCGGCACCCTGACCGCCGGGCTGGAGCGGGGCCTGGGGCGCGCGATCGACGGGCTGGTGCTGGACGGCGACAAGCTGTCGGATGCGCTGCGTTCGGTGGGCAAGTCGCTGGCCGACACGGTCTATGGCATGGCCATGAAGCCGGTCGAGCGCGCCATGGCGGGGTCGATCATGGGCGGGCTGTTCGGGCAGGTCACCCCCTTTGCCAAGGGCGGCGCCTTTGCCGGCGGGCGCAGCATGGCGGGCGAGGTCGTTGGCGGGTCCACCGGTTTCGGCATGCGCGGCGGCCAGGGCCTGATGGGCGAGGCGGGCCCCGAGGCGATCATGCCGCTGCGCCGCGGCCCCGACGGCAAGCTGGGGGTGGCCGCCGCGGGCGGGGGCGGGGCGGTGAACGTCACCTTCAACATCCAGACCCCGGATGTGGCGGGCTTTCAGCGCAGCCAGGCGCAGATCGCCGCCCAGATGTCGCGCGTGCTGTCGCGTGGCGAACGAAACAGCTGAGAAAGGTGCCGAACATGGCCTTTCACGAGGTAAGATTTCCCACGAACCTGTCCTTCGGGGCGATCGGCGGCCCCGAGCGGCGCACCGAGATCGTCACCATGGCCAGCGGCTTCGAGGAGCGCAACACGCCCTGGACCCATGCGCGCCGCCGCTTCGACGCGGGCATGGGGCTGCGGTCGCTGGACGATCTGGCGGCGGTGATCGCCTTTTTCGAGGCGCGGTCGGGCCAGCTGCACGGGTTCCGCTGGAAGGACTGGTCGGATCACAAGAGCTGCCTGCCGTCCGCCGCGCCGGGATTCGAGGATCAGGTGATCGCGATTGGTGACGGTCGCACCCGCAGCTTTGCGCTGACCAAGGCCTATCGGTCGGGGGCCAGCACCTATCACCGGCCTATCGCCAAGCCGGTGGTGGGTTCGGTCCGTGCGGGCATCGGCGGCGCGCAGGTCTTTCCCGAGATCAACTATGTCGTCGATCACCGCATAGGCCGCATCACCTTTCACGAGGCACCCGATACCGGGGCCGAGATCACCGCCGGATACGAGTTCGACGTGCCGGTGCGCTTCGACACGGATCGCATCGCGGTGTCGGTCTCGTCCTTTCAGGCGGGCCAGGTTCCCGACATTCCGGTGATCGAGGTGCGCGTATGACCACGACGACCCTTGCCCGCGCCTGGTCGGTGCGACGCGCCGACGGGCTGACCCTGGGCTTTACCGATCACGACCGCCGGCTGGTCTTTGGCGGCGTTACCTTCCGCCCCGATCGCGGGCTGACGGCGCGCGCCCTGGTCCAGGGCACGGGCCTGTCGGTCGACAACAGCGAGGCCGTCGGCGCGCTGAACGACGAGGCCATCACCGAGCGCGACCTGATGGCCGGCCGGTGGGACGATGCCGAACTGCGCATGTGGGAGGTGGACTGGACCGATGTCACCCTGCGCCGGATGGTGTTCCGCGGGTCGCTCGGCGAGGTGTCGCGGGCCAATGGCGCCTTCCGGGCCGAGCTGCGCGGCCAGTCTGATGCGCTGAACGCGCCGCAGGGGCGGGTCTATCACCCGCGCTGCAATGCGCGCTTGGGCGATGCCGCCTGCCGGGTCGACCTGACATCCGAGGCGCTGATGGTCGAACGCGAGGTTCAGGGGTTGGAGGATGCGCGGCTGTTCACCTTTGCCGGTTTCCCCGCCTACGACGCGGCCTGGTTCGAGCAGGGCAGCCTGACCGTCCTGTCCGGGGCCGCCGAGGGCCTGACCGGGATGATCAAGAACGACCGGTCGCGCCCCGGCGGCCATCGGGTGATCGAGCTGTGGTCCGATCTGGGGATCGCGCCCGCGCAGGGCGACCGGGTGCGCCTGACCGCCGGCTGCGACAAGGCCGGGGCGACCTGTCGGCTGAAGTTCCGCAACTATGCGAATTTCCGGGGCTTTCCGCATCTGCCGCCCGAGGATTGGCTGATGGCGCCGCGGATCGGGGGCAGCCGTGGATGACCGCGTGCTGGAGGCCGCGCGCGGCTGGCTGGGCACGCCCTATGTCCATCAGGCCAGCCTGCGGGGCGGCGGGACGGATTGCCTGGGGCTGATCCGCGGCATCTGGCGCGATCTCTATGGCCGGGAACCCGAGGAGCCGCCCGCCTATACCCAGGACTGGGCGGAATGCGGCCCGCGCGAGGTGCTGATGGATGCCGCGGCGCGTCACCTTTGCGCGGTTCCGGACGCGGCGCCTTGGCAGGCGGGGCAGGTCCTGCTGTTTCGCATGCGCGCGGGCGCCATCGCCAAGCATCTGGGCATTCTGTCGGTGACCGGCGCGGCGCCGCGTTTTCTGCATGCCTATACGGGCCATGGCGTCATCGAGAGCCCGCTGACGCCGCCATGGCAATCCCGGATCGTCGCGCGATTCCGGTTTCCCTGAGAAATTCGAACGAAGGAGGCCCGAATGGCCACGATTGTCCTGTCTGCCGTGGGCGCATCGCTTGGGGCGGGATTCGGCGGCACGGTGCTGGGTGTGTCCGGGGCCGTTCTGGGCCGGGCCGCCGGTGCGGTTCTGGGCCGCGCGATCGACCAGCGCCTGCTGGGCGGCGGCACCAAGGCGGTCGAGACCGGCCGCATCGACCGGCTGCGCATCCAGACCGCCGGCGAAGGCATGGCCGTGCCCCGCATCTGGGGCCAGATGCGCATGCCCGGCCATGTCATCTGGGCATCCCCTCTGGAGGAGGTGACCCGCACCGAAAGCCAGGGCGGCGGCAAGGGTGCCCCCCGCACCGAGGTCAGCCATGTCAGCTATCGCCTGTCGGTCGCGCTGGCCGTGGCCGAGGGGCCGATCCTGTCGGTCGGGCGCATCTGGGCCGATGGCGAGGAGGTCGCGCAGCGCGACCTGAACATCCGCATCTATCGCGGCGACGAGGACCAGATGCCGGATCCGGTCATCCTCGCGCATGAGGGCGAGGAGGCCCCGGCCTATCGCGGCATCGCCTATGTCGTGCTGGAGAACCTGAGCCTGGAGCGGTGGGGCAACCGCATGCCGCAGCTGAGCTTCGAGGTCACCTGTCCCGCGCGGGACGGATCGGGCCTGCCGCGCGACGTGCGCGCGGTGGCGCTGATCCCCGGGACGGGGGAATATTCGCTGGCCACCACCGCCGTCTCGGAGACGGGCGATTTGGGCGAGAGCCGCAGCTTCAACGTGAACACCCCGATGGGTGGCACGGATTTCACCGCCGCCCTTAACGTGATGGGGCGGGAGCTGCCGAATGTGGGCTCGGTCTCGCTGATCGTGTCCTGGTTCGGCAGCGATCTGCGCATCGGCGACTGCACCGTCCGGCCCAAGGTCGAATATCGCGAGGTGGACGGGGCCGAGATGCCGTGGCGCGCAGGCGGGATCGACCGCGCGCAGGCGGGCGAGGTGGCGCGCAAGGACGGTCGCCCCATCTATGGCGGCACGCCTTCGGACCAGTCGGTGATCGAGGGGCTGCGCGCGCTGGCGGCATCGGGGCGCAAGGCGATCTTCTATCCCTTCATCCTGATGGAGCAGATCGCCGGCAACGCCCTGCCGGACCCCTATGGCGCGGCCGAGCAGCCGGTCATGCCGTGGCGCGGCCGCATCACCACCAGCGTCGCGCCGGGCCGTCCCGACACGACCGACGGCACGACCGAGGCCGCGGCCCAGGTCGCGCGGTTCTTCGGCCAGGCGCAGGCGCATCACTTCGGCCGGGACGGCGACCGGATCACCTATTCCGGGCCGCAGGAATGGTCCTATCGCCGGTTCATCCTGCATTACGCCCATGTCTGCGCGGCGGCGGGGGGAATGGACGCCTTCCTGATCGGATCCGAGATGGTCGCGATGACGCAGATCCGCGGGCCGGGCAACAGCTATCCGGCGGTGGCCGCGCTGCGCCAGCTGGCGGCCGATGTGCGCCAGATCCTGGGGCCGTCGGTCAAGATCGGCTATGCTGCGGACTGGTCGGAATATTTCGGGCATCACCCCGGCGGGGGCGAGCTGTTCTTTCACCTCGACCCCCTTTGGGCGGATGCGAATATCGACTTCATCGGCATCGACAACTACATGCCGCTGTCGGATTGGCGCGACGGGGACGACCATCTGGACGCATCCTGGGGCCGGATCGACAATATCGACTATCTGAAGGCCAATGTCGCGGGGGGCGAGGGGCATGACTGGTACTATGCCAGCGATGCCGATCGCGACGCGCAGGTCCGTACGCCGATTACCGACGGGTTCTACGACGAGGCCTGGGTCTGGCGCTACAAGGATCTGAAGAGCTGGTGGCAGAACCAGCATTTCAACCGTCCCGGCGGGCTGCGCGATGCCGAGGCGACGGATTGGGTGCCGGGGTCCAAGCCCGTCTGGTTCACGGAATTCGGCTGTGCGGCGCTGGACAAGGCGACCAACCAGCCGAACAAGTTCCTGGATGCGATGTCCTCGGAGAGCATGCTGCCGCATTATTCCAACGGCACGCGCGACGATGCGATCCAGGCCGCCTATGTCGAGGCGACCATGGCGCATTGGCGCGACCCCGAGAACAACCCCGTCAATGCGGACGGGGTGCGGATGGTCGACCTGGACAGGGCGCATGTCTGGTGCTGGGACGCGCGGCCCTATCCGGCCTTTCCGGGGCGCCAGGATCTGTGGTCCGACGGGCCTGCTTGGGATCGCGGGCATTGGCTGAACGGCCGGGCGGGGGCGGTGACGCTGCGCGCGGTCGTGCGCGACATCTGCCGCGGCGCGGGTCTGGCGCATGTGGACGTGTCGCGGATATCGGGGCTGGTGCGCGGCTATGCGCTGCAGGGCAACGAGACCGCCCGCGCGGCGCTGCAGCCCTTGATGCTGGCCCATGGCTTCGACGCGGTGGAACGCGACGGCATGCTGCGCTTCGTGTCGCGCGACGGCTTGGCGCGCGTGGTCATCGGTCCCGACGATCTGGCCGTCACGGGCGAGCTGTCGGGCTTCGAGACGGTGCGCCAGGTCGAGGCGGCCAATCTGGGCCAGTTGCGGCTGAGCCATGTGGCGGCGGGCGGGGATTATGCCGTGGCCACCGCCGAGGCCAGCCTGGCCGATGCCGACCGCCGCGCCGTATCGGAGAGCGAATTCGCGATGGTCCTGACCCGTCCCGAGGGTCGCGCCATCGCCGATCGCTGGATCGCCGAGGCCGAGCTGGCGCGCGACACGGCGCGCTTCGCCCTGCCGCCGTCGCGGACCGATCTGGGGCCGGGCGACGTGATCGTGACCCGGATGCCGGGTCAGGAGAAGCGGCGCTGGCGGATCGACCGGGTCGAGCGCGCGGGCGCGGTGACGGTCGATGCGGTGCGGGTGGATCCGGGCCTCTATACGCCGCGGCTGTCGCATCACGACCAAGGCGGGATCGGGCGCTATCTGCCGCCCATGCCGGTCTTTCCGGTGATCATGGACCTGCCGCTGCTGCGCGGGGGCGAGGTGCCGCATGCGCCGTGGCTGGCCGTGTCGGCGCATCCCTGGCCGCGAACCGTTGCCGCCTATGGCGCGGCCGATCCGGAGGGTGGGTTCGCGTTAAACCGCCTGATGCAGCGCCGCGCGCTGATCGGGCGGACGGTGACGCCGCTGCGGCGGGCGCGGCCCGGGGTGATCGACCGCGGCGCGCCGCTGCGCCTGCGGTTGCTGAACGACGCGTTGCAATCGGTGACGCAGCGCGCACTGCTGTCGGGGGCCAACGCCATGGCCATCGGCGACGGCACCACCGACCGGTGGGAGGTGATGCAGTTCGCCAAGGCCGAGCTGGTCGCCCCCAACCTGTGGGAGATCAGCGGCCGCCTGCGCGGTCAGGCGGGCACCGACGCGTTGATGCCCGAGGCCTGGCCCGAGGGCAGCCTGGTCGTGTTGCTGGATGGCGGGATCACCCAGCTGGACCTGCCGCCATCGGCCCGCGGGCAGGAGCGGTTCTGGCGCGTGGGCCCGGCGATGCGATCGCCGGACGACGCCAGTTACCGCGCGCTGACCACGGTGGCGCGGGGCATCGGGCTGCGCCCCTATGCGCCCTGCCATCTGCGGCTGCAGGGGCGGGACCTATCCTGGACCCGGCGCAGCCGCATCGACGGCGATGGCTGGGACGGTGCCGACATCCCCTTGGGCGAGGAGGTCGAACGCTATCTGCTGCGCCTGTCGCAAGGCGGCCAGATGATCGCCGAGGCGCAGCCCCTGACGACCCGCTGGACCGTGCCCGACGCGGTCTGGTCCCAGTTGCAGCCCGGCCCCCTGCGGGTCGAGCTGGCCCAGATGTCGCAGACCTTCGGTCGCGGCCCCTTTGCAAGGAGAGACTTCGATGTCCAGTGAAACCACGCGCCTGCAGATGTCGCTGCTGCAACCGGCGCAGGCGCAGAAGCACGTCACCGTCAACGAGGCGCTGATGCGGCTGGACGGGATGGTCAACCTGGTGCTGGAGAGCGTCTCGACCGCGACCCCGCCCGGGACGGTGCTGGACGGGCAATGCTGGGGCGTGCCCGCCGAAGCCCAGGGTGCCTGGGCGGGGCAGGGCGGGCGCATCGCCATCGGCTCGAACGGGGGCTGGATCTTCGTGCCGCCGCGGGCGGGCATGCGGGCCTTCATCGCCGATCGCGGGGTGCAGGCCATCCATGACGGCGCCCATTGGGCGGCGGGCGCGCTGAGCCTGGGGGCCACGGGATCGGGCCTGATCGCCGCCATGGCCGAGGGCGAGGTCACCTTGGGGTCGGGCAGCAGCGTGATCACCGACGTGATCATCCCGCCCGGCGCGATGGTGATCGGGGCGGTGGGCCGGGTCTCGGCGGCGCTGACGGGGACGGCGACGGGATGGCGGCTCGGCACGTCGGGGGCGCTGAACCGCTTTGGCCAAGGCCTTGGCCGGCAGGAGGGGTCCTGGGCGCGGGGCATGCTGGGCAGTCCGATGGCATATTATCAGCCCGAACCGCTGATCGTGACCGCCGAGGGCGGCACCATGACCGGCGGGCGCATCAGGCTGGCCGTCCACTACCTGGAGATGCGCCTGCCGTCCTGACGGCGCAGTTGGGGCCTGCCCGTCTTTCGCCCGACCGCATTGTGGTTTATGTAGGGGGCAAGGATCGACCGGGCAGGCCCATCATGAACATGCAGCATTCCGACAAGATGAAGCTTTCGCTGGATCGCGACGCGATCTGGTCCCAGCTGCGCGACGAGGCCCGTGCCGCCGTCGCGGGCGAGCCGCTGCTGGGCGCGCTGATCCATGCCGGGCTGATGCATCATCAGAGCCTGGAGGCCGCGCTGGCCTATCGTTTTTCGCTGAAGCTGGCCTCGGGCGAGATGTCCGAACAGATCCTGCGCGAGATCGCCGACCAGGCCTATGCCGACATGCCCGCCCTGGGCGATGCGGCGCGGGCGGACCTGATGGCGGTCTATGACCGCGACCCGGCCACCAACCGACTGATCCAGCCGGTGCTGTTCTACAAGGGGTTCCAGGCGCTGCAGGCCTATCGCATGGGGCATTGGCTGTGGCGGCAGGGGCGCCGCGACATGGCCTATTACGTGCAGATGCGGTGCTCGGAATGCTTCGGGGTGGACATCCATCCGGCGGCGCGGATCGGCACGGGTGTCATGATCGACCACGCCCATTCCATCGTCATCGGCGAGACCGCGACAGTCGGCAACGACGTGTCGATGCTGCATTCCGTGACCTTGGGCGGCACCGGCAAGGAGGATGGCGACCGACATCCCAAGATCGGCGACGGCGTGCTGATCGGTGCGGGCGCCAAGGTCCTGGGCAATATCCGCGTCGGCGACAATTCCCGCATCGCCGCGGGCTCGGTCGTGCTGCACGAGGTGCCGCGCTGCAAGACCGTGGCCGGCGTTCCGGCCCGCGTGATCGGGGATGCGGGTTGTCCCGAACCCTCGCACAGCATGAACCACCTGCTGGGGGCGGAAAGCTACCCCTAGCTCCAGTCGGCGGCGCCGCTGCCGGTCAGCTCGGCCAAGGTCATGCCTTGGTCCTGCAGGCGCGCATCCAGACCGCGCGCCAGGCGCGGCGCCAGCGACAGGCCCTGATAGATCATCGCCGAATAGATCTGGACCGCGCTGGCCCCCGCGCGCAGCTTTTCCCACACGTCATCGACCGAACCGATCCCGCCGACGCCGATCAGCGGCACCGCGCCCCGCGTCTGACGGTGCAGCAGCGCCAGCACCCGGGTCGAGCGCATGAAGAGCGGCCTGCCCGACAGCCCGCCCGCCTGACCGGCATGCGGCCCCAGGATGCCGTCGCGCGACAGGGTCGTGTTCGTCGCGATCACCCCGTCGATGCGGGCGTTCAGCACCACGGCGGCCAGATCCGCGATCTCGGCATCCGAGAGGTCCGGCGCGATCTTGACGAAGACCGGCACCCGGCGGGCCAGCCCGTCACGCGCGGCCAGCACCCGGTCCAGCAGCGCCGCCAGCGCATCGGCCCCCTGCAGGTCGCGCAGCTTCTCGGTATTGGGCGAGGAGACGTTCACCGTCACGAAATCGGCGCTGTGACCCGCGATGCGCAGGACCTGGGCGAAATCCTCGGCCCGGTCGGCGCTGTCCTTGTTCGCGCCCAGGTTCAGGCCCACCGGCACGCCCGCGGGGCGGTCCGCCAAGCGACGGCCGATCGCATCGGCGCCTTGGTTGTTGAAGCCGAAGCGGTTGATGATCGCCTGCTGCCCGGTCAGGCGGAACAGGCGCGGCCTGGGGTTGCCCGGCTGCGGGCGGGGCGTGGCCGCACCGATCTCGATGAAGCCGAAGCCCGACCGCATCAGCGGTGCGATGACCAACCCGTTCTTGTCATATCCCGCCGCCAGCCCGATCGGGTTCGGCAGCGAAATCCCCGCCAGATCGACCCGCAGCCGGTCCGAGGTGACGGCCCCTCCCTCCAGCGGGACCAGCCCGCGCTGCAGCGCCTTGATCGACAGGTCATGGGCGCGTTCGGGGTCCAGGCGGTGCAGCGCGGCCAGGCCCAGCTTTTCGATCATGCTCATTACTCGATCCCGGTCAGGTGCCGCTCGTCGCGCAGAACGATAGGGTGCGTGAAGGCGATGTCGTCCATCCGCAGCCGGCGATAGAGATGCGGGAACAGCGCCCCCCCGCGCGAGGGTTCCCATCGCAGGGCGTCGCCCATCCCCTCCGCCTCGCAGGCCAGAAGGACCAGCCCGTCCTCGCCCGCGAAATGGCGCGCCAGGGTTTCCCCCAGCTGTTCCCCCGTCGACAGATGCACGAAGCCGTCGGCCAGATCGACCGGCGCGCCCTGCGTTTCCCCATCCCGTTCCAGTTGCGCCCATTCCGGTCCGCGCAAGACCTTGTAGATCAGCATGGGCGCATTTGCCGTTTCCCCATGCATCAGGTCAAGCCGTCATGTTCCCGTGATCTGCCCATGGCAAAAGACCAGCCTAATGTTTGACCCCCGCGGCGGGCTGCGCCAAGCTGCCGGGGCTGACCAACGGGCCGAAAAAGGGAATCAGGCATGCAACGACGCCTTCTTGCCGCCGCATCTGCCATCGCGCTGTTCGCCGGAACCGCGCAGGCCGAAACGGTGCTGCACATCCTCCACACCAATGACGTTCACAGCCGGATCGAGCCGATCAACAGCTCGGACAGCACCTGCAACGAGGAACAGCTGGCCGCCGAGGAATGCTTTGGCGGGGTGGCGCGCATCGCCGCCAAGGTCGCCGAGCTGCGCGACCAGATCACCGCCGATGGCGGCAATGTCATCGTGCTGGATGCGGGCGACCAGTATCAGGGGTCGCTGTTCTACACGACCTACAAGGGCGAGGAGGTCGTCGAGTTCATGACCGCCATCGGCTATGACGCGATGGCGGTGGGCAATCACGAATTCGACGACGGCCCCGAAGGGCTGGCCGTGCTGGTCGATGGCGTCGATTTCCCGGTCCTGGCCAGCAATATCGACGTGTCGCAATCCAACGTGCTGGCCGGCAAGGTCGACAAGCATGCCGTGATCGAGATCGGCGATCTGCGCGTGGGCATCGTCGCGGCCCTGGCCACCGACACGCCCGAGACCGCATCGCCCGGCCCGAACGTCATCTTCTCCGATGACGCCGACGGGCTGGCCGCCGCCGCGGCCGAACTGGCCGATCAGGGCGTCGACAAGATCATCGCTGTGACCCATGTCGGCTATGTCCGCGACTTGGAGCTGGCGGCCGAGGTGTCGGGCATCGACGCCATCGTCGGCGGCCATTCCCACACCCTGCTGGGCGAGATGGAGGGCGCGCAGGGCGCCTATCCCACCATGGTCGACGGCCCCGACGGGCGGCAGGTGCCGGTCGTGCAGGCCTATGGCTATGGCAAGTATCTGGGCCACCTGACCCTGACCTTCGACGACGAGGGCAACGTCACCGCGGCCGAGGGCCAGCCGATCCTGCTGGATGCCTCGGTCCCCGAGGACGAGGCGATCGCCGCCCGCGTGGCCGAGATGGCCCAGCCCATCGACGAGTTGCGCCAGCAGGTCGTGGCCCGCACCTCGGCCCCGGTGGATGGCGACCGCAACAACTGCCGCGCCCGCGAATGCGAGATGGGCAACCTGGTCGCCGATGCGATGATCGACCGCGTGGCCGATCAGGGCGTCACCATCGCCATCCAGAACAGCGGCGGCCTGCGCGCCTCGCTGGACGAGGGCGAGGTGACCATGGGCGAGGTCTATACCGTGCTGCCCTTCCAGAACACCCTGGCCACCTTCGAGCTGACCGGTGCCGACATCGTCGCCGCGCTGGAGAACGGCGCCAGCCGCTACGAGGAGACCGCCGGGCGTTTCGCCCAGGTGGCGGGCCTGCAATACACCGTCGATCCCGCCGCCGATGCCGGTTCGCGCATCAGCGACGTGATGGTGCAGGCGGATGGCGAATGGGTCGCGATCGACATGGACGCGACCTATGGCGTGGCCACCAACAACTACATGCGCGCGGGCGGCGACGGCTATGACGTCTTTGCCGAGAACGGGCAGAACGCCTATGATTTCGGCCCCGACCTGGCCGAGGTGCTCGCCGAATACCTGGCCGAACAGGGTGACTATACCCCCTATCTGGACGGCCGGATCAAGGTTCGCTGAACGCCTGCGGGGCGGGCCGGACCCCCGGGGGTCTTGGCCCGCCCCGCGCCTTGCGCTAATCGGGCCGGATGAGAACGGGCTTCCCCCTCGCGCGGCCGGGCCAGCGCATCGGTCTGTTGGGCGGGTCCTTCGATCCCGCCCATGACGGACATCTGGCGATCAGCCGCGCGGCGCTGCGCCGCCTGCGGCTGGACCGCGTCTGGTGGCTGGTCACGCCGGGCAACCCGCTGAAGCGCCACGGGCCCGCGCCGCTGGACCGCCGGATGGACACGGCCGCGCGGCTGGCCCGCGACCCCCGCATCATCGTCACCGACCTGGAGACGCAGCTTGGCCTGCGCATGACCGCCGACACGGTGGCAGCGCTGCGCCATGCCTATCCGGGGGTGCGCTTCGTCTGGCTGATGGGCTCGGACAACCTGGTCCAGTTCCATCACTGGGACCGCTGGCGCCAGATCGCGGCCAGCCTGCCCATCGCCGTGATGGCCCGCCCCGGATCGCGGCTGCAGGCGCGGGGATCGGTCGCGGCGGGCATCCTGCGCCCGGCGCGCCTGCCCGAGGCCCGCGCGGCCCTGCTGGCCGATGCGCGCCCGCCCGCATGGGTGCTGCTGAACCTGCCCATGTCCCCCCTGTCATCGACCACGCTGCGCGAGGCCATGCCATGACCCTGAATCGCCGTCACCTACTGGGCCTGATGGCCGCATCGCTGGCCGCCCCCGCCATCGCCCGGGCCCAGGGGCTGGACATCCGGCCCCCCGCGGCCCGTTCCCGATCCGCGCGCCGTGGTGGCGCGGGCGGGGCTGCCGGGGCGGGTCTCCTATGCGCTGATCGGGCGGGGGGCGAGGCCTTGGCACTGCGCCAGGCGGCGGTTCCCTTGGCCCCGGCCAGCACGATGAAGGCCATCACCGCGCTCTATGCGCTGGACAGGCTGGGGCCGGACCGGCGGTTCCGCACCCAGGTGATCCAGTCGGGCGACATGATGGTTCTGGTCGGCGGCGGCGATCCGGTGCTGACCACGGACGAGCTGGCGCAGCTGGCCGCGGATCTGGCATCGGCGGGCCATCCGGCGCCTGCGCGCTTTGCGGTCTGGGGCGGCGCGCTGCCCGGCTTGGCGCGGATCGCGGGCGAACAGGCCGAGCATCTGCCCTACAACCCCTCGATCAGCGGGATGATGCTGAACTTCAACCGCGTGCATCTGGGATGGTCGCGGGTCGGCGTCGATTACCGCATGGAGGTCGAGGCCCGCGCCGCCAGCCAGTCGCCCCGCGCCTATACCGTCACCGCCGCGCCGGGCGATCACGCGCAGCTCTTCACCTATCGCCAGGATCCGGGGCGCGAAAGCTGGACCGTGTCGCGCGCCGCGATGGGCCGCGCCGGCAGCCGCTGGCTGCCCGTGCGCCTGCCCGAACTCTATGCCGGCGACGTCTTCCAGACCCTGTGCCGCGCCCGCGGCCTGGCGCTGCCCGCGCCCGAGATCATCGACCGCCTGCCCGAGGGCCGCGTCCTGGCCCATCACGACAGCCCCGCCGTCGCCACGCTGCTGCGCGACATGCTGCGATATTCGACGAACATCACCGCCGAGGCCTTGGGCCTGCATGCCAGCGGCGCGGCCGATCTGGCGGGGTCGGGGCAGGCGATGCAGGACTGGCTGGGCGATCTGGGCCGCGGGATGCGGCTGTCGGATCATTCCGGCCTGACCGATTCCAGCCGCATCGGCACCTATGCCATGGCGCGCATCCTGGACGGGCCGGGGCGCGACCTGGCGCTGGCACCGCTGCTGCGCCGCAACCCCATGTCCGACGAGCCCGGGACCGAGGCCCGCCGCCGGGTGGCCGCCAAGACCGGCACGCTGAACTTCGTGTCGAACCTGGCGGGCTATGTCACCGCCGCGGGCGGGGACGAGGGGGTGTTTGCGATCTTCTGCATCGACGCGGCGCGGCGCGAGGGCGCCATCGGCCAGGAACTGCCCGCCGGGGTCAGCACCTGGACCCGCAGCGCCAAGGAGGTCCAGCGCGACCTGCTGGGCGCCTTTGCCGGGCGGCTGGCCTAGACGGTCATGTGGCGCACCCGGGCCGACAGCTCGATCGCGGCGGCGTGCAGGCGGCTGATGTCCAGCTGGTCGCGGATTTCGGCCAGCATCACCACCTCGCCCTCATAGAGCCTGCCGTCGGCCGCGCCCACGTCGCAGGCCAGCGCATAGGCGGTCTCGTAGAGCTTCTCGGGTAGGGCGTCGCGGATCAGGCCGAAGAGGGCGTCCACCCCGTCATCCTCGTCGAAAAGCGTCATCACCGTCTGGCTGACCGCGCGGATGCGGCTGTCGTCATATTCGGCAAAGACCGGCGCGTGGTCCACCATCCGCTGGATCGCCACCAGTTCGGAGGTGCGGATGGTGCTGTCGGATGCGGAAACGGCCA
Organism: Paracoccus aestuarii; assembly: GCF_028553885.1. Classification (NCBI taxonomy): domain Bacteria; kingdom Pseudomonadati; phylum Pseudomonadota; class Alphaproteobacteria; order Rhodobacterales; family Paracoccaceae; genus Paracoccus; species Paracoccus aestuarii. The sequence goes on from NZ_CP067169.1 coordinate 1,589,781, forward strand.
CCATCACCGCGACCAGCGCGTCGCAGGGTGACAGGGAAGGCAGGTCGATCGTCATGGCGGTCCTCCGCAAGGGTTCGGGCGCAAATTATTGACGATGCGCGACGCTTTCAATAAGCCATCCGGACCTCAACAGGAGAAGCGATCATGACCACCCTGCGCGATGCCGCGATGCAATCGAAGGCCTGGCCGTTCGAGGAGGCGCGCCGGGTGCTGAAACGCTATGAGAAGGCGCCGCCCGAAAAGGGCTATGTGCTGTTCGAGACGGGCTATGGCCCGTCCGGCCTGCCCCATATCGGCACCTTCGGCGAGGTCGCGCGCACCACGATGATCCGCCGCGCCTTTCAGGAGATCAGCGACATCCCCACCCGGCTGATCTGTTTTTCCGACGATCTGGACGGGATGCGCAAGGTCCCCGAGAACGTCCCCGACCAGGAGATGCTGAAGGATCACCTGCAGTTGCCGCTGACCGCCGTGCCCGATCCGTTCGGCGAATATGACAGCTTCGGCGATCACAACAACGCCATGCTGCGCCGGTTCCTGGACACGTTCGGGTTCGACTACGAATTCGTCAGCGCGACGGAATTCTATAAGTCGGGCCAGTTCGACGAGGTGCTGCTGCGCGCCGCACGCAACTATGACAAGATCATGGAGGTGATGCTGGCATCCCTGCGCGAGGAGCGGCAGCAGACCTATTCCTGTTTCCTGCCGATCAGCCCCAAGACGGGGCGGGTCCTCTATGTGCCGATCAAACATGTCGATGCCGAGGCAGGGACCATCACCTTCGACGAGGATGGCGAGGAGATCACCCTGCCGGTCACGGGCGGCAATGTGAAGCTGCAATGGAAGCCCGATTTCGGCGCCCGTTGGGCCGCGCTGGATGTCGATTTCGAGATGTACGGCAAGGATCACAGCACCAACACGCCGATCTATGACGGGATCTGCCGCATCCTGGGCGGCCGGGCGCCCGAGCATTTCACCTATGAGCTGTTTCTGGACCAGCACGGGCAGAAGATTAGCAAGTCCAAGGGCAACGGGCTGTCGATCGACGAATGGCTGACCTATGCCTCGACCGAAAGCCTAAGCTATTTCATGTATCTCAAGCCCAAGACGGCCAAGCGGATGTATTTCGACGTCATCCCCAAGGCGGTCGACGAATATCACCAGCAGCTGCGCGCCTATCCCGACCAGACGCCGGAACAGAAGCTGGCCAACCCGGTCTGGCACATCCATGGCGGCGAGGTTCCCGCATCCGACATGGTGGTGCCGTTCCAGATGCTGCTGAATCTGGCATCGGTCGCCGGTCAGACGGGCAAGGAGGGGCTCTGGGGCTTCATCCGCCGCTATGCGCCCGAGGCCAGCCCCGAGACGCATCCGGGCCTGGACCAGGCGGCAGGCTTTGCGCTGCGCTATTTCGACGATTTCGTGGCGCCCGCGCGCCGGTTCCGCCTGGCCGACGACCGCGAGCGGGCGGCGATGCAGGACCTGTCGGACCGTCTCGCCGCATGGGACCAGCCCGCCGACCCGGAGGCGCTGCAATCCATGGTCTTTGCCGTCGGCAAGGATCACGGCTTCGAGCCGCTGCGCGACTGGTTCGCCGCGCTCTATCAGGTGCTGCTGGGCGCCGATCAGGGGCCGCGTTTCGGGGGCTTCATCGCGCTTTATGGCATTGACGAGACACGCGATCTGATCGACCGCGCGCTGGCGGGCAAGCTGGCCGCATAGCGATTATTGACGTTACTGCGCTATCGCCCAAGCGCAACAGGTTGACAGCGGGACGGGGCCGGGGGCAACCTCGGCCCCGGTCTCATGGGGGTGCCGCATGGGCTATCGTCCCGCTTTTCTTGATCTTTCCATCAGCGCCAAGGATGTGCAGGCGGGGCTGACCGTGGCCATCGTGGCGCTGCCCCTGTCGCTGGCCATCGCCATCGCCAGCGGGGTCGGCCCCGATCGTGGGCTGGTCACCGCCATCGTGGGCGGGTTCCTGGTCAGCGCCCTGGGCGGCACCCGCCACCAGATCGGAGGGCCGGCGGGCGCCTTCATCGTGCTGGTCGCCGCCTGCGTCGCGGCCATCGGGATCGAGGGGCTGATCATGGCCACCGCCCTGTCGGGGGTGATGCTGGCCCTGCTGGGCGCGTTCCGGCTTGGCGGCGCGATCCGCTTCGTGCCCTATCCGGTCATTCTGGGCTTCACCGCGGGGATCGCGGTGATCATCGCGGCCAGCCAGCTGCGCGACCTGCTGGGCCTGACCCTGACCGGGTCCGAGCCCGGCGCCTTGATCCCCAAGCTCCTGGCGCTGTGGGCGGCGCGGGCCAGCCTGTCGCCCGCGACCGCGGCGGTGGCCGCGCTGACCGTCGCGGTGATCCTGGCCTGCACCCGGATGGCGCCGCGCCTGCCAGCCATGCTGATGGGCATCATCGCCGCGATGCTGGCAGCCCAGGTCCTGCCGGTGGTGACGGTGGCCGACCGTTTCGGCGCGCTGCCCACCGGCCTGCCCATGCCCCAGCTGCCGCGGATGGATGCGGCGCTGCTGATGGCGGCGCTGCCCTTCGCCTTGGGCTTTACGTTGCTGGGGGCGATCGAATCGCTGCTGTCGGCCATGGTCGCCGACCAGATGGCGGGCAGCCGCATGCGCCCGGATGACGAGCTGATCGGGCAGGGGGCGGCCAATCTGGGCGCCGCGCTGTTCGGGGGGTTCTGCACCACCGGCACCATCGCGCGCACCGCCACCAACGTGAAGGCCGGCAGCCGGGGGCCCGCCTCGGGGATGATCCATGCGGGGCTGCTGCTGGTCTTTCTGCTGGTCGCGGCGCCGGTGGTGGGGGCGATCCCGCTGGCGGGTCTGGCGGGGCTGTTGATGGTCGTGTCCTGGAAGATGATCGAATGGCACGCGATCACCGCCCTGACCCGCATCGACCGGGCCGAGGCCGGGGTCATGGGCCTGACCTTCGCCACGGTCGTGCTGGTCGACCTGATCACCGGGATCCTGGTGGGCACGGGTTTGGCCGGGCTGATCTTCGTCGCGCGCATGGCACGGGCCGGGCGGGCCGAGGCCCCGGCGCGCCCGGCGGGCGAGGCGGGCGGGCGGATGGTCGTGCATCTGTCGGGCCCGGTCTTCTTCGGGTCTGTCGCGCGGATCGGGGGCGTGCTGGACCGGATCGACGCGCGCCCGCGCCTGCTGGTCCTGGACATGGCGCAGGTGACCCTGCTGGACCCGAGCGGCGCGCAGATGATCGCGGACCTGGCCGCGCGGCTGCGGGCGCAGGGGGCCGGGCTGGCCGTGGCGGGGCTGTCCGCCGATCTGGATCACGGCCTGCCGGCATCCATCCCGCGCTTGTGAATTATTTACAAAACGCAAACGGAGCTAGTGAATAAGTTAACTGAATTATCGTTTTAAAAAAACGGGTTAACTTGATGGCCCGAATGTGATTAACATACCCCTCAAGGAATGGTTTGCATCCGGGCCGCAGGGTCGGCCCCGCGCGCAGACCACCGCCATGACGAGGATGAGGGGGATGTCATGACCGCTGAAAACGTTCAGAAACGCGCTGTTCCGGCCGGCCTGGAACAGGCGCATGTGGGGCCGCAGGATTACGCCCGCCTCTATGACGAATCGACGAACGACCCGGAGGGGTTCTGGGGCCGCGAGGGCAAGCGGCTGGACTGGATCCAGCCCTATACCAAGGTCAAGAACACCGATTTCACCCTGGGCCAGGTCAGCATCAAGTGGTTCGAGGACGGGGTGCTGAACGCCTCCGTCAACTGCATCGACCGCCACCTGCCCAAGCGCGCCGAGCAGGCGGCGATCATCTTCGAGCCCGACGATCCCAAGACGCCCGCCCAGACCATCACCTATGGCGAGCTGTCGGAAAAGGTGAACCGCTTCGCCAATGTCCTTTTGAGCCAGGGCGTGATGCGCGGCGACCGGGTGGTGATCTATCTGCCGATGATCCCCGAGGCCGCCTATGCGATGCTGGCCTGCGCCCGGATCGGGGCGATCCATTCCATCGTCTTCGCGGGGTTTTCGCCCGACGCGCTGGCCAACCGCATCAATGATTGCGGCGCCAAGGTCGTGATCACCGCCGATACCGCCCCCCGCGGCGGGCGGCGCACGGCGCTGAAATCCAATGCCGACGCGGCGCTGCTGCATTGTTCGGACAAGGTGCGCTGCCTGGTCGTCAAGCATACCGGCGACCAGACCACCTGGGTCGAGGGCCGCGACATCGACGTCAAGGAACAGATGAAGCATGTCAGCCCGGATTGCCCGCCCCGTCCGATGGGGGCCGAGGATCCGCTGTTCATCCTCTATACCTCCGGTTCGACCGGCAAGCCCAAGGGGGTCGTGCATACGACCGGCGGCTATCTGTGCTATGCCGCGATGACCCATCAGATGGTCTTCGACTATCAGGAGGGCGACGTCTTCTGGTGCACGGCCGATGTGGGCTGGGTCACCGGCCACAGCTACATCATCTATGGTCCGCTGGCCAATGGCGCGACCACGCTGATGTTCGAGGGCGTGCCCACCTGGCCCGATGCCGGCCGCTTCTGGGAGGTCTGCGCCAAGCACAAGGTCACCCAGTTCTACACCGCGCCGACCGCGATCCGGTCGCTGATGGCCAAGGGCACCGAGCCGGTCGAGGCGCATGACCTGTCATCCCTGCGCATCCTGGGCACGGTGGGCGAACCCATCAACCCCGAGGCCTGGAACTGGTACAACGAGAATGTCGGCAAGGGCCGCTGCCCCATCGTCGACACCTGGTGGCAGACCGAGACCGGCGGCCATCTGATCACGCCCCTGCCGGGCGCGACCGAGACCAAGCCCGGATCGGCCACGCTGCCCTTCTTCGGCGTCAAGCCGGTGATCCTGGACGCGGCATCGGCCGAGATCCAGGAGGGCAATCCCGCCGAGGGCGTCCTGTGCATCGGCGACAGCTGGCCGGGGCAGATGCGCACCCTCTGGGGCGATCACGCCCGCTTCGAGGAGGCCTATTTCCAGCAATATCCGGGCTATTACTTCACCGGCGACGGCTGCCGGAGGGACGAGGACGGCTATTACTGGATCACCGGGCGGGTCGATGACGTCATCAACGTCAGCGGCCACCGCATGGGCACGGCCGAGGTCGAATCCGCCCTGGTCGCCCATGAGAAGGTCGCCGAGGCCGCGGTCGTGGGCTATCCGCATCCGCTGAAGGGGCAGGGCATCTATGCCTATGTCACCCTGATGAACGGGGTCGAGCCCTCGGACGAGCTGCGCGCCGATCTGGAGAAATGGGTCCGCAGCGAGATCGGCCCCATCGCCAAGCCCGACCTGATCCAATGGGCGCCGGGCATGCCCAAGACCCGTTCGGGCAAGATCATGCGCCGCATCCTGCGCAAGATCGCGGAAAACGACTATGGCAGCCTGGGCGACACCTCGACCCTGGCCGAGCCGGAGGTCGTGGACGACCTGATCGCCAACCGCATGAATCGCGGCTGATCCATCCGGGGGCCCCGCGACCCGGGGCCCCTGCATGACGCGCCCGACCCCGCCGCCGGGTCAGGGCGATGCGACACGAGGGCGGAGTGACAGACATGTCTGAACAGGGAGGGACCCAAGGACATGAGTGACAGATACTCATCGAATGCGTATTGGAAGGCCAATCTTCGCATCATCTACATCTGCCTGGCGATCTGGGCGTTGGTCTCCTATGGCTTCGGGATCGTCCTGAGGCCGCTTCTGGCGTCGATCCCGGTGGGCGGCACGGATCTGGGGTTCTGGTTCGCCCAGCAGGGGTCGATCCTGTGCTTCATCGCGCTGATCTTCTTCTACACCTGGCGGATGAACCGTCTGGACGCCGAATACGGCGTGGACGAGTGAGGACCCGGTCATGAGCCAATTCACCCTGAACCTGATCGTCATCGGCCTGTCCTTCGCGCTCTATATCGGCATCGCCATCTGGGCGCGCGCGGGATCGACGGCGGAATTCTATGCCGCGAACCGCGGCGTGGGCCCCGTCATGAACGGCATGGCGACCGCGGCCGACTGGATGTCGGCGGCCTCCTTCATCTCGATGGCGGGCCTGATCGCCTTCACCGGCTATGACAACTCGACCTACCTGATGGGTTGGACGGGCGGCTATGTGCTGCTGGCGCTGCTGCTGGCGCCCTATCTGCGGAAATTCGGCAAGTTCACCGTGCCGGAATTCATCGGAGACCGCTTCTATTCGCAGACCGCGCGCATCATCGGCGTGATCTGCCTGCTGATCGTGTCCATCACCTATGTGATCGGCCAGATGACCGGCGTGGGCGTCACCTTCTCGCGCTATCTGGAGGTGTCGAACTCGACCGGTCTGTGGATCGGCGCGGCGCTGGTGTTCTGCTACGCCGTGCTTGGCGGCATGAAGGGCATCACCTATACCCAGGTGGCGCAATATGTCGTGCTGATCGTGGCTTACACGATCCCGGCGATCTTCATCTCGCTGCAGCTGACCGGCAACTTCCTGCCGCAGCTGGGTCTGTTCGGCACGCATGATCCGACCGGCACGGCCTTCCTGGCGCAGCTGGACGGGTTGGTGACCGATCTGGGCTTCCGCGAATATACCGCGCATCACAACAGCACGCTGGACATGGTCCTGTTCACCATGGCGCTGATGATCGGCACGGCGGGTCTGCCGCATGTCATCATCCGCTTCTTCACCGTGCCCAAGGTGTCGGATGCGCGCAAATCCGCGGGCTGGGCGCTGGTCTTCATCGCGCTGCTCTATACCGTCGCCCCGGCAGTCGGTTCGATGGCGCGCTTCAACCTGACCGCGACCATGTGGCCGGGTGCCCAGCAGGGCGACACGTTCAGCATGGGCGCCGTCTCGCTGGAGGAGATCGAGACCTCGCCCGATCTGGCTTGGATGCGCACCTGGCAGGCGACCGGCCTGCTGAACTGGGAGGACAAGAACGGCGACGGCCTGATCCAGTACTATAACGAGGCCGGTGCCGCCAACGCCCCCGTCGCCGCGATCATCGAGGAGCAGGGCCTGGTCGGCAACGAGCTGATCACCGTCAACAACGACATCATGGTTCTGGCCAACCCGGAAATCGCCAACCTGCCGGGCTGGGTCATCGCCATCGTGGCGGCCGGCGGCCTGGCCGCGGCGCTCTCCACCGCGGCGGGTCTGCTGCTGGCGATCTCGGGCGCCGTGTCGCATGACCTGATCAAGGGCACCCTGATGCCCAATATCAGCGAGCGGGGCGAATTGAACGCCGCCCGCATCTCGATGGCCGTGTCGATCCTGGTGGCGACGATCCTGGGCCTCAATCCGCCCGGATTTGCGGCCCAGACCGTGGCCTTGGCCTTCGGCCTTGCGGCCAGCTCGATCTTCCCGGTGCTGATGATGGGGATCTTCTCGACCCGCGTCGGCAAGGAAGGCGCGATCTGGGGCATGGTCGCGGGCATGCTGACCACCATCCTCTACATCTTCACCTACAAGGGATGGTTCTTCATCGGCGGCACGAACATGCTGCCCGACACGCCCGACAACTGGCTGTTCGGCATCTCGCCGGCCTCGTTCGGGACGATCGGCGCGATCATCAACTTCGCGGTGGCCTTCGGTGTCTCGGCCGTCAGCAAGCGCCCGCCCGAGCATGTGCAGGAGCTGGTCGAATCGATCCGCGTCCCGCGCGGTGCGGGTGGTGCGGTGTCGCACTGATCCCAACAAGACCGCCGCGCCCCTTCGGGGGCGCGGCATCCCCATCCAACCCCCGAAGGTGCACCGGATGCCCGACGACCTGGTCGATTTCCTCGCCACCGTGCACCCCTATGACAGCCTGCAGCGGGACGAGCTGGCGCGTGTCGCCGGTTCCTTCAGCCGCAGACGGTTCGCCGCGGGCGACGTGATCTATGAATATGGCGACCGGCTGCCGGGCCTCTATCTGATCCAGCAGGGACGGGTCGAGGTGACGGACCGAAACGGCGACAGCGTCTCGCATCTGGGGCCGCGCAATTCCTTCGGCGAACGCGGGCTGTTGCGCGACGGGGTGGCGGTGACCACCGCCCGCGTGGCCGAGGATGCGGTGATCCTGATGCTGCCCCGCGATCAGGTGGTGCGGCTGATTTCGGAATACCGGGCGGTGGCGCGGTTCTTCGACCGCGGGCGCGGGCCGGTGGACCGGGGCAGCGACCTGGCCCGGCTGAAGGTGGGGGAACTCTTGTCGGGCAAGCCGGTCAGCTGCGCGCCCGACCTGCCGGTGATCGACGCGGCGCGGCTGATGCGCGATGCCCGCGTCAGCAGCCTGGGCATCGTCGAGGGCGGGCGCCTGCTGGGCCTGGTGACCATCCGCGACATGTCGAACCGCGTCGTGGCCGAGGGGCGCGACATGCGCCAGCCGGTGCGTCATGTGATGACGCCCGACCCGGTGACACTGGCGCCGTCGGCCTTGGGCTATGACGTGCTGACCATCATGCTGGAACGGCGGATCGGGCATCTGCCGGTGGTCGATGACGGCCGCTTCATCGGCATGATCAGCCAGACCGACCTGACCCGCGTGCAGGCCATATCCGCCGCCGGCCTGATCCGCGAGGTCGTCCAGGCCGAGGATGTGGCCCAGATGGCCCGCATCACCGCGCGCATCCCCGAATTGCTGGTCCAGCTGGTCCAAGTCCGCCTGCGCCACGAGATCGTCACCCGGATGATCACCGACATCACCGATGCCGTGACGCGCCGCCTGCTGGACATGGCGATGGCCGATCTGGGGCCTGCGCCCGCCCCTTGGTGCTGGGCCGCCTGCGGCAGCCAGGGGCGCCAGGAACAGACCGGGGTCAGCGATCAGGACAACTGCCTGATCCTGGCGCCCAAGGCCGATCCCGCCCATCCGTGGTTCCGCCGCCTGGCGCAGCGGGTCTGCGACGGGCTGGATGCCTGCGGCTATGTCCGCTGTCCGGGCGACATGATGGCAACCAATCCGCGCTGGTGCCAGCCGCTGGAGGTCTGGCAGGGCTATTTTCGCGACTGGACCCGCCATCCCAGCCCCGAGGCGCAGATGCTGGCCTCGGTCATGTTCGACCTGCGCGCCATCGGGGGGGCGGCGGAGCTTCTGGACGGGCTGCAGCGCGGCACCTTGGCCGAGGCCTCGAAGAATTCGATCTTTGTCGCCCATATGGTTGGAAACGCGATGAAACATCGCCCGCCCTTGGGGCTGATCGGCGGCTTTGCCACGATCCGCCATGGCGAACATCGCCACCATATCGACATGAAGCATAACGGCGTCGTGCCGGTCACGGACCTGGCGCGGATCTATGCGCTGCAGGGGCGGTTGCAGGCGGTGAACACCCGCGCCCGGCTGGAGGATGCCGAGGCGCGGGGCATCATCTCGGGCTCCGGCGCGCGGGATCTGATCGCGGCCTATGACACGATCCAGTTGGCGCGGCTGGAAAACCAGGCGCATCTGGTCAAGGCGGGGCGGAGGCCGGACAATTACCTGTCGCCATCCGATCTGTCGGATTTCGAACGCAGCCATCTGCGCGATGCCTTCGTCGTGGTGCGCGGCATGCAATCGGCGGTGGGACATGGCAAGGGGATGCTGGGATGACGGGGATTGGGCAGGATCTGCTGGGGGTGATCGCGGTGGCGATCGGCGCGGGCGCGGTGCTCTATGCGGGGATGCACGCAGCGCGCAAGGCCGGGCTGCGGCCCGCGCCCTGGCTGCTGCCCGGGGGCATCGGGCTGGCGATGATCGCCTATTCGGTCTGGAACGATTACGCTTGGTACGACCGTGCGCGGGCCAGCCTGCCCGACGGCGCGCAGGTCCTTGCGGTGGGCACGGCCAGCCAGCCCTGGGCCCCTTGGACCTATCTGGCCCCGGTCGAGGTGCGCTTTGCCGCGCTGGACCCCGCCCAGGTCAGCGACGCCCCCGACGGCATCCGCCGCGCGCCGATCATGCTGGTGGAACGGCGCGGCCAGACGGTGATCGTGCCGCAAGATTTCGACTGTGCCGGCGGCCGCGTCCGGCCCGCGCGCGGCGACTGGATGCCCGCCGCGGGCGACCCCGCCTTTCCCGCCATCTGCCCCGAAGGAGCCGACAATGGCTGACATCCTGGTGATCGAGGACGAGGACAACATCGCCACCGCGCTGGATTTCCTGCTGACCCGCGACGGCCACCGGCATGACCGGATGGCCACGGGCCAAGGCGCGGTGGACCGCATCCGCCGGACGCGCCCGGACCTGGTGCTGCTGGACGTGATGCTGCCCGAGGTCTCGGGCTATCAGATCGTGCAGGACGTGCGCGCCGATCCGGACCTGGCCGGGGTGCGGGTCCTGATGATGACCGCGCGCGGATCGGTGGTGGAACGGCGCAAGGGCATCGCGCTCGGCGCGGACGGGTTCATCGCCAAGCCCTTCGAGCTGGCCGAGCTGCGCGCCGAGATGGCCCGGCTGCTGGCGGGATGAGCCTGCGCCTGCGCATCCTGGCGATGTTCGCGGCCGTGCTGGCGGCGGCGCTGGCCGTGGCGGGCGCGGGGCTGTGGCGCGCCTCGGCCGGGGGGGTGGATGCGCTGGTCCAGGGGGGGATGCTGGCGGGCTTCGGTCTGGCCGGGCTGATGACGGGGCTGTGGTATCTGTTCGACCGCAACCTGGCCCGCCCGATCGAGCGGCTGGCGGGGGCGCTGCGCACCGGGCATCTGCCCGACGCGGCCGAGGCGCGCCATCTGGCCGATCTGGGCCCCGCCGCCCATGACGCGGCCTTGGCCCGGCAACGCTCGGACGAGGCGCTAGCCCGCGCGCTTCAGGACCACGCGGCCGAGCTGGCGCGCGAAAAGGCGGGGCTGGAATCCATCTTGGCCGATTTCGGCGCGGGCGCGGTCATGGCCGATGCGCAGGGGCGGGTGATCTTCTACAATGCCAGCGCGGCGCGGCTGCTGCCGGGTCTGGCGCTGGACCGGGCGCTGGACCGGCATCTGCAAACGGGGGCGCTGGTCGCGGCGCGTCAGCGGCTGGCGGCGGGGGCTGCGGCCACGGACCTGACCTGCCTGACCGCGCAGGGGATGCGCCTGTCGGGTCGGCTGCGTGCGATGACCGGCCAGGACGAGGGCGGGTTGCTGCTGATCCTGCGCGACCGGGCGGTGGAACGGCCCGCGCCGCGCCAGACGCTGGAGGCGCTGCGCCGTCACGCTGCCACCTTGGTGCCCATGCTGGACGCGCTGGACGGCCCCATCCCCGAGGCCCTGGCCCAGGCCATCCGCGCCGAGGGGCAGGGCCTGGCCCAGGCCACGCGGCACCTGTCCCAGATCCTGGCCAGCGACGCGCCCGCGGCCACCGCATCCCTGGCCGAGCTGGGCGCGGGCCTGCGGATGGAGGAGTCGCCCCCCGTCATCCTGGCGGTGGATGCGGCGGCGGTGAACGCGCTGCTGCTGGCGCTGGATGCGCGGCTGCGCGATGCGGGCCTGGATCCGGTCCTGCGGGTGCGGCCCGACCAAGGCGATCAGCTGGGCCTGCTTCTGGAATGGCAGGGCGCGCCCGTGCCCATCGACCGGCTGGAATCCTGGCTGACCGACGCGCCCGATCCGGGCCAGCCCACCACCTCCGGGGCCGAGATCCTGGCCATCCACGGCACCGGCATCTGGCCCGAAACCGAGGGCGCGACCGCCCGCTTGGTCATGCCCCTGACCATGGCCCCCGACGCGCAGGAGGGGGCGGGCGTCACCTATGACTTCGCGCTGGCGGGGCGGGGCGCGGCCTCGTCGCGGCTGGCCGATCTGACCTGTGTGGTCTTCGACACCGAGACGACGGGCCTGACCGACCGCGACCGCATCGTGCAGATCGCCGGGCTGCGGCTGGCCCGCGGCCGGCTGACCGGCGAGCGGTTCGAGACGCTGGTCAATCCCGGCCGCCCGATCCCGCCCGCCTCGACCGCGATCCACGGGATCACCGATGCGATGGTGGCTGATGCCCCGGACCTGGCGGCCGCGCTGACGGCCTTCCAGCATTTCTGCGACGATGCGGTGCTGGTCGCGCATAACGCGCCCTTCGACATGGGCTTCCTGCGCCGCGCCCAGGCCGAGACCGGGGCGCGTTTCGACAACCGGGTGCTGGACACGGTGGCCCTGTCAGCGATGATCTGGGGCCAGTCGGCGGTCCATTCGCTGGATGCGCTGACCGAACGGCTCGGCATCACCATCCCGGCCGAGGCGCGCCATACCGCAATGGGCGACACCATCGCCACGGCCGAGGCTTTCCTGCGCCTGGTCCCCGCGCTGGAGGCCAAGGGCATCACCCTGTTCGAGGAGGCGCTGATTCAGGCGCGCCGCCACCGCCGCCTGATCGCGGACGCGAACCTGCTGGATCCCGCGCGCTAGAGCTCGATCGAGGGGCCGTCGAATTCAGGCCCGGTCGCGGGGCCCTCGGGCAAAGGCGGCGGCGGCGGGGCACCCTCGCGCCGCCGGATCAGGATGTCGCCATTGGGCAGGCGTTCGGGCATCTGATAATTGCGGATGTCATCGACCTGGGCCGCCATGTCGCGCAGGATCGGGCCCATCTGGCGCAGGGTCTGGGCCAGGCTGTCGCCCGGAGGGGCCTCGGGCGGTGCATCGCGGAAGAACCGCTCGATCAGGCCCATGCCGCGGTCCCAGAAGCCGGGGGCCTCCTGCGCGGCCAGGGGGCTTGCCTGCAGGGTCAGGATCAGGGCGGGGGCGATCAGGGCTTTCATCGCCTGAAGATGGGGCGCGGGGCGGCGCGCCGCAAGGTCAGGCGGCGCCGATCTGGACCCCGCCGCGGTAACGCTGGCGATAGCTTTCCCAGGCCTCGTTCAGGCGGCGGGTGCGGGCCTCGGCCAGGCGGATCGCCTCGGGGGGCAGGCCGCGGCCGATGGCGCGGTCGGGGTGATTTTCGCGCAGCAGCTCGCGCCAGCGGCGTTTGACCTCGGGCAGGGGGGTGTCGGGGGCGACGCCCAGAACCTCGCAGGGGGGGCAGTTCGTGCCCGTATCGTGGCGGCGGCGGATCGCGGCGATCTGGTCGGGGCTGATGCCGAAGATGCGCCCGACCTCGTCCAGAAAGATCACCTCCGCCTCATGCAGGGCGCCATCGGCCACGGCGATGACGAACAGCCCCTCCAGCACGTCCAGCAGGACCGGGTCGCCGGGGCTGAACATCGACGCCATCTTGTGCGCCCAGGCATCGAAGCCCGCCACGTCCTGGCGTGCCAGGTCGAAGACGCGGGCGGCGTTCTTTTCCTCGGATCGCGGGATGATGAAGACCCGGCGGAAGGCCGCGACCTCGGACCGGGCGACGGTGCCGTCGACCTTGGCCAGCTTGGCCCCGAGCGCGATCACCGCGATGGTGAAGGCGACCGAGCGTTCGGGCGGGGTGGCCGGGCGGTTGGTCCACAGGAATGCCACGATTCGGTCGGCCATGCGCTGCCAGAAGCTGCGTGGCTTGGGAAGTTCGGGGCAGGGACCGGCACAGGTCCGGGGATCGTGGCAGCAGTTCATGCCTGCAAGGTTAGCGCCGAAATTGGCCCTGCGATAGGGGCGCAATGCCGCCCCGCGCGCCGGTCAGGCCGAAAGATCGCGCCCCATCAGCACAAGGTCGTGAAAGGCGCCGAACTTCCACCCCGCCGCCGGGATGCGCCCCCATTCGGCATAGCCCATGGCCCGGTGAAAGGCGATGGATCCGTCATTCGACCCGGTGATCCCGCCGATCATCACCCGGGCGCCGCGGGCGCGGGCGTGATCCTCCAGCGCGCGCAGCAGGATGCGGCCCAGCCCCGCGCCGCGCCGGTCCTGGTCCAGATAGATCGTGTGTTCCTGGCTGCGGGCATAGCCGGTCCCGCCCCGGAACTGGCTGTAGGTGCCGAACCCCGCCACCCCGTCCGCGTCGCGCAGGACCAGAAAGGCCGGGCGTTCGGCGATCAGCGCGGCGATCTGGTCCGGGCTGCGTTCCTCGGGCCAGAAGGTGATGGTCGTCTCGCGCACGATCCGGTTCCAGATGCGCGCGATGCCGGGGATGTCATCCGCCGTGGCGGGGGCGGGGACCACGGCTCAGCCGCGATGGGCGCCCGCGGCCAGGTCGCGGACGAAGCCCAGGATCTCGGCGACCGGGCGGCCCTCGCCGATCTGATTGACGATGGCGCTGCCCACCACGCAGCCATCGGCCACGGATGCAATCTGCTGCGCGGCCTCCGGGGTCGAGATGCCGAAGCCCACGACGACCGGCAGGCCGGCCTTGGCGCGGATGCGCGCGACCTCCGGGGCGACCTCGGCGGCATTGGCGGCGGGGCCGCCGGTGATGCCCGTGACGCTGACGTAATAGACGAAGCCCGAGGTGTTCTTGACCACCGCCGGCAGGCGCCGGTCATCGGTGGTGGGCGTGGCCAGGCGGATGAAGTTCAGCCCCGCCGCGGTGGCCGGCACGCAAAGCTCGTCATCCTCCTCCGGGGGCAGGTCGACGATGATCAGCCCGTCCACGCCCGCCTCGACCGCATCGGCCAGGAACTGGGTCACGCCGCCCTTGCGGGCATAGATCGGGTTGTAATAGCCCATCAGCACGATCGGCGTCGTGCCGTCGTCTTGGCGGAAATCGCGCACCATTTGCAGGGTGCGGCTGACGCTGCCGCCTTGGGCCAGGGCGCGCTGGCCCGCCGCCTGGATGGTGCCGCCATCGGCCATGGGATCGGTGAAGGGCATGCCCAGCTCGATGATGTCGACGCCTGCCTCGGGCAGGCCGCGCATGATCTCCAGCGCGGTCGCGTCATCGGGGTCGGATGCCATCATATAGGCCACGAAGGCCTTCTTGCCCTCGGCCTTCAGCGCCTGAAACCTGTCGTCGATTCTGGTCATGTGATCCCCGCCTTGTCCGGCCCCGCAAATGTCGCGCCCAGCACTAGCCCGCATGGGGGCGGGGCGCAATCCGGGCAAGGCTGGACTTGGCCGCGCGGGGCGCGTAACAGGCCCGGGATATTCAGACGGGAAAGGGTGCTGAGATGGGCTTTCGCATGGGGATCGTGGGCTTGCCGAACGTGGGCAAGTCGACCCTGTTCAACGCGCTGACGAAGACCGCCGCCGCACAGGCCGCGAATTTTCCGTTCTGCACGATCGAGCCCAATGTGGGCGAGGTCGCGGTCCCCGATCCCCGGCTGGACAGGCTGGCGGGCATCGCGGGCAGCAAGCAGATCATCCCCACCCGCATCACCTTCGTGGACATCGCGGGCCTGGTGAAGGGCGCCAGCAAGGGCGAGGGTCTGGGCAACCAGTTCCTGGCCAATATCCGCGAAACGGACGCCATCGCCCATGTGCTGCGCTGTTTCGAGGATGGCGACATCACCCATGTCGAAGGCCGCGTCGATCCCCTGGCCGATGCCGAGGTGATCGAGACCGAGCTGATGATCGCCGACATGGAATCCATCGAGCGTCGCTTGGCGAACCTGGCGCGTAAGCTGAAGGGCGGCGACAAGGATGCGGCCGACCACCAGCGCCTGCTGCAACAGGCGCTGGCCGCGCTGGAGGCGGGCAAGCCCGCCCGCACGATCGCGGTCGCGGACGACGACCGCCGCGCATGGGACATGCTGCAGCTGCTGACCGCCAAGCCCGTCCTCTATGTCTGCAACGTGGCCGAGGACGAGGCCGCGAACGGCAATGCCCTCTCCGACAAGGTGCGCGAGATGGCCGAGGCGCAGGGCGCGGGCCATGTGGTGATCTCGGCCCGCATCGAGGAGGAGATCAGCCAGCTGGACGCCGAGGAGGCCCAGATGTTCCTGGGCGAGATGGGGCTGGAGGAGGCGGGGCTGGACCGTCTGATCCGCGCCGGATACGGCCTGTTGGGTTTGCAGACCTATTTCACCGTCGGCCCCAAGGAGGCGCGCGCCTGGACCATCACCAAGGGCACGCTGGCCCCGCAGGCGGCGGGCGTGATCCATGGCGATTTCGAGAAGGGCTTCATCCGGGCCGAGACCATCGCCTATGACGATTACGTCGCGGGCAAGGGCGAGGCGGGCGCGCGCGAGGCCGGAAAGCTGCGCGTCGAGGGCAAGACCTACGAGGTCAAGGACGGCGACGTCCTGCATTTCCTGTTCAACGGGTGATGCGGAAAGGCGGGCCCGGGGGCCCGCCTTTTTCGTTCAGTAATAGGTCAGCTCGGTCGCCTTGCCGCGGAAGACGGTATAGGCCAGGATCGAATAGGCCACGATCACCGGCAGCACGACCAGCGCCCCCACCAGGATGATGATCAGGCTTTCGGGCGCGGCGGCGGCCTCGTAGATGGTCACCTGTTCGGGGACCACATAGGGATAGAAGCTGTAGGCCAGCCCGCCGAAGGCCATCACGAACAGCGTCGTCGCGATCCCGAAGGGCGCCCAGGCCCACCGGTCGCCCGGCAGCGGCATCCGGGCCAGCAGCCGCCACAAGACCACGATCAGCACCGCCGACAGGATCGGCAGGGGCGACAGCCAAACGATCTCGGGCCAGGTGAACCACTTGTCCCAGATGCGGCTGCTGACCAGGGGCGTCGCGGCCGAGATGGCGGCGATGCCCGCGACCATCCCCCAGATGCCGCGCCGCGCCCAATGGACGGCCTTGCGCTGCAGGTCCCCATCCGTCTTGGCGATCAGCCAGACCGCGCCGATGAAGCTGAAGCCCACGGTCAGGAACACCGCCGTCAGCGCGGCGAAGGCGATGTTCGCCCAGCCCAGCTGCAGTCCCGTGACATAGAGGCCCAGCATGAAGCCTTGGGCCAGCGACGCCGCCAGGCTGCCGCCGAAGAAGGCGCGGTTCCACGCGCCGCGATGGCGGGTGGGGGCCTTGACGCGGAACTCGAAGGCGACGCCCCGGGCGATCAGCCCGATCAGCAGCACCGCCACCGGCAGATAGAGCGCCGTCAGGATCATCCCATGGGCGACGGGAAAGGCCACCAGCAGAATGCCGATCGCCATGACCAGCCAGGTCTCGTTCGCGTCCCAGAAGGGGCCGATCGAGGCGACCATGCGGTCGCGCTCGGCCGGTTCGGCAAAGGGGAACAGCAGCCCCACGCCCAGGTCGAAGCCGTCCAGGACGACATAGACCAGGATCGACAGGCCCATCAGCGCGGCAAAGGCGAAGGGCAGCCAGATGGCGGGGTCTCCGAACAGGGTCATCATGGGGTCACTCCGCGGGTTGCAGGGCGCGCACGCCGGCATCGGGTTTGGGGATGGCGGGGGACAGGGGGTCGTGCCGCGCCGCCTTGCGGGCCAGATAGGTCAGCGTGCCCAGATAGGCCGCCATCAGCAGCGCATAGACCGCCAGATAGGCCGTCAGGGTCGTGGCGACCATGCCGCCGGTGACCGGGCCCACCGCCTCGGAGGTGGTCAGCACGCCCGTGACCAGCCAGGGCTGACGCCCGATCTCGGTCACGTACCAGCCCGCCAAGGTGGCGACCCAGCCCGAGAACGCCATGCCGACGAAGGCATAGAGCCAGGGCTTGGGCAGACCCTCGACGCCGCCGCGCTTCTTGCGCATCAGCCACAGCGAGGACCAGGACAAAGCCAGCATCGCAAAGCCGATGCCCACCATCACCCGGAACGAGAAGAAGACCGGCGCCACGGGCGGGTGTTCGATACTGCCGTCGGCGGCCACGAAATCGTTCAGCCCCGGCACCACGCCGTCCAGGTCGTGCTTGAGGATCAGCGACGCCATGCCGGGGATCGCGATCTCGGCCCGGTTCTCGCGCGCGGCCTCGTCGGGCAGGGCGAACAGGACCAGCGGCACGCGGCCCTGGGTCTCCCAGTTGCCCTCCATCGCGGCGACCTTGGCGGGCTGATGCTCCAGCGTGTTCAGGCCGTGCATGTCGCCCGCGAAGATCTGCATCGGGATCAGGATCGCGCCCATCCAGGCGCCGAAGCGCTGGGTGGCGCGGATCTCGGCGCTGCGGTCGCCCCAGAGCCAGCGGATGGCCGAGAAGCCCGCGATCAGGAAGGCCACGGTCAGGCCCGAGGCCAGCAGCATATGCACGAAGCGGTAGGGCATCGAGGGGTTGAAGATGATCGCGAACCAGTCAGTCGCATGGACTACGCCGTCGCGCAGCTCGTATCCGGCGGGGGTGTGCATCCAGCTGTTCAGGACCAGGATCCAGAAGGCCGACAGCGTCGTGCCGAAGGCCACCAGCGCCGTCGCGCCGGTATGCAGCCAGCCCGGCACGCGGCGGAACCCGAAGAGCATGATCCCCAGGAACGCCGCCTCCAGGAAGAAGGCCGTCATGATCTCATAGGCCAGCAGCGGGCCCGCGACATTGCCCACGGCCTCCATGAAGCCGGGCCAGTTGGTGCCGAACTGGAAGGACATGGTGATGCCCGACACCACGCCGAGCGCGAAGGACAGGGCGAAGACCTTCACCCAGAAGCGATAGGCGTCCATCCATTTCTCGTCGCCCGTGCGGTTGAAGCGCAGCTTGAAGAACAGCAGCACCCAGCCCAGGGCGATGGTGATGGTCGGGAACAGGATGTGGAACGAGATGTTGGCCGCGAACTGGATTCGCGACAGGATCAGCGGGTCCATGAGGGGGCCTTTCAGGGTTTCTGTCTGCGGATGGGGATCAGGCGGCCCGCGCCGTCGACGATGCGGCCCAGTTTCGCGCCCATGCTGAGAAGGGCGATCAGGCGTTCCGTCTCGAACCGGGCCAGGTCGTCGTGAAAGCGGGTCATCTGCTCGATCAGCTCGCGCAGTTCGGCGATGCGGGCATGGGCGGCGGCATCGGCGGCGTCGGGTTCGGTCATCGACAGCTCGCGCAGCTTGGTCAGCGTCGGGTCGATCTCGCGCTTGCGGCGTTCGGCGATCAGGGTGCGGACGATCTCCCACAGGTCGTCGGGGGTGGCGAAGAATTCGCGCCGGTCATCGGGCCGGTGGCGCAGGCGGACCAGGTTCCAGCTTTGCAGCTCCTTCAGCGCCATCGAGACGTTGGAGCGGGAGAAGCCCAGGGCCGCGACGATCTCGTCGGCGCAAAGCGGGTCATCGGCCAGAAACAGCAGGGCATAGACCTGGCCCACGGTGCGGTTGATGCCCCACCGCGACCCCATTTCGCCGAAATGCAGGATGAATTCCTGGCGGAGGGCAGATATGTTCATTCGCGCGTTTCCGTTGTTTCAGTTTTTTCTGAAATTAACATAAGGAAAGCGGCGCCGGGTCCAACCGGGCGGGTTGTCGCATCAGATCCGGGGGCGCGGCATGCCGTCCCACCTGTGCGCGCAGGCAGCGCCGATCAGGGCCCGCAGTGCCGGGCTGAGGATAGGGCGACCTGATCGCGGGGCCGAACGTCGCGTCGGTGGAGTGATGTCACATGGATTTCGGGATCGGCGGCGGGTCGGCAGATGGCACGACGCCCCACGAAAAAGGCCCTGCGCGGGGCAGGGCCTGTTCAGGGATCAGTTGCCGATGACCTGGCAGGGTTGGGACCGGCTGCGCATCCGCTCGCAGGCCAGTTCGGCATGGCCCTTGCTGAGGTTCACGAATTGCGGCTCCCACCCGCGGGCGGTGTTGGCGACATGGCGGCGCGCGCCGCCGAAGACCGCGCCGTCGCGCAGGGCAAGGCCTACCAACAGGCGGTCGGCCTCGACCTGGGATGTGTGCAGCCCGAGCGAGACGCCCCAATGGCGGCCGCTGTCGGTCGGGCGGCGCACGACCTCCAGCGCCTCGGGGTTGCCCAGATCGCCCTCGCCCATCGCGGCCAAGATCACCGTCTCGGATCGCGGGCGCGGCGCCGAGGAGACGTCCAGCGACAGGCTGCCCGGGGTGACCGCGGGCGCGGGTGCCGCGGCTTCGGGTTCGATCACGGCCGCGATGCTGGCACTGCGGCGGGGCGAGGGCGTGGGCCGGGCCGATGCCGCCAGGACCGGGGCCGCCAGGCTGGCCGAGGCCGCGGCAGGCGGTGCCTCATCCGAGGCGACGGCATTGGCGATGGCGTTTTCGATCGCCGCGGGGCTGGCGGCGGTGCCGGGCCGGGCGCGGGGGCGCGAGCTGACCGCCAGCGCGATGCTGGCGGGCGGCGGGGCCGCGGTGGTGGCGCCCGCTTGGCGCAGCGCCTCGGTCAGGTCCACCGGCGCGGGGGCAGGGGGCGTGGCCAGCAGGCTGGAGGCCGCCGCCGGACGGGTCGAGGGCGGGGGCGATGCCTGCAGGACCAGGCGCTGAGGTTCGGGCGCGGTGGCGGCGGGGCTGGGTTCGACCTGGGCGCGGCGCGTGGTCGCCTGGACCAGCATGCGCGGGCGCTGCGGACGGACCTCGCGCACCCGGTCGGGGATGCGGGGGAAGCTGCTGTCCAGCAGTTCGGCCATCACCTGGTTGCGATGCGCGGTCGAGGTGCCGCCGAAGACCGTGGCGATCAGGCGCTTGTTGCCGCGCTGCGCCGAGGCGGTCAGGTTGAAGCCCGCGGCCCGCGTATAGCCCGTCTTGATCCCGTCAGCGCCCTGATAGGCGTCCAGGAACCGGCGGTTGGTCGAGGCGACCTGCGCGATCCCCGCATCCGCCGAGCGGCGCGAGAAGAGGTTGTAGTACTGCGGAAAATCATAGAACAGGTGGCGGCCCAGGATGCTCATGTCATGGGCGGTCGAATAATGACCCTGCTGGGTCAGGCCATGGGCGTTGCGGAACTGGGTGTTGTTCATGCCGATGGCCTGGGCCATCTGGGTCATCTGGCGGGTGAACGCCTCCTCGGACCCGGCCAGGCCCTCGCCGATTGCGGTGGCGGCGTCATTGGCCGACTTGATCGCCGCGGCGCGGATCAGATAGCGCAGCTCGATCTGCTGGCCCGCGCGCAGGCCCAGCTTTGAGGGCGGCTGGTTCGCCGCATGGCTGGAGATGGTGAAGCGCGAATCCAGCCGCACCTGACCGCGTTCGATGGCGTGGAAGGCCATGTAGAGCGTCATCATCTTGGTCAGCGATGCGGGATGCAGCCGGGTGTCGGCGTTCTGGCGATAGATCGGCTGGCCCGTGCGGGCATCCATTACATAGGCCGCGAAAGGCGCGGCCGATGCCGCGCTGCCCAAGAGGACGACGGCCAGGACGGCATGGCAAAGCAGCCGGAGGGCGGGAAGGATTCGGGTCACTGTCGCTGTCTCTCTGCCTCAAGCGGACATGTCGTTTGTCGCATGCCCGTCGTTAATGAAGTGACAATAGCACGGGGACAAACATCAGGAAACCGGGCAATCGCGCTAATTTGCCACGGGGTTGATGGAACCATCCGGGCCGGGGGGCTTTCATCCGCGCGCGGTTGCGCTATATTTCAGCGACGGGCGCCCGGCGCGCCATCGACAGCCGCAGCATTCAGGAACGACCGAAAGCCCGATGACGCACTGGATGACCGCACCCGAAAAGCCCTCGGACGAATCCGACCTTGCCGTCAAGCCGCGTGCGAAATCGCAGCGGCCGCCGATGTACAAGGTCCTGATGCTGAACGACGACTTTACGCCGATGGAATTCGTCGTCCATGTGCTGGAACGGCTGTTCCACATGACCCATGCCCAGGCCATCGAGATCATGCTGACCGTCCATCGCAAGGGCGTGGCGGTGGTGGGCGTCTTTTCGCACGAGGTGGCCGAGACGAAGGTCGCCCAGGTGATGGAACTGGCCCGCCGCCAGCAGCATCCCCTGCAATGCACCATGGAAAAAGAGTAATCGCGTGACCCAATCACGACTGGACCTGGCCTTTCCGGACGGCCATCCCGGGGGCCGGGTGCTGTTCATCGGCGCCGGCGCCGATGATGACCTGTCCTCCTTCGACAGCGACCGCCTGACGATCCTGCAGGGCCATTGGCCCGACCATCACGCGCTGGACCAGCGCGGCTTTCGCGTCGTGACCGAGGCGCAGCCCGGCTTCGACCATGCGGTCGTCCGCCTGCCGCGCGCCAAGGCCGATGCCCGCGCGCGCCTGTTCCTGGCCCAGTCCCTGCTGGCGCCGGGCGGCGCGATCTGGGTCGACGGTCAAAAGACCGACGGCGTGGATTCCCTGCTGCGCGAGCTGCGCGGCCTGGCCCAGGTCAGCGACGTCATCAGCAAGGCGCATGGCAAGATCTTTCGCCTGGACCCGCCGCAGGGCGGGCTGCCCCAGGACTGGCAGGCGCGGGCGCGCAAGGTCGCGCCGGGCTTCGTCACCCTGCCGGGTGTGTTTTCCGCCGACGGCATCGACCCGGGCTCGCGGATGCTGGCCGATGCGCTGCCGCCCAAGCTGCCGACGCGGATCGTGGATCTGGGCGCGGGCTGGGGTTGGCTGTCGGCCCAGGCCCTGGCGCGCCCCGGCGTGACCGAGCTGCATCTGGTCGAGGCCGATCACGCCGCGCTGGACTCCGCGCGGCGCAACGTGACCGACCCGCGGGCGCGGTTCCACTGGGCCGATGCGCGCGACTTCGCCCTGCGCGAGCCGGTGAACGGCGTCATCATGAACCCGCCCTTCCACGAGGGGCGGCGCGCCGATCCGCGGCTCGGGGCGGCCTTCATCGCGACGGCGGCGCGGATCCTGACCGGAGCGGGGCGGCTGTGGATGGTCGCCAACCGCCATCTGCCCTATGAATCCGTGCTGGCCCAGCATTTCGGCCAGGTGCAGGAGATCGGGGGCGACACACGCTTCAAGGTAATCGAGGCGACCGCCGCCCTGCGCGGCACCGCCCGCGGGGCGCGCCGATGACCCTGTCCATCCAAGGCAAGACCGCCATCGTCACCGGCGCCGCCCGCGGCATCGGCCTGGCCATCGCCCGCCATCTGGCCGAACGCGGCGCGCAGGTCATGTTCGCCGACAGCGACGAGGCCGCGCTGACTTCGGTCGTGTCGGATTACGAGGCCGAGGGCCAGGTCCGGCCCTTCATCGGCAACATGTCCGAAAAGCTGGCCATGGCGAACCTGCTTTCGGCCACGCTGGACGCCTTCGACCGGGTGGACATCCTGGTGAACGCCCATCGCTTCGTGCGGGGCAGCGACCCCCTGGACACGGATATGGATGTCATGGACGAGCTGATGCGCCAGAACATGCAGGCGGGCCTGCGCCTGTCGCAGATGGTCGCCAAGCGCATGATCCGCCAGGCCGAGGGCGAGGCCGGGTCCGGCCAGGCCGGGGCGATCGTCAACATCTCGACCTTGGCGGCGCGGCGGCCGGTGCCCTCGATGCTGGGCTATTCCATCGCCTGCGCGGCCCAAGAACAGGCGACGCGCGGGCTGGCCTTGGCCTTGGCGCCCCACCGCATCCGCGTGAACGGCGTCAGCTTCAGTTCTGTCATGTCGCACGAACTGCAATGCGCCCTCAAGGAGACCCCGGAGAAGCGCGCCCAGATCATCGCGGGCACGCCCCTGGGCCGCATCGCCCCCGCCGACGAGGTCGCCGAGACGGTGCATTACCTCTGCAGCGACGGGGCGCGCTTCGTCACGGGCCAGATCATCACCGTGGATGGCGGCCGCAGCCTGGCCGACCCGGTGACCGCCCAGATCCTCTAGGCGCCTTCGGGATAGGCCGCGCGGCAGGCAGCCACCGCCCGGTTCGCCCCGGAGGCCAGCGCCGCCCGCCGTTCCGCCAGCCCGTCGCGCTTGCGCGCCTCGGCCGCCGGGTCGATGGGGATGCGGTAGCGTTCCACGTCGATCTCGTCGCGCCAGCAGCTGTGGCTGGTGATGACGGCGCGGCCCTCGCGGTCGCGGGTCACGGTGTCGCAGCGCGTCAGGCGCGGGCGCACCACCTGGCGTTCGCCCCAGGCATAGCCGCGGGCCAGGTTGCCCTCGACCTCGGCCAGCAGGGCGTTGACGCTGCGGAATTCGGCGGTGTTGCGGGCGATGCAGCGGTCCTGGGGCGTGCCGCAGGCGGCCAGCAGCAGGGGGATGGTCAGGGCAAGGG
The DNA here is from genome assembly GCF_028553885.1 of Paracoccus aestuarii. NCBI lineage: Bacteria > Pseudomonadati > Pseudomonadota > Alphaproteobacteria > Rhodobacterales > Paracoccaceae > Paracoccus > Paracoccus aestuarii. The sequence goes on from NZ_CP067169.1 coordinate 1,613,565, forward strand.
CGGTGTTGCGGCGCATGGCGGCTCTCTTTATCAGTCGAGCCATGGTTGCCGCCTTCGGCGCCCCGATGCAAATCACGAATGAGGCCATGATGGAAACCGAACGCCGCCAGGCCGCCGACTGGTTCCGCACCCTGCGCGACCGGATCGTCACCGCCTTCGAGGCGCTGGAGGATCGCGCCCCCGGTGGCGCCGCCCCGGGCCGGTTCGAGGTCACGCCGACGCTGCGCGACAATGACGGCGGCGGCGGGCTGATGTCGGTCTTGCGCGGCGGCCGCGCCTTCGAGAAGGTCGGCGTCAACTGGTCCGAGGTCCACGGCACCCTGGCGCCCCGCGCCCAGGCCGCGATGGCCGCCCGCGGCGTGCCCGGCATGGCGGATGATCCGCGCTTCTGGGCCTCGGGGATCAGCCTGGTCGCGCATATGCAGAACCCGCATGCACCGGCGGTGCACATGAACACGCGCATGTTCTGGACGCCAGGGGCGTGGTGGTTCGGCGGCGGATCGGACCTGAACCCCTGCCTGGAATATGCCGATGACACGGCGCATTTCCACGACACCCTGCGCGCGGCCTGCGCGCCGCACGGGGCCGATTACTACGACCGGTTCAAGGCCTGGGCGGACGAGTATTTCTTCATCCCGCATCGTGGGCGTGCGCGGGGCGTAGGGGGGATCTTCTATGACGACCTGAACACCGGCGACTGGCAGGCCGATTTCGCCTTCACCCGCGCCGTGGGCGAGGCCTTCCTGCCCGCCTTTCTGCCCCTGGCCGAGGCTCGTATGACCCGCCCCTTCACGGAAACCGACCGCGACGCCCAGCTGATCCATCGCGGCCTCTATGCGGAATACAATCTGGTCTACGACAGGGGCACCAAGTTCGGGCTGGAGACGGGCCATAACGCCGACGCGGTGCTGATGTCGCTGCCGCCGCTGGCGAAATGGGTGTGAGGGACTATGGACCGTCCTTGGGAGCATATCGACGACCTCGAAGGCGCCGATATCTCCAAGGCCGTTGCCGCGTATTGTCATGTCAGTCTGGCGCATTTGATGATGCAGGACCGGATCTATGACGGGCTTTTCGGCGATGCACGACGCATCGGCATCCTGAACGAGGCTTCCGGACCTGTCGCCAAGGTCATTCAGGACACGCTCTTCGACGCGAACGTCCTGGGGATTTGCCGATTGCTCGATCCGGCCAAGCCGTCCCGGCGGCCGTCGCGGAACCTGACATTCGCGCTGCTGATCGACACCTTGCCGACATCGGATAACCGGCAGGCCTACGGTGCGGAACTCCAGATGCTGCGTGACAGGGCCAGGTCACTCCGGGATCGGCGCGACAAGCATCTTGCCCATACGGATGTCGATGCGCTGCGGAACGGCGCACAGGTCGGTTGGGTCGATCCACGAGGGATCAGGGCGATCCTTCTGCGGATGGGGGACCTTCTTGCCCGCATCCATCAGGCGGAGTTTCAGATCCATCTGATCGTCTGGCCGCCCGACGATCATCACGAGATCGACTTTCTCAGGTCGCTGCTTCTGGGAAACGATGCCCGCAAGGCGGTTCGGGCGGCGTTCGTCCAGCGCTTTGTCGACACCCCGCCCCAAGGGGCACTGCCGCAGCCCGAGGACGATTTTCCCGCCTGGCTGCAGCCCCGACCGGAGCCGGACTAAACGTCCAGCTCCTCCACGAACCGCGCGTTCTCCTGGATATACTCGAACCGCAGCTCCGGCTTCTTGCCCATCAGGCGCTCGACCAGATCGCCGGTCTCTCCGCCCTCGTCATCGTCGATGCTGACGCGGATCAGCTTGCGCGAGGCGGGGTCCATCGTGGTATCCTTGAGGTCCTTGGCGTCCATCTCGCCCAGGCCCTTGAAGCGCTGCACGTCGATCTTGCCGCGCCCGCCCAGGCCGCGCGCCATTGCCCGGTCCTTCTCCGCGTCATCCGACACATAGAGGCGCTGCGCCCCTTGGGTCAGACGATAGAGCGGCGGGCAGGCGAGATAGAGATGCCCCTTGTCGATCATCGGCCGCATCTGCGTGAAGAAGAACGTCATCAGCAGCGAGGCGATATGCGCGCCGTCCACATCGGCATCGGTCATGATGATGATCTTGTCATAACGCAGATCGTCGATGTTGAAGCGCGACCCCATCTGCACGCCGAGCGCTTGGCAGAGGTCGTTGATCTCCTGATTGGCGCCCATCTTGGCCGAGGCCGCGCCCAGCACGTTCAGGATCTTGCCGCGCAGGGGCAGAAGGGCCTGGGTGCGGCGGTCGCGGGCCATCTTGGCGGACCCGCCCGCCGAATCGCCCTCGACGATGAACAGCTCGGTGCCGTCGCGGTTCGTGGCGCTGCAATCGACCAGCTTGCCGGGCAGGCGCAGCTTTTTTGTGGCGGTCTTGCGCGCGGTCTCCTTTTCCTGGCGACGGCGCAGGCGTTCCTCGGCGCGCAGGATCAGGAAGTCCAGGATCGCCCCCGCCGATTTCGTGTCCGAGGCCAGCCAGTTGTCGAAATGGTCGCGCACCGCGCCCTCGACCAGGCGGGCGGCCTCGGTCGTGGCCAGGCGGTCCTTGGTCTGGCCCACGAATTCAGGTTCGCGGATGAAGCAGCTGACCAGCGCGCAGCCGCCCACGGCCAGGTCCTCGCGGGTGATCTGGGCGGCCTTCTTGTTGCTGACCCGTTCGCCATAGGCGCGGATGCCCTTCAGGATCGCGGTCCAGAAGCCCAGCTCATGCGTGCCGCCCTCGGGCGTGGGGACGGTGTTGCAATAGGACTGGATGAAGCCGTCGCGGGCGGGGGTCCAGTTCACCGCCCAATCGACCTTGCCCGGCACGCCGAACTTGGCGTTGAAATCGATGCTGCCGGCAAAGGGGCGTTCGGCATAGGTGCTGGCGCCCGACAGCGTCTCCGACAGGTAATCGGCCAGGCCGCCGGGGAAATGGAAGACGGCCTCGCGCGGGGTCTCGCCGTCGTCGATCTCGGTCTTCCAGCGGATCTCGACGCCGCTGAACAGATAGGCCTTGGATTTCACCATCTTGATCAGCCGGGCGGGCTTGAAGCGGTGATGGCCGAAGATCTGTTCATCGGCATGGAAGGTCACGGTGGTGCCGCGCCGGTTGGGGGCCGCGCCCACGCGTTCGACCGGCCCCTGCGGGATCCCGCGCGAGAAACGCTGCTCGAACAGCTCGCGGTTGCGGGCGACCTGGACGACCATGCTGTCGGACAGCGCGTTCACCACCGAGGCACCGACCCCGTGCAACCCCCCCGAGGTCTGGTAGGCATCGCCCGAGAACTTGCCCCCCGCATGCAGCGTGCACAGGATCACCTCCAGAGCGGATTTGCCGGGGAACTTGGGATGCGGGTCGATGGGGATGCCGCGGCCGTTGTCGCGGATGGTGACGCTGTGATCGGCGGCCAGCTCGACCTCGATGCGGGTGGCGTGGCCGGCCACGGCCTCATCCATCGAGTTGTCGAGGATCTCGGCCACCAGATGGTGCAGCGCGCGTTCGTCGGTGCCGCCGATATACATGCCGGGGCGCTTGCGCACGGGCTCCAGCCCCTCCAGCACCTCGATCGAGGATGCGGAATAGGCGTCGCTGGCGGCATTGCCGGAAAGAAGGTCGTCGGCCATCACTCGTCCCACAGGTTCGGAAATGGGGGCTTATCTCATGCGGTGGGGGCGGGCGGCAAGGGGGCGCGCCCCCGCGTTAGGCGGGTTCAGCCTCGCGCATCTGCCACATGCGCTGGAATGCCGGGCGGTCCTGGCAGGCCGACAGCCAGGCGCGGATCGCGGGAAAGGGCTGCAGCAGCGCGTCATGGCCTTGGGCATAGCGGATCACCTCGGCCAGGTTCAGGTCGGCCACGGTGAAGCGGCCGCCGACCAGATAGGCGTGGATGGCCAAGTGATCCTCGACCACCTTCAGGGGCCGGACCAGGCGTTCGGCGGCCTCGGCCACGATGCCTGCATCCTCGCCATCCTGCAGCGCGCCGCGATTATGCAGCATCAGGATGGTCAGCGCGTCGGGCTCGATCGCGGTGGCGCCATAGAAGGACCATTGGCCCATCAGCGCGTCCTCGGCGTAGTCCTGCGGGCCGACGCTGGTGCCGTGCTTGCGCGCCAGATGCAGCGTGATGGCCAGCGATTCGGACAGGACCAGGCCCTCGTCCTCGATCACGGGGATGGCACCGGCGGGCGACAGGGCCAGGAAATCCGGGCTGCGGGTGCTGGGCCGGGGGTCGGTCTCGGCGATGCGATAGGCCTGGATCACCGGCTCCTGCCGGTAGGGCAGGTCTAGTTCGTGGCACAGCCAGATCACGCGCGAGGCGCGCGACCGGGTGACGCCGTGGATGATCAGCATGTTGGCCCCCTTGCTTCGGATCAGGGGACACGATGCGGCGGGGGCGCCGATCCTGCAAGACCCCTCAGCGCGGAGCGCGGGCGGCGGCGCGGTCGATGGCGTCGACGATGGCCTGCGGATCGCCGTGCTGGGGCATGTGCCCCTGGCCCGGCAGGATGGTCAGCGCCGCATCGGGCAGCGCGTCCGACAGGGGCAGGGCATGGATGTCGGGCGGCACGATGGTGTCGGCGGCGCCGTGGATCACCTCGACCGGCAGGGTCAGGCGCGGATAGCCCGGCGCCATGGCCCGCAGATAGGGCCGCAGCTGGGTGATCTGGGCGGCATTCGCGCGATAGCTGCCGCGCCGCGCCGCCAGCCCTACGCCGATGTGGTCTGCGTAGCCCGCGGGCACGGGCTGGGGCGCAAAGATCCCCGCCATGATCCGGTCCCCGAGCGACAGTGGCGCGAAGGCCGTCAGCAGGGGCGGCCCCACCCGGTCCCCCAAGGGCGTCGAGATGAAGGCATACCACCCCGTCATGTCCCCCGGCCAAGGCATGGTCGCCCCCGAGACGACGACCAGCGCGCGGGTCCGATCGGGCGCGCGCATCGCCCAGGCCAGCGCCACCGCCCCGCCATAGCTGTGGCCCAGGACAATGGGATCGCGCACGCCCAGCTGGTCCGCCGCGGCGCGCAGATGTTCGGCCTGGGCGATGGGGTTCTGGGTCTGCGGCCCGATCGGATCGGTCCATCCCAGCCCCGGCCGGTCGAAGGCGATGACCCGGTATCGGTCCTGCAGCCGCGCCACCAGGTCGAAGGTGAAATCCCGGCTGCTGCCGCTGGCCCCGTGCAGCAGGATCAGGTCCGGCCCCCGGCCCGCGACATGGGCATGCACGGTGGTGCCGTTCACCTCGATCAGCTGGCCGGTGGGGGGGAATTCGGTCTCGAAGGCGGTCTCGCGCGCGGTGGCGCGGGCGTCGATCAGCGCGCCGCAGCCCGATACCAGAACCGCCAGCGCCGCCATGCCCAGCATCGCCCGGCCACCCATGCCACCCGTGAACCGCATCCGCAGCGCCCCTTTTGTCCGTCCGTTCCGCCCCGCCGCGATCCGCTGGCGCAGCGGTGATTTGCATGGCGGGCCCCATGCGCGTAACTGGGCACGCCCGGATTGCCAAGGTGCCCCGTGATGACCCTGCGACCGACTCTCGCTGCTGTGACGATGGCGGCCCTGCCAAGCGGGGCGCTGGCCCATCCGCATGTCTTCATCGATGCCGCCCTGTCGCTGGTCTATGACGACCAGGGCCGGCTGTCCGAGGTCGCGGTGGAATGGGAATACGACGATTTCTATTCCTTCCTGATTATCGAGGACATGGGCCTCGACCCCGATGGCGACGGGGTGCTGACGCCCGAGGAACAGGCCGCGATCCAGGATTTCGACGCCGATTGGGAGGAGGGCTTTGACGGCCGCCTCTATCTGGGGGTCGAGGGGCGGCGCGTCGCATTGCAGGCGCCGCGCGATTTCGGCGCCGATTACCGCGACGGGCGGCTGGTCTCGCGCCATGTGCGCCCGCTGGCCGCGCCTCTGGACGGGGCGCTGCCGCTGCTGGTCCAGGTCTATGACCCGGAATTCTACGTCCAGTTCGCCATCCCGGATACGCCCGTGATCCAGGGGGCCGATTGCGCGGCCGATCTGCGCCCGGGCGATCCCTTCGCCAGCGCCGATGCCTATGCCCGCGCCGTGGCCGATGCCTTGGACAGCGGCATCGCCACCGAGGCCGAACAGGAGATGCTGGTCGTCGATATCGGCTCGATCGGGGCCGATGCCGTCCATGTCCAATGCGAGGGGGCCCCATGAACCGCGCGCTGGCCCTGACCGGGCTGATCGTCGCCGTCATCCTGGCGGCCCTGTGGATGTCCGGCGGGCTGGTCGGGGTGGAACGATGGGCCACCGAACAGCAGCGCACGGCCCAGAACCTGATGGCGGGGGCGCTGCGTGCGCTCCGCGCGGGCGAGCCGGGGGCCGTGGCCTCGCTGCTGGGGCTGTGCTTTGCCTATGGGGTCGCCCATGCGGTGGGACCGGGGCATGGCAAGGTGGTGATCGGCAGCTATGGATTCGGATCGTCGGTGCCGATGATGCGGCTGGCGGGGCTGTCGCTGGCGGCGTCGCTGGCGCAGGCGGGCACGGCGATCGTGCTGGTGGCGGGCGGCATCGCGATCCTGGATCTGGGGCGCGAGACGCTGACCGACCTGTCCGAGGGTGCGATGGTCCGCCTCAGCACGGCGATGGTGGCGGCGGTGGGGCTGTGGCTGGGCTGGCGGGGCCTGCGGATGCTGCGGGCCGAGGCGCGGGCGCATCGCCACGATCACCACCATCATGACGGATGCGGCTGCGGCCATGCCCATGGCCCGACCCCCGCCCAGGTCGCCCAAACCCGCAGCCTGCGCGACGGGCTGCTGGTGGTGGGCAGCATCGCGCTGAGGCCCTGCACGGGGGCGCTGTTCCTGCTGATCCTGACATGGCGGATGGGGATCTTCGGCATCGGCATGGCGGGGACGGTGGCCATGGGCCTGGGCACCGCGCTGGTCACGGTGGCGGTGGCGGGGCTGGCGGTCTGGGCGCGGCGCGGCAGCCTGTCGCTGGTCCCCCGGACCGGGCCCATGGCGCAGGCGGCGCGCTGGCTGCCCGGCACGATGCAGCTGGGGGCGGGCGCGCTGATCGCGGCCGTGTCGCTGGCGGTGCTGCTGCGGTGATCTTGATCCAGGTCAAGGCGCGGGCCCCCGCCGCGCCCTAGACCCGGCAGGCGCAACAGGAGCCTGCCATGACCACCCCCGCCCCCGATCCGGCCCCGCCGGGGCTCTACGCCCCGCGCGAGCCGATCTTTCCCAAACGCGTCAGCGGTCCGTTCCGCAGCCTGAAATGGGCGGTGATGGCGGTGACGCTGGCCATCTACTACGTCACGCCGTGGATCCGCTGGAACCGCGGGCCGGACATGCCCGACCAGGCGGTGCTGGTCGATCTGGCCGGGCGGCGGTTCTTCTTCTTCGGGATCGAGATCTGGCCGCATGAATTCCACATCGTCGCGGGCCTGCTGATCATGGCGGGGCTGGGGCTGTTCCTGTTCACGGCGGTGCTGGGGCGGGTCTGGTGCGGCTATGCCTGCCCGCAGACGGTCTGGACCGATCTGTTCATCTGGGTCGAGCGGCTGATCGAGGGCGACCGAAACGCCCGCATCCGCCTGCACCGCGCCCCCTGGGGGCCGCGCAAGGCGGTGCTGCGGGTCGCGAAATGGGCCGCATGGCTGGTCATCGCGGCGGCGACGGGCGGGGCCTGGGTGTTCTATTTCACCGATGCGCCGACGCTGCTGCGCGATCTGGCGACGCTGCAGGCCCATCCGATCGCTTGGGCCACGATCGGGGTGCTGACCGCGACGACCTTCGTCTTTGGTGGATTCGCGCGCGAACAGATCTGCATCTATGCCTGCCCCTGGCCGCGCATCCAGGCCGCGATGATGGACGAGGACACGCTGACCGTCGGTTATCGCGCCTGGCGCGGCGAGCCGCGCGGCAAGGGCGCGGGGGCGGGGGACTGCATCGACTGCATGGCCTGCGTCAGCGTCTGCCCCACGGGCATCGACATCCGCGACGGCCAGCAGCTGGAATGCATCACCTGCGCGCTGTGCATCGATGCCTGCAACCAGATGATGGACCGCACCGGGCGCCCGCGCGGCCTGATCGCCTATCTGGCGCTGAGCGACGAGACCGCCGAGCGCGCCGGCCGCCCGCGCCGCCCGATGCTGCGCCACATCCTGCGGCCGCGCACGCTGCTCTATGCGGGGCTGTGGTCGGGGGCGGGGCTGCTGCTGGCGGCGGCCATCCTGACCCGCGCCCCGGTCGAGATGACCGTCGCCCCGGTCCGCAACCCGGTCTTCGTCACCCTGTCGGACGGGTCGGTGCGCAACGCCTATGAGCTGCGGCTGCGCAACAAGCAGCACCATGCCGCGACCTTCCAGCTGGGGCTGGATGGCGCCGAGGCGCAGATCGCGGTGGAGAACGCAGCCGATGCGCAGATCACCGTCGGCCCCGACCGCAGCCTGACGCAGCGCGTCTATCTGACCGCACCGCCGGGCAGCGACCTGGCCCAAGGGGGCATCACCGGCCTGGCGCTGACCGTGCGCGACCTGGACGGCCCCGCCCACAGCCGGATCGACACCATCTTTCATGGAAGGCAAGCAAGATGACCCGCGAACTGACCGGCCGGCATGTGCTGGCGATCACCCTGACCGCATTCGGCCTGATCATCGGCGTGAACCTGGTCATGGCCTTCAACGCGATCGCCAGCTTTCCGGGGACCGAGACCGCCAGCTCCTATATCGCGTCCCAGCATTTCCAGGCGGATCGCGATGCCCAGCAGGCCCTGGGCTGGCAGGTCGATCTGGACCAGGACGCCACCGGCCTGCGCCTGCGCATCACCGATGCGGCGGGCCTGGGCGTCGCGCCGCGCAGCCTGGAGATGGTGCTGCGCCGCCCGACCTATCGCGACAGCGACATGCCCGCCCGGTTGGAGCCCCTGGGCCCCGGCCTCTGGCATGCGGCGCTGGCCCCGGCGCCGGGCAACTGGAACGCCGATCTGCGGGCCGAGGCCGCCGACGGCACCGCCTTTCGCCAGCGCATTCAGCTGCATGTGGGGGGCCGCCCGTGACCGCGATCCTGCATCAGCCGCGGCTTGGGGCCTGCCCGGCCTGCGACGCCGCCCCCGACCGCATCATCCTGTCGCTGCCCGACGCGCATTGCGCCCTGTGCATCACCCAGGTCGAGGAGGCGCTGAGCGCGCTGCCGGGCGTACGATCGGCCCGGGTGAACCTGACGCTGCGCCGGGTCACGGTCGATGCGCCGGGCCTGTCGCCCGATGCGCTGATCGCTTGCCTCGCCCGCGCGGGCCATCCTGCGCATGAACTGGACCCCGACGCCTTGGCCAGCACCACCGCCGACCGGGCGGGGCGCGACCTGCTGATGCGGATCGGCGTGTCGGGCTTTGCGATGATGAACATCATGGTTCTGTCCGTCGCCGTCTGGTCGGGGGCGGATGCGGCCACGCGCGACCTGTTCCACTGGGTCAGCGCGGCCATCGCCCTGCCGACCGTGGCCTTTGCGGGCACGCCCTTTTTCGCCAGCGCCTGGCGGTCGCTGCGGGCCGGGCGGCTCGGGATGGATGTGCCGATCTCGCTGGCGCTGATCCTGGCCAGCGCCATCAGCCTGTTCGAGACCGCCCATTCCGGCCATCACGCCTATTTCGACGCGGCGGTGATGCTGTGCTTCTTTCTGCTGATCGGGCGCTATCTGGACCATCGCACCCGCGCAATCGCCCGGTCCGCCGCGGCTGAGCTGACCGCGCTGGAGGTGCCGCGCGCCACGCTGCTGTCGGGGGTGGTCGAACGGGTCGTGCCGGTGGCCGAGCTGCGCGCGGGCGACATGATCCGCCTGCGCCCGGGCAACCGTGTGCCGGCCGACGGCATCGTGACCGACGGCCGGTCCGAGATCGACCGGTCCCTGCTGACGGGCGAGACGCTGCCCGTGCCCACGGCCCCGGGCATGGCCCTGTCGGCGGGCGAGGTGAACCTGACCGGCCCCCTGATCCTGCGCGTGACGGCGGCGGGCCCCGACAGCTCGCTGGCGCGGCTGACCGCCCTGGTCGAGGCGGCCGAGACCGCGCGCGGGCGCTATACCTCGCTGGCCGAACGCGCGGCTAAGGGCTATTCGCCCGCGGTCCATGCCTTGGCGGCGGCCAGCTTCGCGGGCTGGTTCTGGGCCACGGGCGACATGCGCGTGGCGGTGAACATCGCGGCGGCGGTGCTGATCATCACCTGTCCCTGCGCCCTGGGGCTGGCGGTGCCCGCGGTCGTCACCGCGGCATCGGGGCGGCTGTTCCGGCGCGGGCTGCTGATCAAGGACGGCACCGCGCTGGAACGTCTGGCCCAGACCGACACGGTGGTCTTCGACAAGACCGGCACGCTGACCATGGGCATGCCGCGCCTGGTCGATGCCGATGCGGTGCCGCCCGCGCTGCGGCCCGTGGCGCTGGCCTTGGCCAAGGGATCGGCCCATCCGCTGGCCCGCGCCTTGGCATCGGCGCTGGAGGGGACCGTCCCCGCCGCCCTGACCGATCTGCGCGAGCATCCGGGCCTGGGGATCGAGGGCACCACCCCGGACGGGCCCGCGCGCCTTGGCCGTGCCGAATGGCTGGGCTGCCCCGAGGATCCGGGTGCGGGCCTGCAGACCTGGCTTTCGGTGCCGGGGCATGCGCCCCTGCGGCTGGATTTCCAGGACCGGCTGCGGCCGGGCGCGGGGGAATGCGTGTCGCGGCTGCGGCTGCAGGGGATGCGGGTGATCCTGCTGTCGGGCGACCGCGCCGCGCCGGTGGCGGATCTGGCGGGCCAGCTGGGCATCGCGGAATGGCATGCGGGCATCGACCCCGCCGGCAAGGAGGCGATGATCGCCGCCCTGTCGGATGCGGGCGCGCGGGTCCTGATGGTGGGCGACGGGCTGAACGACACGGCGGCGCTGGCGCGGGCCCATGCCTCGATCTCGCCCGCCAGCGCGCTGGATGCGGCGCGGGTGGCCAGCGACATGGTGCTGACGGGCCAGGACCTGACCCCCGTGGCCCAGGCCCTGCGCGTCGCGCGCCAGTCCACCCGCCGCATCCGCGAGAATTTCGCGATCTCCTTCGGCTATAACGTGGTGGCGGTGCCGGTGGCGCTGATCGGGCTGGCGACGCCCCTGCTGGCGGCGCTGGCCATGTCGATCAGCTCGGTCACGGTGACGTTGAACGCGCTGCGGCTGGACCGGGGGGATCGCTGATGGACATCCTGGCGATCCTGATACCGGTCTCGCTCGGGCTGGGGGCGGTGGGGCTGGGGGCGTTCCTCTGGGCGCTGCGCCACCGCCAGTTCGACGATCCGAACGGCGACGGCCAGCGCGTGCTGTCCGACCGGTGGGACGACCGCCCCCCGCCGGATTAGAGCGCCAGCCGGTCCAGCACCGCGCGCAGCGCCGGGCCGTCGGCGGCGCGCCCGGCGAACAGCGTCGCCTGCGAACGCAGGATCGGGGGCGCGTCCAGGATGCGCAGGTTGTTGGCGCGCAGCGTCTCGCCCGATGAGGTGATGTCGGCAATCGCCTCGGCCGTCTGGTTGGCGACGGTGCCCTCGGTCGCGCCCTGGCTGTCGACCAGCTGGTAATCGGCGACCTCATGCGCGGCCAGCCAGGCGCGGACCAGGCGGTGGTATTTCGTGGCGATGCGCAGGCGGAACCCGTGCTCGGCGCGGAAATCGCGGGCGATGGCGGCCAGGTCGTCCAGATCGCGGCAATCGCGCCAGCATTCGGGCACCGCCAGGATCAGGTCGGCATGGCCGAAGCCCATCGGCGCGACTTCGGTCACCACGTCGCGCCAGCCGGCCAGCTTCTCGCGCACCAGATCGGTGCCGGTCACGCCCAGCTCGATCCGGCCGGCGGCCAGTTCGCGCGGGATCTCGCCCGCGGACAGCAGGACCAGGGCCATGCCCTCGATCCCGTCCACGCGGCCCGCATATTCGCGGTCCGAGCCGCTGCGCGACAGGCGCAGGCCGCGATCCGCGAACCAGTCGAAGGTCTGTTCCATCAGCCGCCCCTTGGACGGCACGCCGAGCCGGATCATGCGCGCCCCTCCAGTTCGGCGACGAGGCCGGGGCGGATGATGCCGCCCACGGCCGGGATCTCGCGCCCGCGGCCCAAGACGCGGGTCAGCGCGTCATAGCGCCCGCCCGATGCGACCGGCGGCCAGCCCGCCCGGTCGGCCAGAAAGCTGAAGGTGAAGCCGTCGTAATATTCCATCGTCATGCGCCCGTGGCTGGCATCGAAGATCACCGCCCCCAGGTCGATCCCGCAGGCGGCGATGGCATCGAACCGCGCGCGGATGCGAGCCACGGCGGGGGCGATGGCGGGCATGTCGCGGGCCAGGTCGGCCAGGGCGGGCAGGGCCTCGGGCGCGGGGGCGCGCAGCGCGAAGAGGCGGTCCAGACGCTCGCTCCAGGCCGGGGGCAGGGGGGCCACGGCGGCGTCGCCGCGCAGCCGGGCGATGCGGCGGATCATCTCCTCCTCGGTCCGCATCCCGGCCCAGGGGGCGGGGCCTTCGGGAAAATCGCGCGCCACGGCGGGGGCCGAGAACCGCGCCAGCATGCGCGCGAAGCGGCCCGGCCGCCAGATATGGTGCATCAGCGCCTCGGCCCGGGCCTGGGTCAGCGGCAGGCCGCGCACCGCATCCAGCAGCAGGCCCATGTCGCCCGTCTGCGCCTGCAGGCCCAAGGGCGCCAGCGCGTCGTGGAACAGCGCAAAGACCTCGGCATCGGCAGCGGGGTCGCGGCTGAACAGCTCGAACCCGCATTGCAGGTATTCGTGGTCGCGCGGCGTCTCGGGGCGGGTATCGCCCATGTCCTGCTTGCGGAAGACCTCGCCCAGATAGCAATAGCGGGCGGGCTCGGCCCCGTTCGACATATGCGCCTGGACGACCGGCACGGTGAAGTCCGGGCGCAGCATCATCTCGCCCCGGATCGGGTCCTGGGTGACATAGGCGCGGGCGCGGATATCCTCGCCATACAGATCCAGCAGGTCGCCCGCGGGCAGCAGGATGTCGGGCGCGATCTCCTCGGCGCCCGCGTCGCGAAAGCGCGCCAGCAGGCGCTGGCCCACGGATTGCTTGGCCTGCTTGGGGATCATGACAGGATGCGCCGGACTTCGGCGACCAGATCGGCGCGGGCGACCTCGGTCTGGGCGGGCTGGGATTTCCATTCCTCGACCGAGGCCTCGGCCGCGATCCGGGCGCCCAGGACCAGGTCCTTGACCTGAACGACGCCGCGCGCCGCCTCGTCCGCGCCTTGGATGATCGCCACGGGCGCGCCGCGCTTGTCGGCGTATTTCAGCTGGTTGCCGAAGTTCTTGGGGTTGCCCAGATAGACCTCGGCCCGGATGCCCGCCGCGCGCAGATCGGCGGCCATGGCCTGATAGTCGCCCATTCGGTCGCGGTCCATCACGGTCACCACGACCGGCCCCGCGCTGTCGGCCCCGCCCAGCCCCTTGGCCCGCAGCGCGGCCAGCAGGCGGTCCACGCCGATGCTGACGCCGGTCGCAGGCACCTTCTGCCCGGTGAAACGTTCCACCAGCCCGTCATAGCGCCCGCCGCCCGCGACTGACCCGAACTGCCGCTTGCGGCCCTTTTCGTCCAGGATCTCGAAGGTCAGCTCGGCCTCGAAGACCGGCCCGGTGTAATATCCTAGGCCCCGCACGACCGAGGGGTCGATGACCGCGCGATCCTCGGCCACGCCCATCGCGGCCAGCATGTCGGCGATCTGGCGCAACTCCTCCACGCCCTCGGCCCCGATGGCCGATCCGCCGACCGCCGCCGCCAGATTGTCCAGCGTCGCGGCATTGTCCGCGCCCTTGGCCTCCAGAAAGGCCAGAACCGGCGCGGCCTGGTCCGAGGTCAGGCCCACGCCGTCGATCCGCGCGCCGCTGTCGTCCAGTCGGCCCGTGGTCAGCAGGGCCAGCACGCCCTCGCGGCCGACCTTGTCGAACTTGTCGATCTGGCGCAGCACGTCCTCGGCCTGATCCTCGCGGACCTCGGCCGCCTCCAGCACGCCGTTCAGGACCTTGCGGTTGTTGATGCGCACCAGATAATCACCGCGTGCGATGCCCACCGCCTCCAGCGCATCGGCCAGCATGGCGCAGATCTCGGCATCCGCCGCGACGGAGGCCGACCCCACCGTATCCGCATCGCATTGATAGAACTGCCGGAACCGCCCCGGACCCGGCTTTTCGTTGCGCCAGACCGGCCCCATCGCATAGCGGCGATAGGGGCTGGGCAGATCGTTGCGATACTGCGCCGCGACGCGTGCCAAGGGCGCGGTCAGGTCATAGCGCAGCGCCAGCCAGTCACCCGCCGTGCCGCCGCCGGGCACCGCCTCCTCCTGCCAGGCAAAGACGCCGGCATTGGGGCGGTCCACATCGGGCAGGAACTTGCCCAGGGCCTCGACCGTCTCGACGGCGCTGGTCTCCAGCGGGTCGAAGCCATGGCGGTGATAGATGGCGGCGATGCGGTCCAGCATGTCGCGACGCTCGGTCACGTCGGCGCCGAAGTAATCGCGGAACCCCTTGGGCGTCTCGGCCTTGGGACGGGGCTGCTTCTTGTCTTTTGCCATGGTATCGATCGCCTTTTCGGGCCCATATTCAGGCGCCGCTGTAACGGAAGGTGACGACATGGACAAGGATCAGGAAAACCGCCTGCATCAGCTGGAGGAGACGCTGGCCCACATGACCCGCCTGACCGAGGACCTGTCCGAGGTGATCGCCCGCCAAGACCGCGACCTGGCCCGCCTCACCGCCCGCGTCGACCGCCTGACCCTGGCCGAGGCCGAACGCCAGGCCGACGCCCCCGGCAGCGTCGCCTTGGCCGACCAACGCCCGCCACACTGGTAGCGTCCGGTTTCTCCGTTGTGAAAATACCCTCGGGGGGTCCGGGGGGCGAAGCGCCCCCGGCCACCCCCCCCCGGCAAGGTCCCGACAAAGCCGCTTTCCCCGCCGGGCGCGATGCGTTAATGCCGAGGCGAAAAGAGCTTCGGACAACGAAAAGGATCGCTCATGGCCAATGTTGTGGTTGTCGGCGCCCAGTGGGGCGACGAAGGCAAGGGCAAGATCGTCGACTGGCTGTCGGAACGCGCCGACGTCATCGCGCGCTTCCAGGGCGGCCACAATGCCGGCCACACGCTGGTGATCGGCGACAAGGTGTTCAAGCTGTCGCTGCTGCCCTCGGGCATCGTGCGCCAGAACAAGCTGGCGGTGATTGGCAACGGCGTCGTGCTGGACCCCTGGTCGCTGTTTGCGGAGATCGACAAGCTGGCGGGGCAGGGCGTCCGGATCTCGACCGAGAACCTGATGATCGCCGAGAATACCCCGCTGATCCTGCCGCTGCACCAGGACCTGGACAAGCTGCGCGAGGAGGCCGCGGGCAAGGCCAAGATCGGCACCACCGGCCGCGGCATCGGCCCGGCCTATGAGGACAAGGTCGGCCGCCGCACCATCCGCGTGGCCGACCTGGCCGATGAGGAGACGCTGGACGCGCGCCTGGACCGCCTGCTGGCCCATCACGACGCGCTGCGCAAGGGGTTGGGCGCCACGCCCATCGACCGCGCCGATCTGAAGGCCCGCCTGATGGAGGTGGCGCCCAAGCTGCTGCCCTATGCCCAGCCCGTCTGGAAGATCATGGCCGATGCCCGCAAGGCCGGAAAGCGCATCCTGTTCGAGGGCGCCCAAGGGTCGCTGCTGGACATCGATTTCGGGACCTATCCCTATGTGACTTCGTCGACCACGACCTCGGGGGCTGCGGCCAGCGGGACGGGGATGGGGCCGGGGGCGATCGGCTTCGTGCTGGGGATCGTCAAGGCCTATACGACCCGCGTGGGCGAAGGCCCGTTCCCGACCGAGCTGGACGATGCCGACGGCCAGCGCTTGGGCGAGCGGGGCCATGAATTCGGCACCGTCACGGGCCGCAAGCGGCGCTGCGGCTGGTTCGATGCGGTGCTGGTGCGCCAGACCTGCGCGATCAGCGGCGTCAACGGCATCGCGCTGACCAAGCTGGACGTGCTGGACGGGTTCGAGACGCTGAAGATCTGCACCGGCTACGAGATCGACGGAGTCCGCTATGACTATCTGCCGACCGCCGCCGCGCTGCAGGGCCGGGTGCGCCCCATCTATGAGGAGATGGAGGGCTGGTCCGAATCCACCGCCGGGGCCCGCAGCTGGGCCGAGTTGCCCGCCGCCGCGATCAAGTATGTGCGCCGCGTCGAGGAACTGATCCAGTGCCCGGTCGCGATGCTCTCGACCAGCCCGGAGCGCGACGACACGATCCTGGTCACCGATCCCTTCGCGGATTGATTGCGTCCCGCGACGCGCGGGGGACATCCTGTCCCCCGCACCCCCTTGGGCGTCGCGTGCCGCCCCATGTAAAGGCCCCGATCCCATGCAGTTGAAGACCCGCAAGCGCCTGTCCATCCTGATCCTGGTCGTGCTGATGCCGCTTTACGTGGTCGTCGCGGTGACGCTGATGAACTGGATGGATGCGCGCTTTGGCCGCCAGCCCTTCTGGGTCGAGCTGCTGATCTATGTCGTGCTGGGCGTTCTGTGGGCCCTGCCGTTCAAGGCGGTCTTCCGCGGCGTCGGCAAGGGGTGAGCGCGGCGCCCGTCCGTCATCCGCGGGGCGTCACCGTCATCGGCGGCGGTGCGGTCGCGCCCGGCGATCTGGCAGCGGCCCGGGCGGTCGCGCCGCTGCTGGTTGCGGCAGATGGCGGCGCGGACCGGGCCATCGCCCTGGGCCATGCGCCGGACTGGCTGATCGGCGATCTGGACAGCGTATCGCCCGCCGCGCGCATGGCCTTGGACCCCGGCCGCATCCTGCATGTGGCCGAACAGGACAGCACCGATTTCGCCAAATGCCTGCAGCGGATCGACGCGCCGCTGGTCATGGCGGTGGGCTTTGCCGGGCTGCGGCTGGATCACAGCCTGGCGGCGCTGACGGTGCTTGTTCAGGCCGGTCCGGGCGTGGTCATGCTGGCATCGGACGACGTGATCATCGCCTGCCCGCCGCGGCTGTCGCTGGACCTGGCGCCGGGCACGCGGGTCTCGCTGTTTCCGATGGGGCCGGCGCGCGGCACCAGCACGGGGCTGGAATGGCCCATCGACGGGATCGCGCTGGCGCCCGACGGGCGGGTCGGCACTTCGAACCGGGCCTTGGGCCCCGTGACGCTGGAGATCGCGGGGCCGGTCCTGCTGATGCTGCCGCGCGACCGCCTGGAGGTGGTCCTGGGGGCGGTCCGCGGCTAAGCGGCGGTTGCCGTCCGGCCCTGCATCGCTTATCTGAAGGGCCAACCCCGGAGGTCCTCCATGTCGCTGAACCCGATCCGTCCCTGGCGCAACATCGAACGGCGCAAGTCGCGCCAGATCATGGTCGGCAACGTCCCCGTGGGCGGGGATGCCCCGATCAGCGTGCAGACCATGACCAACACCGACGGCCATGACGTCAAGGCCACGCTGGCCCAAGTCATCGCCGCCGCCGATGCCGGTGCCGACATCGTCCGCATCAGCGCCCCCGACCAGGAGACCACCCGTGCCCTGCGCGAGATCTGCCGCGAAAGCCCGGTGCCGATCGTGGCCGACATCCATTTCCACTACAAGCGCGCCATCGAGGCCGCAGAGGCGGGCGCCGCCTGCCTGCGCATCAATCCCGGCAATATCGGCGACGAGAGCCGCGTGCGCGAGGTCATCAAGGCGGCCAAGGATCACGGCTGTTCGATCCGCATCGGCGTCAATGCCGGGTCGCTGGAGCGTCACCTGCTGGAGAAATACGGCGAGCCCTGCCCGGATGCCATGGTCGAGAGCGGGCTGGACCACATCAAGATCCTGCAGGACAACGATTTCCACGAATTCAAGATCAGCGTGAAGGCCAGCGACGTGTTTCTGTCGGCTGCGGCCTATCAGATGCTGGCCGAAGCGACCGACGCGCCGATCCATCTGGGCATCACCGAGGCGGGCGGATTCGTCGGCGGCACGGTGAAATCGGCCGTGGGTCTGGGCAACCTGCTGTGGATGGGCATCGGCGACACGATCCGGGTCAGCCTGTCGGCCGATCCCGTGCAGGAGGTCAAGGTCGGCTTCGAGATCCTGAAATCGCTTGGGCTGCGGACGCGGGGCGTGCAGATCATCAGCTGCCCCAGCTGCGCGCGGCAGGGTTTCGACGTGATCCGCACCGTCGAGGCGCTGGAGCAGCGGTTGGAACATATCAAGACGCCCATGTCGCTGTCGATCATCGGCTGCGTGGTGAACGGGCCGGGCGAGGCGCTGATGACCGATCTGGGCTTCACCGGCGGCGGCGCGGGGTCGGGTATGGTCTATATGGCCGGCAAGCAGAGCCACAAGCTGTCCAACGACCAGATGATCGACCATATCGTCCAGTTGGTCGAGGAGCGCGCCGAGGCGCTGGACCGCGAAGCCGGGGCGCAGACCGCGGCGGAATGACGCTTCGCCGCATCCGATCCAGGATGCG
The DNA here is from genome assembly GCF_028553885.1 of Paracoccus aestuarii. Taxonomy (NCBI): domain Bacteria; kingdom Pseudomonadati; phylum Pseudomonadota; class Alphaproteobacteria; order Rhodobacterales; family Paracoccaceae; genus Paracoccus; species Paracoccus aestuarii. The sequence goes on from NZ_CP067169.1 coordinate 1,632,012, forward strand.
GCAGTCGCGAAAAGGACAAGGCACCGGGCCCCATTGTGCGTTGCGTGGGGCCTGATCGCGCAACGTCCGCTGGCCTCAAACCTCGTTAACCGTTTTTCCGCGGACTCCCGGCGCCAGTTTCACGCAGCGCCAGGAGGCCGCCATGACCAACAGCCCCATCACCCGGATCGTGCTGCATTACAGCGCGACCTATCCCGATCAGGATATTGGTGCGGCCGAGATCGACCGCATGCACCGCGCGCGGGGCTTTGCCAGCATAGGCTATCACTATGTCATCCGCCGCGACGGGTGGGTCGAGAAGGGACGGCCGGACCATGTCCAAGGCGCCCATGTCTCGGGGTATAACAGCGGGAGTATCGGGATCTGCTGTGTGGGCGGCGTCGAGCGCGCCACCGGGCCGAATGTCGGGATCGACAACCGCACCGAGGCGCAGAAAGTCGCGACCGTCGCCCTGCTGCGCGACCTGCTGGCGCGGCACCCGGGCGCCGCGCCGGTCGGGCATCGCGATCTTGGGGCCACGCAATGCCCGGGCTTTGACGTTGGCGCCTGGTGGGCGGCGGTCAACGCGCCGGTCCCGGAGGTGGTGGCGCGGCCCGCGGGCGGCTTCTGGGTGGCGATCGCCGGCCTGCTGGCGGGGCTGGTCATGCGCCGCGCGCGCTGATCCGGGTCAGTTCGACGCGACGCGCTGGTTGCCGCGATAGAAGATGTGGCGGCCGATCTGGACGGTGCGCTGAAAGCGGTTGGCCCAGGCCGGGTTGACGGCGGGCGTGTGGAAATAGGTGGCCCCGCCGGTTAGCTGGCGCGGCGCGCCCGACAGCGCGTCCTGGGCGATGGCCACGGCGCGCTGATAGGCGGCGCGGTTGCGGATCGGTTTCGCGCCGCCGATCGTGTAGCTGAACTGGCTGGGCTGGTTGATCACCCCGCAGACCGAGGACGGAAAGACCCGGCTGTCCACGCGGTTCAGGATGACCTCGGCCACGGCCTGCTGGCCGCGGGTGCCTTCGCCGCGGGCCTCGTGATAGAGCGCCTCGGCCATGCATTCCAGGTCAGCACGGGAAAAGCTGCTGCGGGCGGCGTTACCGGTGCTGGCAAGGTGAAGCTGTTCGACGGGTTCGTCATGGTCGATCTTGACCCGCGCCGGGGCTGCGTCGGTATAGAGCAGCGGCGTCGGGCGGGGCATGTTGGCGGCCTGCATGGCGCCGAACATCCCCGTTTCGGCCGAAAAGAGCGAGCCGTTCCCCCCGGCGGCGGCGCTCAGCGTGGAAAGGGGCGTGGCGATGGCGGCACAGAAGCAGATGTGCGCCAGCCGGTGAAGCAGCTTGGGCATATACGAACCTATACATTACGCCCCTGAACGGGGCCTTAACGCCCGGCCGGCAGGAGCAGACCGCCTGGCCGGGTGATCTGGCAAAGTGGATAGATTTTTCCCGATGCGGGCTTCCACCCAACAAGGCCGTGAGGTAGGGCAGGGGATGAAACCCGGCTGATTCCGGCCATAATCCGCCGAAGCCCAAAGCGGGTTTCGGCGTGAAACTGCACGGTTCAACTTGCGCGCGTGCGCGCCCGCCCTGTCAGATCAACAACTTGCGGTTGAGAATCACTGCGACGGGGGAATCGCGCCGCCCCGGATCGCCGATTGCGCGGCGGCCAGTCGCGCCACCGGCACGCGGAAGGGCGAACAGGACACATAGTCCACCCCGGCATCATGGCAGAAGGCGATGGATTCGGGATTGCCGCCATGTTCGCCGCAGACGCTGATGGTGATGCCGGGCTTGGTCTCGCGCGCGCGCTGCACGCCGGTCAGGATCAGCTCGCCCACGCCGTCGCGGTCCAGGACGTGGAACGGATCCTCGGCATAGACGCCTTGGCCGACATAGGTGCCCATGAACCGCCCCGCATCGTCGCGCGACAGGCCATAGGTCATCTGGGTCAGGTCGTTCGTGCCGAAGGACAGAAAGGCCGAATGCGCGGCGATGTCGCCCGCCCGAAGGGCGGCGCGGGGCGTTTCGACCATCACCCCCAAGCGATAGGTGAAATCGGTGCGGCGTTCGTTGCGCACGGCGGCGGCGACGGCATCGACGCGGGTCTTGACCAGCTCGACCTCGCGCATGGCGCTGACCAGGGGGATCATGATCTCGGGGACGACGGGGGCGCCGCGGCGGCTGGCATCGACCGTCGCCTCGAAGATGGCGCGGGCCTGCATCTCGTAGATCTCGGGGATGGTGATGCCAAGGCGCACCCCCCGCATCCCCAGCATCGGGTTGAATTCCGACAGCGCCTCGACCCGGCGGGTCACGTCGGACAAAGGCAGGTCCATCGATTCGGCCAGTTCCCGCAGCCCCTCGCGGTCATGGGGCAGGAATTCATGCAAAGGCGGATCGAACAGGCGGATGGTGACGGGCAGGCCGGCCATGATCTCGAACAGGCGGGTGAAGTCCTGGCGCTGCATCGGCAGGATGCGGTCCAGCGACAGGCGCCGATCCTCGGGCGTGTCGGCAAAGATCATCTCGCGCATGGCGGGCAGGCGGTCGGCATCGAAGAACATGTGTTCCGTGCGGCAGAGGCCGATGCCCTGGGCCTGGAAGCGGCGCGCGGTCTCGGCATCCTCGGGGGTGTCGGCATTGGCGCGCACGCCCAGGCCCCCGGCCTCGGCCGCCCAGTCCATCAGCTGGGTAAAGGCGTCGTCCAGCGCGGGCGGCAGCAGGGTCGCAGCCCCCGCCAGAACCTCGCCCGAGCTGCCGTCGATGGTGATCTCGTCGCCCTCGGCCAGGGTCCGGGTGCCGATGCGCAGGGTGCGGGCGCGCGGGTCGATGGTCAGGCCGGTCGCGCCGACGATGCAGGGCAGGCCCAGGCCGCGGGCGATCACCGCCGCATGGCTGGTCGTGCCGCCGCGTTCGGTCAGCACCCCCACCGAGGCATGCATGCCGCGGATATCCTCGGGGACGGTCTCGCGCCGGACCAGCACGCAGGCCTCGCCGCGGGACTGGGCCGATTGGGCGGCGGTGGCGGAAAAGACGATGCGCCCGGTGGCGGCGCCCGGGCTGGCATCGATGCCGCGGGCGATCACGTCGCGGGGCGCGCGCGGGTCCACCTGATGATGCAGCAGGTCGGCCAGGGCGCGGGGTTCCACGCGCATCAGCGCCTCCTCCGGGGGGATGATGCCGTCGCGGGCCAGGCTGACGGCGATGCGCACGCCGGCGCGGCTGCCGCGGGCCACGCGGGTCGCGTCGATCACGCTGATCCGCCCGCCGGTCACCACGAATTCGATCTGCATCTCCTCGCGCAGGCGTTCGCGGGCGGCGATGCCAAAGCGGACCAGATCGGCGAAGATCTCGGGGGCGGTATCCTCCAGCGCGGGGCCGCGATCGTCGCGCGTCAGATAGAGCGTCTCGGCCCCTTGGCCCACCGCGCCGCCGTGATGCTGGCCGCGGAAGCGGCCCGTGACGCGGGGCGTGCCGGTCACCGGGTCGATGAACTGGATCGTCCCCGTCCCGCAGAGCCCGGGCCCGAGCGCCAGCGCCATCTCCTGCACGACGAGGCCCAGGGGGGCGTGGGCGGGGGCACCCTTGGCCTGGCGCAGCAGCCGCGCGGTCGGGCCGTCCCAGGCCCGCGCCATGCTGCGCAGCACCTCGGACAGCTGTTCGGCCGGATCCTGGGGAAAGGCCTCGTCCGTCTGGTCGCGATAGAGCCGCAGCGCCTCGGCCAGCGCATCCGGCCCGTCCTGGGTGAACATGTCTGGATCCAGCCGGGCGATATGGATTGCATAGCTCTGGACGAAGGACAGATAGACCGCATCCGCGTTCTCGCGCCCGATATGGTCGGTCAGGCGGGCATGCAGCGCGTCGTTGATGCCCACGTTCAGCACCGTGCCCGGCCCCCCCCATTCCGGCATCACCGCCGAGGGGCGCACGCTGACCAGCCCGCTGCCGTGGAAGATGTCACGCAGCGCGTCGGGCGGCACCCGGCGGCCTTGGGCGATCATCCGCACGATGTCCGACGATATGGCAAAGCTGCGCGGGACCGGCAGCTCCATCCGGATCAGCCGTTGCAGGCATTTGGCGCGCCAGCCGTGCCGCGCGCGGTCGATCCGCCCCGAAGGGGTGATCTGGGTGGCCTCGCTGATGTCGTGCATGTTCATCCGCCGCAGCATGGCGGTCGCCGCGTCATGCCGCAAGCGCGAAAAAAGGGGGCCGAGGCCCCCTTTTCGTCAAACCCGATGGATCAGCCCTCGGATTCCTCTTCCGCCTCGTCGCCGGTCTGGATGGTGACCGACAGCATGTAGTCCGGATCCTCGACGGCGCCATTGGCCGAGGCGTCGCCGCGCTTGATGGCGTCCAGCACGTCCCAGCCCTCGATCAGCTGGCCCACGACGGTATATTCGCCGTCCAGGAAGGGCGCGGGGGCCAGGTCGATGAAGAACTGGCTGTTGGCGCTGTTGGGGTCCATGGCGCGGGCCATGCCGACCGTGCCGCGATCGAAGGTCGCATCGCTGAACTCGGCCTGCAGGTCGGGCAGGTCGGACCCGCCCATGCCGGCCATCGAGGTGTCGCCGTCATGGCGGCCATTAGCCACATCGCCGGTCTGGGCCATGAAGCCCTCGATCACGCGGTGGAAGACGACGCCGTCATAGGCGCCCTGTTCCGCCAGCTCGACCAGGCGGGCGACGTGGTTGGGGGCCAGGTCCTCGCGCAGGTCCAGGACCATCGTGCCCTTGGAATTGCCCTCGGCATCGGCGACCTCGATCACCATGTTCGGCCCGCCCGTATCCTCGACCTGCGGGTTGGCGGTCTGGGCGGCGGCTGCGGTCGCGCCGAGCGCGACGAAGGCGGGGATCAGGACTAGGTTACGCATCGGCGGCCACCTTCACGCTGATCATGCGGTCGGGGTTCACCGGCGGCTCGCCGCGGGCGATCTTGTCGACATGCTCCATCCCCTCGATGACGCGGCCATAGACGGTGTATTGGCCGTTCAGGAAATGGTTGTCGCTGAAGTTGATGAAGAACTGGCTGTTCGCGCTGTTGGGGTTCTGCGAGCGCGCGGCGCCCAAGGTGCCCCGGTCATGCGGCAGCTTGGAGAATTCCGCCGGCAGGTCCGGCAGGTCCGACCCGCCCGTGCCCGCGCGGCCGGGATTGTAGTCCTTTTCCATGTTCGCGTTGGCGACATCGCCGGTCTGGGCCATGAAACCTTCGATCACGCGGTGGAAGGCGACATTGTCATAGGCGCCGGCCCGGGCCAGTTCCTTCATGCGCGCGGCATGCTTGGGTGCCACGTCGGACAGCAGCTCGATGACGACGGGGCCGTCCTTGAGCGTGATGATGATGGTGTTTTCCGGGTCCTTGATATCGGCCATGAGGCCCTCCTTTGCCTGGTTCGTCCCCTGATCTAGGGGCTCGGGCGGCGAAGGGCAACGCGCGAAACCGTGACGGCGGGGCTTTGCCCAAGCGGCGGTTGACGTTGGCCGCGCCGTGCGGGACAAGTTCGCAACCAATGGATACGAGGATGCGACATGGCCAAGTTCAACACCATCGACGACCTGGAGCTTGACGGCAAGGTCGTGCTGACGCGTGTCGACGTGAACGTCCCCGTCGAGGATGGGCGCGTGACCGACACGACCCGCATCGACAAGATCGTGCCCACCGTCAAGGACATCCAGGCCAAGGGCGGCATCCCCGTCCTGCTGGCGCATTTCGACCGCCCCAAGGGCCAGCGCGTCGATGCCATGAGCCTGCGCCAGATCGTCCCCGCGCTGGAGGCCGCCCTGGGCCAGGAGGTCGTCTTTGCCGAGGACTGCATCGGCGGCCCGGCGAAACGCGCCGTGGCGGCGCTGAAGCCGGGGCAGGTGGGCCTGTTGGAGAACACCCGCTTCCATGCGGGCGAGGAGGCCAATGACGCGACCTTCGCCGCCTCGATGGCGGCGCTTGGCGGGGTCTATATCAACGACGCCTTTTCCGCGGCCCATCGCGCCCATGCCTCGACCGAGGGTCTGGCGCGGCTGCTGCATGCGGGCGCGGGCCGCCTGATGGAGGCGGAACTTAAGGCGCTGGACGCCGCCCTGGGCGATCCGCAGCGCCCGGTCATGGCGGTCGTGGGCGGGGCCAAGGTGTCGACCAAGCTGGAGCTGTTGACGAACCTGGTGGCCAAGGTCGATCACCTGGTCATCGGCGGCGGCATGGCCAACACCTTCCTGGTGGCCCAGGGGGTCGAGGTCGGCAAATCCCTGGCCGAGCGCGACATGGCCGAGACCGCCCGCGCCATCCTGGCCCGCGCCGAGGAGACCGGCTGCCGCATCCACCTGCCCAAGGACATCGTCGTGGCGCGGGAATTCAAGGCGGGCGCGGAATCCGAGACCCTGCCCGTGGATCAATGCCCGGCCGATGCGATGATCCTGGATGCCGGCCACGAGACGGTCGAGGCGATCACCCAAGCGATGACCGCCTGCAAGACGCTGATCTGGAACGGCCCCCTGGGTGCCTTCGAGATCCCGCCCTTCGACGAGGCGACGACGGCGGCGGCGCGGGCCGCGGCCGACCTGACCCGCGCGGGCACGCTGGTCTCGGTCGCGGGCGGCGGCGACACGGTGGCGGCGCTGAACAAGGCCGGGGTGTCGGGCGATTTCACCTTCATCTCGACCGCGGGGGGCGCCTTCCTGGAGTGGATGGAGGGCAAGACCCTGCCCGGCGTCGCCGCGCTGGAGGCCGCGCGTCACTGATCCTGCGGCGCGGTCCCGTCTGGTTCCGGGCCGGTGGTCGGCGCCTGATGGGCCCGCGCCTCGGCCTGATAGGCCGAGATGGTGCGCAGCCATTGCCAATAGCTCATCGGCGGGGTGGTGCGTTCGCGCGTACCGTCCTGAAAGGACTGATCGCCGCTGCGCGCGGGCGGGTCCAGCGGCTGGACGGGGCCGACCGGCAAAGGCGGCGCAAGCGGTTGGGTCGGCAAGATCGACATCGGTCATCCTTTCCGGGCATCGGCCCTGGGGTCATGATGCCGACAATTCGGCGAAAATTCGACCGGGATGCGCATTGCATTTTAAGGGTTTTCACCGCGCCGCGGCGGGCATTCGCATGCGGCTGATTTTGTTAGCGTAACCAGCATTGCCGTGACCGGGGCGCGTGCTATCCACCCCCCATACCATGAGGAGAGATGTCATGCAGATGACCGATACGGTGCGCCGCATCCTGGCCAATTACGAAGGCGAGACCCCCGGCGTGAAGGCCCAGCTGGCGCGGATGCTGATGACCGGCAGGCTTGGCGGCACCGGCAAGATGATCATCCTGCCCGTGGATCAGGGCTTCGAGCACGGCCCGGCGAGGTCCTTCGCGCCCAATGCGGCGGGCTATGACCCGCATTACCATTACCAGCTGGCCATCGATGCTGGGCTGAACGCCTATGCCGCGCCCCTGGGCATGATCGAGGCGGGGGCGGACACCTTCGCGGGCCAGATCCCGACCATCCTGAAGGTCAACAGCGCCAACAGCCTGATGTCGGGCACGGCGGGCAAGAACCAAGCAATCACGGCATCGGTGGATGACGCGCTGCGCCTTGGCTGCGCGGCGATCGGCTTCACGATCTATCCGGGGTCGGACATGGCCTTGGACATGTTCGAGGAGATCGTCCAGATGCGCAAGGAGGCCGCCGCCAAGGGCGTGGCGACCGTCATCTGGTCCTATCCGCGCGGCGAGGCGATCAGCAAGGACGGCGAGACGGCGATCGACGTGGCGGCCTATGCGGCACAGATCGCGGCGCTGATCGGCGCGCATATCATCAAGATCAAGCTGTCCACCGACCACCTGATGCTGCCCGAGGCCAAGAAGGTCTATGAGGAGAAGGGCATCGACATCGCCACGCAGGCGGCCCGCGTGCGCCACTGCATGGAGGCGAGCTTTGGCGGGCGCCGGATCGTGGTGTTCTCGGGCGGGGCGGCGAAGGGCGCGGATGCGGTCTATGACGATGCGCGCGCGATCCGCGACGGCGGTGGCAACGGGTCCATCATCGGGCGCAACAGCTTTCAGCGCTCGCGCGAGGATGCGCTGGACATGCTGGGCAAGCTGGTCGACATTTACAAGGGCGCCTGAGCGACCTTGCGGACGCGCCCCCAAGGGTGCGCGACGCCTTTTCATGGGAAAGGGGGCCGGTGGCCCCCTTTGTCACACCTCCTCGATGCGCAGCTCGACCGGGTCGCTGACCAGGACGCCAGTGCGGGGCAGGGCCTCGATGGCATAATCGATCGCCTCGGGCGTGGTCTTGTGGGTGACCACCAGGACCGGGACGCTGGCCGGGCTGTGCTGGCCGTATTGGCGCATCCGGTCGATCGAGATGCCGGCATCGCCCAGGACCGTCGCGATCTTGGCCAAGGCGCCCGGCTTGTCCTGCAGTTCCAGCCGCATGTAATAGGCGGCGGGAACGGCGGTGCGGGCGGGCTGGGCCGCGACCAGCGAGGACGAGGGCTGGCCGAAGACCGGCAGGCGCACGCCGCGGGCGATTTCCACGATGTCGGACATCACGGCGCTGGCGGTCGGACCTTCGCCCGCGCCCGCGCCGCGCAGGACGATCTGGCCGACGCTGTCGCCCTCGATGACCACCATGTTGGTGCCGCCCACCAGTTGCCCCAGGGGGCTGTCGGCGGGCACGAGGCAGGGGGACATGCGCTGTTCCAGCCCGCGCGCGGTCATCTGCGCGACACCCAGCAGCTTGATGCGATAGCCCATGTCGCGGGCGCGGTGGATGTCGTCGATGCTGACGCGCTCGATCCCCTCGATCTCGACGGCGTCGAAATTGACCTGGGTGCCGAAGGCGATCGACGACAGGATCGCCAGCTTGTGGCCCGCATCGATGCCGCCCACGTCCAGGGTCGGGTCGGCCTCCAGATAGCCCAGCTGGCGGGCCTCCTCGAAGACCGCCTCGTAGGGCAGGCCCGCGCTTTCCATGCGGGTCAGGATGTAGTTGCAGGTGCCGTTCATCACGCCCATCACCCGGGTGATGCGGTTGCCGGCCATGCTTTCGGTCATCGACTTGATGACCGGGATGCCGCCCGCCACGGCGGCCTCGAAGCGGATCACGCGGCCCAGGCTTTCGGCCAGGGCGGCCAGGTCCTGGCCATGCATGGCCAGCAGCGCCTTGTTGGCGGTGACCACGTCCTTGCCGGACCGCAGCGCGGCCTCGATGCTGTCGCGGGCGATGCCGGCATCGCCGCCGACCAGCTCGATGAAGACATCGACGTCATCGGCGGTGGCGACGGCCATGGGGTCGGCCTCCCACCGATAGGCGGAGAGGTCGGCGTCGCGGTTCTTCATGCGGTCGCGCGCGCTGACGGCGGTGATGGCCACGGGGCGTCCCGAACGCAGCGCCAGCAGCTCGGCGTGTTTCTGGACGATCTTGACGACACCGATCCCGACGGTGCCAAGCCCGGCGATGCCGAGGCGGAGGGGGGACGACATGGGTTCCTCTCATCCTTGATTTCGCGGGTGTTAGCCTGCCCCGGGCCGTCATGCAACGCGCAACCGCCCACCGGTCAGCCGCGCGCCTCGCGGATCAGGCGCAGGATGTCGGCGGCGGCCGAGGGGATGTTGGTGCCCGGCCCGAAGATCGCCTTGACGCCCGCGCGGCGCAGGAAGTCGTAATCCTGCTGGGGGATGACGCCGCCGCAGATGACCAGCACCTCGCCCGCGCCCTGCGCGCGCAGGGCCTCGATCAGCTTGGGCGCCAAGGTCTTGTGACCCGCCGCCTGACTGGAGATGCCGACCACATGCACGTCGTTGTCGATGGCGTCCTGGGCGGCCTCCTCGGGCGTCTGGAACAGCGGGCCCACATCGACGTCGAAGCCGATATCGGCGAAGGCCGTGGCGATGACCTTGGCGCCGCGGTCATGGCCGTCCTGGCCCATCTTGACGACCAGCATGCGGGGGCGGCGGCCCTCCTCCTCGGCGAAGGCCTCGACGTCGCGCTGGATCTGGGCGAAGCCCTCGTCGCCCTCATAGGCGGCACCGTAGACGCCTGCCAGCGTACGGACCTCGGCGCGGTGGCGGCCGAATTCATCTTCCATGGCCATGCTGATCTCTCCGACTGTGGCACGGGCGCGGGCGGCCTCGACGGCGGCCTCCAGCAGGTTGCCGCCCTCACGCGCGCGGCGGGTGATCTCGGTCAGCGCCGCTTTGCAGGCATCCTCGTCGCGTGTCTCGCGGATGCGTTGCAGGCGGGCGATCTGGCTGTCGCGGACGGCGACATTGTCGATGTCCAGAATGTCGATCGGGTCCTCGCGGTCCTTGCGATACTTGTTGACGCCGACGATCACGTCCTCGCCCCGGTCGATCAGGGCCTGGCGCCGGGCGGCCGTTTCCTCGATGCGCAGCTTGGGCATGCCGGAGGCCACGGCCTTGGTCATGCCGCCCATCTCCTCGACCTCCTCGATCAGCGCCCAGGCCTTGTCAGCCAGTTCCGCCGTCAGGCTCTCGATATAGTAGGACCCGGCCAGTGGATCGACGACATGTGTGATGCCCGTCTCTTCCTGCAGGATCAGCTGGGTGTTGCGCGCGATGCGGGCGCTGAAATCTGTGGGCAGCGCGATGGCCTCGTCCAGCGCGTTCGTGTGCAGCGATTGCGTGCCGCCGAGCGCCGCCGACATTGCCTCATAGGCGGTGCGGATGACGTTGTTATAGGGGTCCTGTTCCTGCAGGCTGACGCCCGAGGTCTGGCAATGCGTGCGCAGCATCAGGCTGCCCTGCTTCTTGGGTTCGAATTCCGACATGATCCGGTGCCACAGCAGGCGGGCGGCGCGCAGTTTCGCGATCTCCATGAAGAAGTTCATGCCGATGGCAAAGAAGAAGGATAGCCGCCCCGCGAAGGCATCCACATCCATGCCCGCCGCGATCGCCGCGCGCACATATTCGCGCCCGTCGGCCAGTGTATAGGCCAGCTCCTGCACCAGGTTCGCCCCGGCCTCCTGCATGTGATAGCCCGAGATCGAGATCGAGTTGAACTTGGGCATCTCGGCCGACGTGTATTCGATGATGTCCGCGATGATCCGCATGCTGGGTTCGGGCGGATAGATATAGGTGTTTCGGACCATGAACTCCTTGAGGATGTCGTTCTGGATCGTGCCGGACAGGACGGCGCGGGAATGGCCCTGCTCCTCGCCAGTGACGATGAAATTGGCCAGGATCGGGATGACGGCGCCGTTCATGGTCATCGACACGGACACCTGATCCAGCGGGATGCCGTCAAAGAGGATCTTCATGTCCTCGACCGAATCGATGGCGACGCCGGCCTTGCCCACATCGCCCTCAACCCGGGGATGGTCGCTGTCATAGCCGCGATGGGTCGCCAGATCGAAGGCCACCGACACGCCCTGCTGGCCCGCGGCCAAGGCGCGACGATAGAACGCATTCGATTCCTCGGCCGTGGAAAAGCCCGCATATTGGCGGATGGTCCAAGGCCTGCCCGCATACATCGTCGCGCGCGGGCCGCGGGTGAAAGGCGCCAGCCCGGGCAGGCCGCCCAGATGGTCCAGCCCTTGGGTATCGGCCTCGGTATAGAGCGGTTTGACCGCGATGCCTTCCAGCGTGTCCCAGGTCAGGCTGTCGGGGTCGCGGCCCTTCAGTTCCTTCGCCGCCAGCGCGCGCCAGTCGTCCAGAGTGGGTTTTGTCATGATCCATCCTTTCCCGCGGCGCGTCCTGCCCTATATTCCAGACATGACGAGGTGCCGATGAAGTTGAAATTCCTGATATTCGCGATGGCGGTCGCCGCCATGGGGCCGGGTCGCGACGCGCCCGTGCCCGATGCCGCAGCCACCCGCGACGCCGTGCCACAGCGGAACCCGGCGCGGCTGCCCCCGGTGGCGGACAGCACGCCCGCCCCCGTCCCGGAGGCCGAGGCGACCGAGGCCGACGCGATGTCGCAGACCCCGGACGGCGCCCCGATCCTGGGCGCGGAGGAGGCCAGCCCCCAGGAATACCTGTGGTCCGGCCGGCCCGTGGTCGTCTTTGCCGACACGCCGGGCGACCCGGCCTTCATGCGGCAGCTGGAGGCGCTGCGCCGCGAATCGGCGGCGCTGGCGATGCGCGACGTGGTGGTGATCACCGATACCGACCCGGCCGCAAATTCCGTCTGGCGCCAGCAGTTGCGGCCAAGCGGGTTCTCCCTGGTGCTGATCGACAAGGACGGCCAGGTCAAGATCCGCCGCCCCAGCCCTTGGGACGTGCGCGAGATCGGCCGCGCCATCGACAGGCTGCCCCTGCGCCGGCAGGAGGTCGGGCGCGGCGGCGTCATCAACTGATCGCCGCGGAACCCCGTGCGCGGGGCCTGAAACTTGTGGATTTGGCGGGCGTTCCCTATATCATGGGAACAGCCGGGCATGCCGCCCGCCAGCAGAAAGGGTTCGATCATGGCCAATCCGCGTGCAGACCGCAGCGCCGCGCCCGCTGCATCCGCCCTGCCGCCCAAGACCGCGCAGCCGCGCCGGGCCGATGCCCCGGTCCGCAGCGACGCCAAGCCCGGCGCCGTCAGCCGCGCCAATGAAATCGTCCGGGCCATCGGGTTGCGTCCCATCACCGGCCTCTCGGGTCCGAAGATCGGCTATTGAGCCGATCGCGCAGCGCCGCCAGATCCCCCGGCAGGCGCGCCGCGATCGCAGCCGCAGCCGCCGCCTCGTCGGCATCCAGCATCCGTTCCACCTCGGCCGCGCCGCCACGCAGGCTGGCGGTCAGCACGCGCATCGCATGCAGGCCCGTCTCGCGCGTCTCGTCCATCAGCGACAGGTAATCCGCCATCATCTGGGCCGCGCGCTGGCCGTCATGGCGCGCGATGCGCCGCAGATCCGTCGCCAGCGACCCCATGATCGACAGCAGCCGGTAATAGAGCACGACCGGATCGATCACCGGCGCGGGCAAAATATGGATATCCGCGATCACCGCCGCAAAGATGCGGTCATTGGCCTGCTGGGGCAGCGAGGGCACGAAGCGCCCCGCAGCGATGCGCGCGATCAGCGCCTGCGCATCCTCGGGCGAGGGGGCCTGCTGTTCCAGCGCGAAGACATGGGCGCGGATCTCGGCCAGCAGGGCGCGCTGCAGGTCATCCTCGCGCGATTGGCGCAGGGCGGCGTCGCGGCGGCGGGTCTGGGCGGCGGCCACGATCCAGCCGGTGGCCAGGAACAGCCCCGCCACCACCGCCTGCAGCACCTGCGGGCTGAACCAGGCCTCAGCACCCGGCATGGGAACCCATCCGCGCACCCGCGCGTCCCCTTGGCAGGAGGCCCGCCATGACCCGCAAGACCATGACCACCCTCGGCGCCATCGTCGCGGCCCTGCCCGCCGCGGCGGGAGAACTGCCGGTGACGCCCCTGACCGATGCCCTGCTGCAGGACCTGCGCTGGCAGGCGCGGCCGGTCGTCATCCTGGGGCTGCCCGACCGGGTCCGCGACCAGATCGCGGCGTTCCAGGCGGCCTCGTCCGCGCTGGCGGATCGCGAGGTGGTCCTGTTGACCGACGGGCCGGATGCGGCGCGGCTGCGCGACGGGTCGGATCTGCAGGTGCTGCTGATCGGCAAGGATGGCGGCGTCAAGATGTCCGAGGCGGGCATGGTCGATCCCGACCGGATCATCGGCCTGATCGACGCCATGCCCATGCGCCGGCGCGAGACGCGGTAGCCGGTCATCGCGCCCCTCCGGCCAGCAGGCCCGCCAGCAGCAGCGCCACGCTGACCCCGGCCAGCGCCTGAATCGGCGTCACATGGCCGCCCAGCATCAGGACCAGCCCCGCACCCCAGATCGCCACCGTGACCGGCAGGCCCACCGCCCAGAAGCGCAGCCCCCGCCAGCGACCCGTCACCGCGCCGAAGACCAGCTGGAACAGCGCCAGACCGACCAGCGGCGGCAGCACATAGGCCAAGGGCAGGTCGGTCCCGCCCAAAGGCATGGTCGCCCCGCCCGCCACCGGCAGGACCGCCGTCATCCCGGCCAGGCCGGTGACGGAAGCCAGCAGATAGGCGGGCAGGGCGGCGCGGGTCATTCGAACTCCATGATGATGTCATCGACCTTCAGGCTTTCGCCCGGGGCGGCATTAACGGATTTCACCGTGCCGCGGCGTTCCGCGCGCAGGATGTTCTCCATCTTCATGGCCTCGACCGTGGCCAGGGCCTGACCCTCCTGGACCTCGTCGCCCGCGGCCACGTTGATCGACACGACCAGCCCCGGCATCGGGCAGAGCAGGAATTTCGACGTGTCCGGCGGCAGCTTTTCGGGCATCAGGCGGGCCAGTTCGGCGGCGCGCGGGCGGCGCACATGGACCGCCAGATCCGCGCCGCGCGTCCGCAGCCGCAGCCCGGCGGGGATCTTGTCGACCTTCATCACCAGCGGGCGGCCATCGACCTCCAGCCGGGCCAGGGACTGGCCGGGGCGCCATTCGCCCTCGACCCGGATGCGGCGGTCGGCGATGGTCACATCCGCCCCGTCGCGATCCGCGCCGATGCGCACCGGCCATTCGCGCCGGTCGGCAAAGACGACCCAATCCTCGCCCACATGGCGTTCGTGATTGTCCAGCCGCCCGCTGATGCGGGCGCGGCGGATCTCGGCCACGCGATGCATCGCGGCGGCGGCGGCGGCGATGCGCAGCATCTCGTCATCGGGCAGGGCGGCGCCTTGGAAGCCTTCGGGATATTCCTCGGCGATGAAGGCCGTGGTGATGTCGCCCGAGACGAATTTCGGATGGTCCATCACCGCCGACAGGAAGGGCAGGTTGTGGCCGATACCCTCGACCTCGAATTCGTCCAAGGCGGTGCGCATCGCCTCGATCGCCTGGCCGCGATCGGGGGCCCAGGTGCACAGCTTGGCGATCATCGGGTCGTAGAACATGCTGATCTCGCCGCCCTCATAGACGCCGGTATCGTTGCGGACGGCGGCCACCCCCGTGGGGGCGCCGTCGGCCAGCCACTTGCCGCGCGACAGCATGGGCCCGGCCGCGACCTCGACCGGCGGGCGATAGCGCGTCAGCCGCCCGATCGAAGGCAGGAAGTTGCGATAGGGATCCTCGGCATAGAGGCGGCTTTCCATCGCCCATCCGGTGATCTTCAGGTCCGATTGCGCGAAGGGCAGCGGCTCGCCCGCGGCGACGCGAATCATCTGTTCGACCAGATCGACCCCGGTGATCAGCTCGGTCACGGGATGTTCGACCTGAAGGCGGGTGTTCATCTCAAGGAAATAGAAGTTGCGATCGCCGTCGACGATGAATTCCACCGTGCCGGCGCTGGTGTAATCCACGGCCTTGGCCAGGGCGACGGCCTGTTGGCCCATGGCCGCGCGCGTGGCCTCGTCCAGGAAGGGCGAGGGCGCCTCCTCGATGACCTTCTGGTTGCGGCGCTGGATCGAGCATTCGCGCTCATGCAGATAGACGGCATTGCCGTGCTGGTCGGCCAGCACCTGGATCTCGATATGGCGGGGCTGGGTGACGAATTTCTCGATGAAGATGCGGTCGTCGCCAAAGCTGTTGGCGGCCTCGTTCTTGGAGGACTGGAACCCCTCGCGCGCCTCGTCGTCGTTCCAGGCGATGCGCATGCCCTTGCCGCCGCCGCCCGCGCTGGCCTTGATCATCACCGGATAGCCGATGCCCGCGCTGATGCGCACGGCCTCCTCGGCATCCGCGATCAGGCCCATATGGCCGGGCACGGTGCTGACGCCGGCCTGCTGCGCCAGCTTCTTCGAGGTGATCTTGTCGCCCATCGCCTCGATCGCGCCCGAGGGGGGGCCGATGAAGGCCACGCCCTCGGCCTCCAGCGCCTCGGCGAACTTGCGGTTTTCCGACAAAAAGCCATAGCCGGGATGGACCGCCTCGGCGCCGGTCCGGCGGATGGCGTCCATGATGCGGTCGATCACGATATAGGACTGGTTGGCGGGCGAGGGGCCGATATGGACCGCCTCGTCGGCCATGCGCACATGCAGCGCGTTGCGGTCGGCGTCGGAGTAAACGGCGACGGTCGCGATGCCCATGCGGCGCGCGGTCTTGATGACGCGGCAGGCGATCTCGCCCCGGTTGGCGATCAGGATCTTCTTGAACATGGGTCCCCCCCAGCCTTGGTGCTGGCCCTCAGACATGAAAAAACCGCCCGAGGATGCGCAAGGCATCCTGGGCGGCATCGGCAGCGTTCCGGCGGCCCGAGGGCCGGCCGGACAGGTTCAGTGCATCACTGGCACAGGCGGAAGTCGTCGCAGAGCGCGCCGGCAGCACCGCCGATGGCCGCGCCGCGAACGACGTTGCGGCCGCTGACCGACGCCGCGGTCGCGCCGACGCCGGCGCCGATGAGCGCGCGGTCAGTGTCGGTCGGGTTGATGCCTTGGGTGCAGCCGGCGACGCCGGTTGCACCGACCAGCGCGAAGATGGCGAGGTATTTGGACATGGTCGAATTCCTGTCTTTGATATGGCGGAGGCACAACCGCGTCCCCGCCCGATTGGTTCAGCCCGATCAGCGGCGGACGCAGACGCCCGCGTCGTCGCAGAGCGCACCGGCGGTCGCGCCGATGGCCGCGCCGGTCGCCACGTTTTCATTGAGCGCGCGGGCCACGACGGCGCCGGCGACGGCACCACCGGCGGCGCGCTGCGCGTCCGGCGACAGACCGCCACCCTGATAGCCGGGGGCGCAGGCCGACAGGCCGGCGGCGACGATGGCCAGACCGGCCAGACGGAGAGAGATCGATTTCTGCATGATATAGTGCCTGTGTTATTGGCCCGGGGCCGGGCCTGTTGCGTGTGCCGACGGGTTATCGCACAGCCGCACCCCGCGTCAAACTGACATGCCTGTGACTTCAAGGGGTTCGGCGCAGCTTTGCCCATCAGGTCTCGTCGTCCTCGTCAACGTCCCAATCCTCGGCGTCGTTCCAGTCGAAGGCCGGGGCCTCGTCCTGGGCGAACAGCTCGGGGAAGGCCGCCTCGGCCTCGCGCATGTCGATCTGCAGCAATTGCTCGTAATCGGCGGGGTCGAAATCGCCCACGGGCTTGACCTCGCGGCCGATCAGCCAGGACAGGCGCCCGGCATCCAGGTTGCCGCGCACGAACGGTTCGTCGCCGAAATGCGCGATCAGCGCCGACAGGAACCCCGCATCGGCGCGCTTGTCGGCCGGGCGGCGGTCCTTGAATCGTTCGCGCCGCGTGATGGGCGTCGCGCCCTTCTTGCGATTCTCGCGCCGGATGGTGAACTGGAAATCGGTGCCGGGAAGGCGACCGGGAAAGCCGCGATGCTTCAGCATGGCTGTGCCCCTGTGCTGGGGCGCGCGGGCCGGTCCGCGGTCAGGTCTGCGCACGGGCAGGCTGTCCGCCCGCGCGCGAATGATCGTGTCGGGCGGGTCTTAGAACTTGCCGCGATAGACGGGCTCGGTCGTGACCGGGTTGCCCATCTGGGCCGCGGGCGCGGTCGGCACGAAGACGTCGTTGGGCTGCTGGCGCTGGCAGGCGGCGAAGGCGGAAACCAGCACGAGGCCGAGGACGATTTTTTTCGACATGGAAAGAGGCTCCTGTAGGGCGGGCACGAAACGGCCCGGCTGCTCGGGTTGTGGGCGGCCTGTTGATCGGCCGTCCTGGGGCGAATGATAGCCGCGCGGGGTCCGGTCAGACAGGGATGCGATGCGACCCCCGCCAAAGCGGCGGCCCCCTGTGTCCCGGCTGCATCATTCACGACCTTGTGCATGCTTCGTCCTAGAGCGGAATGTTGTCGTGTTTTTTCCACGGGTTCGCCAGCTTCTTGCCGCGCAGGCTGGCGAATGCGCGGGCCACCCGGCGGCGCGTCGAACGGGGCTGGATCACCTCGTCGATGAAGCCCTTTTCGGCGGCCACGAAGGGGTTGGCGAAGCGGTCTTCGTAATCCTTGGTGCGCGCCGCGATCTTGTCCGCATCGCCCAGTTCGCTGCGATAGAGGATCTCGACCGCGCCCTTGGCGCCCATCACCGCGATTTCCGCCGTGGGCCAGGCATAGTTGAAATCGCCGCGCAGGTGTTTCGACGCCATCACGTCATAGGCGCCGCCATAGGCCTTGCGGGTGATGACCGTGACCTTGGGCACCGTCGCCTCGCCATAGGCAAAGAGCAGTTTCGCCCCGTGCTTGATGACCCCGCCATATTCCTGCCCCGTCCCGGGCAGGAAGCCCGGCACGTCCACCAGCGTCAGGATCGGGATCTCGAAGGCGTCGCAGAACCGCACGAAACGCGCCGCCTTGCGCGAGCTGTCGATGTCCAGGCAGCCCGCCAGCACCATCGGCTGGTTGGCGACCACGCCCACCGTCTGGCCCTCGATGCGGATGAAGCCCACGATGATGTTGCCCGCGAAATCGCGCTGAATCTCGTAGAAATCGCCCTCATCCGCGACCTTCTGGATCAGCTCCTTCATGTCATAGGGCTGGTTGGGGTTGTCGGGGATCAGCGTGTCGAGGCTGGGCTCGATCCGGCCCGGCTCGTCGAAGAAGGGGCGGGTGGGCGCCTTTTCGCGGTTGTTCAGGGGCAGAAAGTCGAACAGGCGGCGGATTTCCGACAGCGCCTCGACATCGTCCTGGAAGGCGCCGTCGGCGACGGACGACTTCCTGGTATGGGTGGACGCGCCGCCCAGTTCCTCGGCGGTGACGACCTCGTTCGTCACCGTCTTGACCACATCCGGCCCGGTCACGAACATGTAGGACGTGTCGCGCACCATGAAGATGAAATCCGTCATCGCCGGCGAATAGACCGCGCCCCCCGCGCAGGGGCCCATGATGACGCTGATCTGCGGCACCACGCCCGACGCCATGATGTTGCGCTGGAACACGTCGGCATAGCCCGCAAGGCTTGCCACCCCCTCCTGGATGCGGGCGCCGCCCGAATCGTTCAGCCCGATGACGGGGGCACCGTTCTGCATGGCCATGTCCATGATCTTGCAGATCTTCTGGGCATGGGTTTCCGACAGCGATCCGCCGAAGACGGTGAAATCCTGGCTGAAGACATAGACCATGCGCCCGTTGATCGTGCCCCAGCCCGTCACCACCCCGTCGCCATAGGGGCGGTCGTCCTGCATCCCGAAATCGGTGCTGCGATGGGCGACGAACATGTCGAATTCCTCGAAGCTGTCCTCGTCCAGCAGCAGGTCGATGCGTTCGCGGGCCGTCAGCTTGCCGCGGGCGTGCTGGGCGTCGATGCGCCGCTGGCCGCCGCCAAGGCGGGCCTGCTCGCGCCGTTCTTCCAGCTGCTGCAGAATGTCCTTCATCGCGCCCTCCCGTTCGGATATCGGGGAAAGTTAGACCGGGATGCAGGTGCAGCAAAGCAAATTCGGGTAAATTTGCAAACTACGCCGCGCAAGTGTCCAGCAAAGTGAAATATTGCAAAGCCGAGGGGTCGCGCGATGGGGTTGCAGATCGATATCGGGGCCGTCTTGGCCAATCACGCGGCGCTGGCGGCCAAGGCGCCCGGCGCGCGGGCGGCGGCGGTGGTCAAGGCCGATGCCTATGGTCTGGGGGCCGAACGGATCGCGCCCGCGCTCTATGCGGCGGGGGTGCGGGATTTCTTCGTGGCCTTGGCGCGCGAGGGGCGGGCGATCCGGGCGCTGCTGCCGGATGATGCGCGCATCAACATCCTGTCGGGCCATATGGCGGGGGCGTATCTGGCCGGCCTGACCCCGGTCCTGAACAGCCCCGAACAGTTCTTTCGCGACCGCGCCATGCGCCCGGGCCAGCCCTTCGCGATCCAGCTGGACAGCGGCATGAACCGCCTTGGGATGGAGGCCGAGGAATGGGCCGCCATCCGCGACGAGGCCTTGGCCGCCGGTCCCGCCTTCATCATGTCGCACCTGGCCTGCGCGGATGAACCCGACCATGCCGCCAATGCGGCGCAGCTGGCGGCGTTCCGGGCGATGACAGATGGCTGCGGCGTGCCGCGGTCGCTGGCGGCGACGGGGGGCATCCTGCTGGGGCCGGACTACCATTTCGACATGGTGCGGCCGGGGGTGGGGCTTTATGGCGGGATGCCCTTTGCCGATGCCCGCCCGGTGGTGCGCCTGTCGCTGCGCGTCATCCAGACCCGCACCGTCCGGCGGGGCGAGATGGTGGGCTATGGCGCGACCTGGCACGCGGATCGCGACTGTCGGATCGCGACGGTGGATGCGGGCTATGCCGACGGCATCCTGCGGTCGCTGTCGGGATCGGGCATCGCGATGCATGCGGGCGACGTGGCCTGCCCGATCGTCGGGCGGGTGTCGATGGACCTGATCACGGTCGATGTCTCGGCCCTGGATACGGTGCCGGACCGGCTGGACCTGATCGGCCCGCATCAGGGCATCGACGCGCTGGCCGACCGGGCGGGCACGATCGGATACGAGGTGCTGACCTCGCTCGGGCTGCGCTATGATCGCAGCTGGGTGTGAAACGGGCAGCCAGGCGCGGGTTTTGCCGAAGCGTCACGCAACTTTTACATGGTGGTGACGGTTCTGCCCTTCAGGTGGGCAAATCCGGCCACCGGCCCCGAACTGCGCCCTTGCAGTGGGGCCGCGGGCTTGTCACCATGACCTCAGACGCCTGAGCAGGAGAAAGATTTGGGCCTGACACCGACGCCACCCGTCACCACGCCGTCCAACGAAACCTTGCTGGAATTTCCCGACAACCGGCTGCTGATCGACCTGTGCGGGGCCAGCGATCGCCACCTGGCCCGGATCGAGGAGGCGCTCGGCGTCCATATCCTGCGCCGGGGCAACCAGCTGGCCGTCGTGGGCGGCCCCGAGGCCCAGGCCGAGGCGGCGAACCTGCTGCGGGGCCTCTATGCCCGGCTGGAGCAGAACCGCCCCGTCACCCCGGCCGAGGTCGAGGCCGCCCTGCGCATGGGGGTCGAGCCTGCCGCCGACGTGACCCCCGCCGAACAGCTGGAGATGTTCGCGCAGGGCAATTACGAGCTGCGCACCCGCAAGAAGTCGGTCGAGCCGCGCACGGACGCGCAGAAGGCCTATGTCCGGTCGTTGTTCCAGAACGAGCTGGCCTTCGGCATCGGCCCCGCGGGCACGGGCAAGACCTATCTGGCGGTCGCGGTGGGCGTGACCATGCTGATCGGCGGCCATGTGGACAAGATCATCCTGTCTCGCCCCGCCGTCGAGGCCGGGGAACGGTTGGGCTTTCTGCCCGGCGACATGAAGGAGAAGGTCGATCCCTACATGCAGCCGCTCTATGATGCGCTGAACGATTTCCTGCCCGCCAAGCAGATGCAGAAGCTGGTCGAGGAAAAGCGCATCGAGATCGCGCCCCTGGCCTTCATGCGCGGCCGCACCCTGTCGCGCGCCTTCGTCGTGCTGGACGAGGCGCAGAATGCCAGCAGCATGCAGATGAAGATGTTCCTGACGCGGCTTGGCGAAGGCTCGCGCATGGTCATCACCGGCGACCGCACCCAGATCGACCTGCCGCGCGGGATGCAGTCGGGGCTGGTCGATGCCGAAAAGATCCTCAAGGACGTGAAGGGCATCAGCTTCAGCTATTTCACGGCCGATGACGTCGTGCGCCACCCGCTTGTCGCGCGCATCATCAAGGCGTATGACGCCGAGGAAGTCGCGGCACTGGCCCGCGGCGATCAACAGGAGCAGCGCGGCCAATACGTTCCCCGCCGCGCATTTGGAAAAGATGCCTGACGAGACCACCGCCGATTGCGTCATCGAGGATGAGAGATGGCAGGCCGCCGGACTGGAAGATCTGGCGGCCCGCGCCGTCACGGCCACGCTGGACTGGCATGACATGGGCGGCGAGGTCGTGGTCATGGGCTGCGACGACGCCCGCATCGCGGCGCTGAACGCGGATTTCCGCGGCAAGCCCCGCGCGACCAACGTGCTGTCCTGGCCCTCGGTCGAGCATGCCGACCACGCCCCCGGCGCCATGCCCGACCTGCCCGACGAGGAGGAGCTGGGCGATATCGCCATCGCCTTCGAGACCTGTCAGGCCGAGGCCCGCGCCCAAGGCAAGCCCTTCGACCATCATGTCCTGCATCTGCTGGTCCATGCGACCCTGCATCTGCTGGGCTATGACCACCAGACCGACCCGGATGCCGAACGGATGGAGGGCACCGAGCGCGCCATCCTGGCGACCCTGTCCATTCCCGACCCCTATGAGGAGAAAGACCGATGAATTCCGAAAGCCGATTATCCGCCACCGCGCTGGATGAGGCGCCCCCCCCGGCCGAGGATGGCCGCGACGGCGGGGGCCGCGGATTTTTCGGTCGGGTCCTGTCCGCGCTGACGGGCTCCGAACAGGAGGGGGATCGCGAATCGGCCGACCATGCCGACCCCCACAAGCCCGGTCTGGTGAACCTGCGCCGGATGCGCGTCGATGACGTGGCCATCCCCAAGGTCGAGATCGTGGCGGCCCCGGTCAATGTCTCGCTGGAGGATCTGGTCGCGATGTTCCGCGAACACGGATTTTCACGCATGCCGGTCTTTCGCGGCACGCTGGACAGCCCGCAGGGGCTGATCCACCTGAAGGACCTGGCACTGAAGCACGGCTTCGGGGCAGGGGGCAAGTTCACCCTGCGCCCGATGCTGCGGCCGCTGCTCTATGTGCCGCCCTCGATGCCCATCGGGGTGCTGTTGCAGCAGATGCAGACGAAGCGCATCCATATGGCGCTGGTCATCGACGAATATGGCGGCGTGGACGGGCTGGTCACGATCGAGGATCTGATCGAACAGGTCATCGGCGAGATCGAGGACGAGCATGACGAGGTCGAGGGCGGCCTGTGGATCCACGAAAAGACCGGCCAATGGCTGGTCCAGGCCCGCGCCGCGCTGGAGGATCTGGAGGCCGAGACCGGCCTGCAGCTGATCGGCGAGGATGACGAGGATGTGGACACGCTCGGCGGTCTGATCTTCATGCTGGCAGGCCGGGTGCCGTTGCGGGGCGAGGTGATCGCCCATCCCTCGGGCGCGGAATTCGAGATCGTGGATGCCGATCCCCGCCGCCTGAAACGCGTGCGCCTGCGCATGCCGAGCGTGGCGACGCCGTCCGACCGGCAGGAGTGACGGGGCCTCAGCTGGCCTCGAAGCGGGCCAGCATCGCCTCCCAGAAGAGGTCGCGCATCGCGTCGCTTTCCATCAGGATCTCGTGGCGCGCGCCCTCGATCTCCAGCAGCTCGGCTTGGGGCCAGCGGGCGGCCCGGTCGCGGATCGCGGCCTGGGACACGACCTTTTCCTCGGACCCGACCGAGACGAGCATCGGCACCTCGGGCGAGGGGATGCGTGACAGGCGGGTGCATTCATTCAGCGCCCGGCCGACCCAATCGAAGCTGGCCCCGCCGATGGTCAGGTCGGGCCAGGCCACGGCCTCGCGCACCAGGCGCGCCCATTCGTCGCCGTTGCGCGTCAGCAGGTTGGCGTTGAAGCTTTCATCCAGCGGATAGGTCGTCTGCGCGCCCCCGCTGCCGGGCGCGGCCAGCCCGCCCCGGCCCACGCGCCCCGCCAGATAGGCGATGCCCAAGGCCAGGCCCTGCTGCATGCGGCGCAGGTTGATCCCCCACATGGGCGCCGAGAACACCGCACTGCGCACCGGCAGCCCCTGTTCCAGCGCCGCCAGCCCGATGCAGCCGCCCATGGAATGGGCCAGCAGATGCCAGGGTTGGGGCAGGTCCAGCTGTTCGGCGGTGACCAGCATCTCGACCACGTCGCGCTGGTAATCGGACCATTCGCCGATATGGCCGGGCCGGCGATTGGCTTGCAGCCGGTCCGACATGCCCTGTCCGCGCCAGTCGATGGCAAGGACGTCGTAGCCCTCGGCCATCAGGCGGTGGGCGACGGGGGCGTATTTCTCGATATATTCGGTGCGGCCGGGGAACAGCAGCACGCTGCCGCGCGCGTCCCCGGCCGACCAATGCGCGATGCGCAGCGTGACCCCGTCATCGGCCCGCGCCCAGAAGGCGCGCGCCGGGGCCGAATGGTCGTCGGCCAGCTGATGGAACGGGGCCTGCCGCACCGCGATCAGGACAGCTTCTGGCCCAGCTGCATCGCGACGCCCATCGAGCCGTCGATCTTCAGCTTGCCCGTCATGAAGGCGGTGGCGGGGTTCACGTCGCCGTTCATGATGCCCTCGAACACCTCGCGGGTGGCGGTCAGGGTCACGTCGGCCTCGTCATCGCCCTCGCGGACGCCGGCTTCGTCGATCATGATCGCGCCTTCGTCCTTGATGACGAATTTCGCGGTGCTGTCGAAGCTGTCGATCTTCTGGCTGAGGGCCGCCACGGCCTTGGTCACGACTTCGCTCATTTCACGTCTCCTGCTGCGCTTTGTCTGGCGCCCGACCGGCGGGCCGGGTTACATGATCGGTATGAACCGGCCCCGCTTCGTTTTCCACCATGCCGTCACGGCATTGCGTCACAAGGTTCTGACGATTTTCATGATCATTGCAAGCGCCGGCGGCCTGGCCGCGGCCGATCTGGACGAGGCCTTCGCGCGGCTGGCCGATCCGCAGGGCCAGGCCTGGCGCATCGCCGAGGCCGACATCCTGCGCGAATGGTCGCGATCGGGCTCGGCCGCGATGGATCTGCTGCTGCAACGCGCCGAGGCGGCGATGGATGCGGGCGATCTGGAGACCGCCATCGGCCACCTGACCGCGCTGACCGATCACGCCCCCGATTTCGCCGCGGGCTTTCAGGCGCGCGCCGCGGCCCTTGCCATGACGGGCCAGTTCGGCCCCGCCCTGGCCGACCTGCGCCGCACGCTGGAGCTGGAGCCGCGGCATTTCGCCGCCCTGACCCAGCTGGGCGCCATGCTGGAGGAGATGGGCGACGACGCCCGCGCCTTGGCCGCCTATCGCGCCAGCCTGGCCATCCATCCCAACCAGCAGGAGGCGATCGACGGGCAGGCCCGTCTGGAACGCCGCCGCATCGGCACCGATATCTGAGGCCATGACAATGACGACGCGCGGGCGGATCACCGCCATCCTGGGGCCCACCAACACGGGCAAGACGCATTACGCCATCCAGCGGATGCTCAATCACCGATCCGGCGTGATCGGCCTGCCGCTGCGCCTGCTGGCGCGCGAGGTCTATGACCGGATCGTGGCCGCGCGCGGCCCCTCCGTCGTGGCGCTGGTCACCGGCGAGGAACGCATCATCCCCGACCGCGTCCAGTACTGGGTCGCCACCACCGAGGCCATGCCCGACATCGCCACCGATTTCGTGGCCATCGACGAGATCCAGCTCTGCGCCGATCCGCAGCGGGGCCATGTCTTCACCGACCGCCTGCTGCATATGCGCGGCACGTTGGAGACGATGTTCCTGGGCAGCGGCACGATGCGCCCGGCCATCGCGGCGCTGGTCCCCGAGACGCATTTCGAACGGCGGGAGCGGTTCTCGACCCTGTCCTGGGCGGGGTCCAAGAAGCTGTCGCGCATGCCCGCCCGCAGCGCCATCGTGGGCTTCAGCGTGGATGACGTCTATGCCATGGCCGAGCTGATCCGGCGCCAGAAGGGCGGCTGCGCGGTCGTGATGGGCGCGCTCTCGCCCCGCACCCGCAACGCCCAGGTCGAGATGTATCAGAATGGCGAGGTCGATTACCTGGTCGCCACCGACGCCATCGGCATGGGCCTGAATCTGGACATCAAGCATGTGGCCTTCAGCGCCACACACAAGTTCGACGGCAAGCGGGTCCGGCCCCTGTTCCCGCACGAGATGGGCCAGATCGCGGGCCGCGCCGGGCGGCACACCGAATCCGGCACCTTCGGCGTGACGGGCGAGGCCGAGCCCTTGGACCCCGGGCTGATCGACGCGCTGGAGAACCACCGCTTCCAGCCGATCAGCCGCCTGATCTGGCGCAACGGGCGGCTGGAATTCGGCGGCATCGACCGGCTGATCGAAAGCCTGGAGGCCGCGCCCGGCCATGAATCGCTGATCCGGGGGCGCGAGGCCGATGACGTCGCCACCCTGAAGATCCTGCGCGAACTGCCCGAGATCCGCGACCGCGTGCAGGGCGGCAAGGATGTGCGCCTGCTGTGGGACGTGTGCCGCGTGCCCGATTTCCGCGGCATTTCCGCGATGGAGCATGCGACTTTGCTGGCGCGGATCTTCGGTTTCCTGCAGGATGGGCATATCCCGTCGGATTGGCTGGCGCGCGCGGTCAAACGCATCGACCGCGTGCAGGGCGATATCGACGCGATCTCGAAACGGCTGGCCTATATCCGCACATGGACCTATGTCGCGCAAAGAACGGGCTGGGTGGCGGACGAAAAGCATTGGCGCGGGGAAACGCGCGCTGTAGAAGACCGCCTGTCGGACGCGTTGCACGCTGCCCTGACCCAAAGATTTGTGGACCGGCGCACATCCGTGCTTCTGCGCCGGCTCAAGCAGAAGGAGAGCCTGGTGGCCGAAGTGAACGACAAGGGCGAAGTGACGGTCGAGGGCGAATTCGCCGGCCGTCTGGAGGGCTTCCGCTTTCGCCCCGACCAGACCGCATCGGCGGACGAGGCCAGGATGCTGAACCGCGCCAGCTATGACGCGCTGCGGCCCGAATTCCATCTGCGCGCCGACCGCTTCTACAACGCGCCCGACACGGAAATGGACTATACCGAACAGGGCGGCCTGATGTGGGGCGACCAGGCGGTGGGCAAGCTGGTCAAGGGTTCCGACCCGCTGCATCCCGGCGTCGAGGTCTTCGTCGACGAGGAGGCCGGCACCGAGATCGCCGACAAGGTCCGCCGCCGCGCCCAGCATTTCATCGACCGCAAGGTGGCCGCTTTGTTCGAGCCGCTGCTGGCGCTGCAGCGCGACGAGACGCTGACGGGCCTGGCCCGCGGCTTCGCCTTCCGCCTGGTCGAGGGCCTGGGCATCCTGCAGCGCGACACCATCGCCGCCGAGGTCAAGGAGCTGGACCAGGACGCCCGCGGCGCGCTGCGCAAGCACGGCGTGCGATTCGGCCAGTTCACCATCTTTCTGCCCGCGCTGCTGAAGCCCGCGCCGACGCGCCTGCGCCTGGTGCTGTGGTCGCTGCACGAGGGTCTGTTGGAATTCCCCGAAAGCCCGCCGCCGGGGCTGGTCACCATCCCGCATCTGCCGGTCGTGCCGGACCGGGTCTATGCGCTGTCGGGCTATCGCCCGGCAGGTGACCGCGCGATCCGCATCGACATGCTGGAACGTCTGGCCGACCTGCTGCGCGCCCAGGACACGCGCGGCGGCTTCGAGGCCAATCCCGACATGCTGTCGATCACCGGCATGACGCTGGAACAGTTTGCGGGCCTGATGCAGGGCTTGGGCTATGCCGCCGAAAAGGGCGAACGCCCCAAGGTCAAACCCGTCGAGACCCCCGTGGTCAGCCCCGCCCCCGAGGGTGAGGGATCGGACGCCCCCCTGACCGAGGAGGAATCGGTCCTGGCCGCCGAGACCCGCGCCAAATGGGAGGCCGAGCAGGCCGAGAAACGCGCCGCCGAAGGCGAGGCCCCCGAAGCCGATGCCGAGCCCGCCGCGCCCGAGATGGAGCAGTTCTACACCTTCCGTTGGGCGCCCCGTCCGCGCGGCAACCGCCGCCCGCAAGGGGACCAGTCCCAAGGCGACCGCCCCCAGGGCGAACGCCGCGGCCCGCGCCGCGAGGCTGCGCCCCAAGGCGAACGCCCCCGCAAGGACGCCCCCCAGGGCGAACGCCGCGACCGCGCCGGAAAGCCCGGCGGCAAGTTCGCCGGCAAGAAGGGCGGCAAGCCTGCGCCGCAAAGTCCCAAGACCTTCTCCTCGCGCCCCGAGAAGAAGGCCGATCCCGACAGCCCCTTCGCGATCCTGGCGCAGCTGAAGGACAAGGGCTGACTTGACGGATGATGCCGGCGCGCTGCGGCTGGACAAATGGCTCTGCCATGCGCGCTTCTTCAAGACCCGCGGCCTGGCCGCCGCCCGCATCGAGGGCGGCGGCATCCGCATCAACGGCCAGCCCTGCCGCAAGCCGGGCAGGGCGGTCAGGCCGGGCGACGCGCTGACCATATCGGCCTATGGCCAGGTGCGGATGGTGACCGTCCTGGCCTTGGGCGAACGCCGCGGACCCGCGGCCGAGGCGCAGATGCTCTATCGCGAGGATCAGACGGGTTGATTGATCCGCCGGGAATGTCTAGGTGACAGGCCGACGATCCAAGACAAGAGCGCCCCGATGACCTATGTCGTGACCGACAACTGCATCATGTGCAAATACACCGATTGCGTCGAGGTGTGCCCCGTCGACTGTTTCTACGAGGGCGAAAACACGCTGGTCATCCATCCCGACGAATGCATCGATTGCGGCGTCTGCGAACCGGAATGCCCCGCCGACGCGATCCGCCCGGATACCGAGCCGGACATGGACAAATGGGTCGAATTCAACCGGAAATATTCCGAGATGTGGCCCGTCATCACCCGCAAGAAGGACCCGCTGCCCACCGCCGCCGAGATGGACGGCCAGGACGGCAAGCTGGACAAGTACTTCTCGGAGGCGCCTGGCGCCGGGGACTGATTCGCGCCCGCATTGCGGCGCGGGGGTCTGAAATCACGACCTTCCGTGCATCGCGCCGCCCCTGAAGGCGGCGCTTTTTTCCGTGTCATTTTTGTGTTATAGTAAGGCCAAGGCGCGACATGCGGTCGTGCCGCCATGCTGCTGCATCCCGATCCTCTGCCGGACCGGGAACGCCAATGATGATCGAAAATGGACCGAGGGTGGCGCAGCCCCCCTGCGGCCCTTTGTGTCCGTCCTTCGGGCACATGTCAGAGGAAGCCAGATGTCGAAGACCAAGAAGAACGAATTCCGCCCCGATGATTTCGTCGTCTACCCCGCCCATGGCGTGGGTCGCATCGTCTCGATCGAGGAACAGGAGGTCGCGGGCCTGCGGCTGGAGATGTTCGTCATCTCGTTCGACAAGGACAAGATGACGCTCCGCGTGCCGACCGCCCGCGCCAGCGAGATCGGGATGCGCAGCCTGGCATCCCCCGACCTGATCGACCGCGCGCTGGAGACGCTGAAGGGCAAGGCCCGCGTCAAGCGCGCCATGTGGTCGCGCCGCGCTCAGGAATACGAACAGAAGATCCATTCGGGCGACCTGATGTCCATCGCCGAGGTTGTGCGCGACCTGCATCGCAGCGACGACCAGCGCGAGCAGTCCTATTCCGAACGCCAGCTTTACGAGGCGGCGCTGGACCGTCTGACCCGCGAGGTCGCGGCCGTGGGCGGCCTGGACGAGGGCGGCGCCCAGAAGCGCGTCGAGGACGTGCTGACCTCGCGCGCGGCCTGATCCCGGCCGATCAATCAGGCAGGGGCGTCCCGACGGGGCGCCCCTTGTCATGTCCGGGGTCATGTGCGGGTCGTGGACAAGCGGGGGCCCGGAACCTATAACCCCGCGCAGAACCCCAGCTTTCGAGGCGCATCATGATCAAGGTCTTCGGCCATACTTCCCCCGACACGGATTCCACCGGCTCGCCCATCATCTGGGCCTGGTATCTGAACGAGGTCCGCCAGACCCCGGCCCAGGCCGTCCTGCAGGGCGAACCCAATACCGAAGCCGCCTGGATGCTGTCGCGCTGGAACCTGGACAAGCCGCAGATCATCGACGACGTGGCCGCGGGCGACCGCTGCGTGATCGTGGACACGAACAACCCCGCCGAGCTGCCCGCCAGCCTGGACCAGGCCGAGGTGATCGAGATCATCGACCACCACCTGCTGGCCGGCGGCATCAAGACCCGCGCGCCGATCAACATCACCATCCGCCCGCTGGCCTGCACCGCGACCATCATGCATGACCTGATGGGCGAGGACATTGCCCGCGCCCCCGAGGGCATCAAGGGCGCCATGCTGACCTGCATCCTGTCGGACACGCTGGAATTCCGCAGCCCGACCACCACCCCCCATGACCGCGCCGTGGCCGAGAAGCTGGCCGCCGATCTGGGCGTCGACATCGCCGAATTCGCATCCGAGATGTTCGCCGCCAAATCCGATGTCAGCGCCTTCAGCGACGCGGCCCTGCTGAAGATGGACAGCAAGGAATACGAGCTGGGCGGCAAGCAGCTGCGCGTCTCGGTCCTGGAGACGACGGCGCCGCAGGTCCTGCTGGACCGCAAGGCCGCGCTGATGGCCGCCATGCCCGCCGTCGCGGCCGAGGACGGCGCCGACGAGGTGCTGCTGTTTGTGGTCGACATCCTGCGCGAGGAGGCGACGCTGCTGGTGCCCAACGACTTCGTCAAGTCGGTGGCCGAACGCAGCTTCGGTGTGACCGTGACCGGCGACAGCGTCGTGCTGCCCGGCGTCATGAGCCGCAAGAAACAGATCATCCCCGTCCTGGCGGTCTGATGACGCGCATCATCTCCGGGCTGGCCGAGGTCTCGGCCGGCTATGACGCGCTGTTCTGCGACCTGTGGGGCTGTCTGCACAATGGCAAACAGCCCTATCCGGTGGCCGTCGCGGCCCTGCAGGCCTTTCGCCGGCAGGGCGGGCAGGTCTGCCTGATGACCAATGCGCCGCGGCCCAGCCAGTATGTCGTGGCCCAGCTGGACCGCATGGGCGTGCCCCGCGATGCCTGGGACCTGGTGGTCAGCTCGGGCGACGCGGCGCAGGATGCGATGTTCCGCGGCGCCGTGGGCCGCCGCCTGTGGCATATCGGGATCGAGAAGGACCTGCCCTTCTTCACCGACATCCCGGCCGAGCATCGCGACGCCCCCTCGGTCACCAGCGTGCCCCTGGCCGAGGCCGAGGGGATCGTCGCCTCCGGCCCCTTCGACGAGGCCACCGAGACGCCCGAGGATTACCGCGAGCGGTTCGAGGATGCGGCGGCGCGCGATCTGCCGATGCTCTGCGCCAATCCCGATATCGTGGTCGATCTGGGCCAGACCCGGATCTATTGCGCGGGTGCGCTGGCGCAGTTCTATGAGACGCTCGGCGGGCGCACACTTTACTACGGCAAGCCGCACGGGCCGATCTATGACCGGGCGCGGGCGCTGATGGGGCTGGGCGCGGATGCGCGTATCCTGGCGGTGGGCGACGGGATCGCCACCGACATCGCCGGGGCCGAGGCGCAGGGCATCGATTCGCTTTTCGTCACCGGCGGGCTGGCGGCCGATGCCTTCGGCCCGGATGTCGAGGCACCCGATGCCGCGATGCTGGCCGAATGGCTGGATCATCAGGGCCGGTCCCCGACCTTGGCCATCGGTCGCCTACGCTGAGGCAACTTTATTCTACCAAAGTATCGAACGGGGATATTTTGTTGCTGACCGGTCCGAATGCTGCTATGCAGCACCCGAAGGGGTGCGACATCGGATGGACAGGGACATGCTGGATAATTTCCCACGCGGCACGATCGTGATCGAGGATCTGGAGGTGGGCATGATGCGCCACCTTCAGAAGCAGGTGACCGATCACGACATCCAGCTGTTCGCCGAGGTCTCGACCGATCACAACCCGGTGCATCTGGACGACGATTACGCGCGCGACACGATCTTCGAGGGGCGTATCGCGCATGGGATGCTGACGGCGGGGCTGATTTCCGCGGTGATCGGCGAACAGCTGCCGGGGCATGGCACGGTCTATCTGGGCCAGACGCTGAAATTCATGGCCCCCGTGCGTCCCGGCGACATGGTCCGGGCCGAGGTCAGCGTGGATGCCATCGATCACGCGAAACGGCGGGTGACGCTTGCAACCCGCTGCCTCGTGGGCGATACGGTCGTGCTGAAAGGCGAGGCGGTCGTGCTGGCCCCAAGCCGCAAGTTCGACTGACGGGGCGCATCGGGCGCCCCATGGGGGCCCCTTGCAGATCCATCGCGACTGGACCGGATTGCCGACCGAGGCGCGGGGCGCCTCTGTCGCCATGGGCAATTTTGACGGCGTCCACAAGGGCCACCGGGCCGTGATCGACGCGGCCCGCGCCGCATGCGACGCGCCCCTGGGGGTCGTCACCTTCGAACCCCATCCGCGCGAATATTTCGCCCCCGACGCGCCCCCCTTCCGGCTGATGAACCCCGAGGCGCGGGCCAACCGGCTGGCGCGGCTCGGCGTGGCGCAGCTCTATGAGCTGCCCTTCGGCGCGCTGCTGGCGGGCCTGACGCCCGAGGCCTTTGCCCGCGAGGTGCTGGCCGAGGGGCTGGGCATCGCCCATGTGACCATCGGCGCGGATTTCTGTTTCGGCAAGAACCGCCACGGCACCGCCGAGACCTTGGTCGAACTGGGCCGCCGCTTCGGCTTCGGGGTGACGGTCGTGCCGCTGGTCGGCCCGTCCAAGGGGGAATACAGCTCCACCGCGATCCGCACCGCCCTGGCCGAGGGACGCCCCCATGACGCCGAACGCATGCTGGGCCATTGGCACCGCATCGAGGGCGAGGTGATCCATGGCGAGAAACGCGGCCGCGAACTGGGCTGGCCCACCGCCAACATGTCCATGGCGGGGCTGCATCTGCCGCGGCTCGGGGTCTATGCGGTGCTGGTCGACGTTCTGACCGGGCCGGACCGGCTGTCCTGTCAGGGCGTCGCCTCGCTTGGCGTGCGGCCGATGTTCGGGGAGAATGCCGCCAACCTGGAGGTGCATCTGTTCGATTTCTCGGGCGACCTCTATGGTCAGCATCTGTCGGTGGCGCTGGTGCATTTCCTGCGCGACGAGGCCCGGTTCGACGGCATCCCGGCGCTGATCGCCCAGATGGAACAGGACGGGGCCGAGGCGCGCCGCCTGCTGTCGGGGCGCTGATGCGGCGGCGCTTCTGGGAGGAGCCCCTCAACACCCTCTCCGGTCCGGAATGGGAGGCGCTCTGCGACGGCTGCGGGAAATGCTGCCTGAACAAGATCGAGTTCGAGGACACGAACGAGCTGGCCTTCACCCGCGTCGCCTGCAAGCTGCTGGACGGGCAGGCCTGCCGCTGTTCCAGCTATCCCAACCGGCATGAATTCGTGCCCGATTGCGTGGTGCTGACCCCTGCCAAGATCGCCCAGATCGCATGGTGGCTGCCCGCGACCTGCGCCTATCGGCTGCGGCACGAAGGGCGGCCGCTGTTCGACTGGCACCATCTGATCTCGGGCGATCCCGAAAGCGTCCATGCGGCGGGGGCCAGCGTGCGCGGCTGGACGGTCAGCGAACTGACCGTGAGCGAGGACGATTGGGAAGACCACATCATCGAGGATCTGTCGTGAATTTCGCATCGGACAATTCATACGCCGCCCATCCCGCCGTGATCGAGGCGCTGGTCGCCGCCAATTCCGGCGCGGTGATGGGCTATGGCGCCGATCCCGTGACCGAACGGGCCGAGGCCGCGATCCGCGACCTGCTGGAGGCGCCCGAGGCCGTGGTGCGTTTCGTGGCCACGGGCACGGCGGCCAATTCCCTGGTCTGCGCGCAGCTGGCCCCGTCCTTCGGGCGCATCTATTGCCATGCGGATGCGCATATCGAAACCAGCGAATGCAATGCGCCCGAGTTCTTCTCGCACGGTGCCAAGCTGGTCACCCTGCCGGGGGCGGGCGGCAAGCTGGACCCCCGGTCCTTGGACCATGCGCTGCGGATCGGCGCGGGCGTCGGGCTGAACGGCGGGCTGAGCGCGCTGCTGTCGATCACCAATGCGACCGAATGGGGCACGGTCTATGACCCGGACGAGGTCGCGGCGCTGTCGCGGATCGCCCATGATGCGGGTCTGCCGGTGCATATGGACGGGGCGCGCTTTGCCAATGCGGTGGCGACGCTCGGCTGTTCGGCGGCGGATCTGACATGGCGGGCGGGCGTCGACGCGCTGTGCCTGGGCGGAACCAAGAACGGCGCGATGGCGGCCGAGGCGATGGTCTTCTTCGATCCGGCGCGGGCGGCGCATTTCGATTATCGCCGCAAGCAGGCCGGGCATGTCCTGTCCAAGAACCGCTATCTGGCGGCGCAGATGCTGGCCTTGGCCAGCGACGGGCTGTGGCTGGATCTGGCGCGCGGGGCCAATGCCAAGGCCCAGGCCCTTGGCCGCGCGGTGATCGAGGGCGGCGGCCGGCTGGATCAGCCGGTGCTGTCGAACGGCGTCTTTGCGACGATTGCGGCCGCGACCCATGCGCGGGCGCGCAAGGCGGGGGCGCTCTATCACCTCTGGCCGGACAAGTCGGCCGAGACGGCCGATCAGGTCTCGATCCGGCTGGTCTGTGCCTGGGACACGCCCGAGGCCGATGTGACGGCCATGGCGGCGCTGCTGCGCGGCTAGGGCCGCAGCGCGTCCAGCAGCAGGTTCAGCGCATGCTCCACCGTCGCGTCGCGGACCTGGCGGCGGCCTATGGCGCCGAATTCCACCGTCTCGGTCCGGGTGCCGAAGGGGTCGGCGATGCCGAAGCAGACCCGGCCCTCGGGCTTGTGTTCGGACCCGCCGGGACCGGCGATCCCGGTGACCGAGACCGCGACACCGGCCTGCGATCCGCGCAGCGCGCCTGCGGCCATCTGGGCGGCGACCTCCTCGCTGACGGCGCCATGGGCCTCCAGCGCGGCGGCGGTGACGCCCAGCATCTGGGTCTTGGCGGCGTTGGAATAGGTGACGAAGCCGCGGTCGAAGGCATCCGATGATCCCGGCACCTCGGTCAGCGCGGCCGAGATCAGCCCGCCCGTGCAGCTTTCCGCAGTGGCGATGGTGATGCCGCGCAGCCGCGCCGCATCCAGGACCGCGGCCGCCGCGCTCACATCAGCACCCCATGGGCCAGACCGGCGGCGATCATCGTGGCGATGCCCGCGAAGATCCCCGCCCAGAGGTCGTCCAGCATCACGCCGGGCGCGTCATGGCGGCGGTCGGCCCGGCCCACCAGCCACGGCTTCCAGATGTCGAACAGCCGAAAGAAGACAAAGGCCGCGACCCATCCGGGCCAAGGGAAGTTGTCGGGCCCCAGCCCCATGTACCAGAAGCCGAAGGATGGGAACATCAGTGCCAGCCACTGGCCCGCGACCTCGTCGATGACGATCTCGGACCGGTCGGGATCGGTCATCCCGGCGGTGTAGCGCGGCACGGCCCAGAACCCCAGCAGGATCACCAGCCCGGTGGCCAGGGCCAGCAGCGGGAAATGCCCGATCCGGTGCAGCAGCAGCCCCATCGCCACCGCGACGGCCGATCCCCAGGTGCCCGGGCCGGGGCGCAGCAGCCCCGCGCCGAACCAGGTGCAGATGATCCTGTCCATCGCCTATTCCTTGATCAGGGCGGCGGTCGCGATCGCCGCGATCCCCTCGCGCCGCCCGGTGAAGCCGAGCCGTTCGGATGTGGTCGCCTTGACGCTGATGCGCGATTCCTCCAGCCCCATGATCTGGGACAGGCGGTGGGCCATGGCGGCGGCATGGGGGCCGATCTTGGGCGCCTCGCAGATCAGGGTCACGTCGGCATTGGCGATGCGATAGCCCTTGTCGCGGGCCAGCGTCGCCGCATGGGCCAGAAAGATCGCGCTGTCGGCGCCCTTCCATTGCGGGTCGGAGGGCGGGAAGTGCCGCCCGATATCGCCTTGTGCCAGCGCGCCATAGATGGCATCGGTCAGCGCGTGCATCCCCACATCCGCATCCGAATGACCCAGCAGGGCCGCATCATGCGGCACGCGCACACCGCAGAGCGTCACATGATCGCCTTGGGTGAAGGCATGCACGTCGTAACCATTGCCAAGGCGGATATCCATATCGGTCCTCAGGATGCGCTCGGCGCGCGTGAAATCGTCGGGAAAGGTGATCTTCAGGTTGTCTTCGGCACCTTGGGTGATGGCAACCTCAACCCCGGCTGCCAAGGCCAGTTCCACGTCATCGGCGGCCTGCAGCGGATGGTCGCGATGCGCGGCCAGGATGACGGGCAGGGCAAAGCCCTGGGGCGTCTGCGCGCGATGCAGCCCGTCGCGCGGGGTGGTCGCCGTCACGCGCCCCCCGTCGCCCCGCCACAGCGCGTCCGAGACGGGCAAAGCCGGGGCCGCCGCCTGCGCGCCGTCCTGCAGGGCCGCGATGACGCCCGCGATCACCGCATCGGGGACCAGGGGACGGGCGCCGTCATGGATCAGGACATGACTGGCCTGACCCTCCAACGCGGTCAGGCCCGCGCGGACGCTGGCGGCGCGGCTGTCGGCCCCCGCGACCAGCGTGACCGCCCCGCCATAGCGGTTGATGGCGTGGTCCATGTCATCAGGATGCACGACCAGCACGATCCGCTCAAAGCCCGAAAACGCGCGGATTGTGTGATCCAGCACCGGGCGGCCGGCCAGGTCGCGCCATTGCTTGGGCTGGCCCGCGCCCGCCCGGATGCCCCGTCCCGCCGCCGTGATCAGCGCCGCAAAGCCCGCAGGCGCGCGGACCGTCATGCGTGATTGGGCATGTCGCCGCCGATCGCATCGGCGAATGCCGAGCGATAGAGCTGCGACAGGTCCGCCAAGGGCGCCGCATCGCCGCCGAAGCGCACCGCATCGCCGCCGAAGCGGCCGACGCGGTGGACGGGCACGCCCGCATCCCCGGCCGTCGCGACCAGCGCATCGGCAGCATCCGGGCGGCAGGCGACCAGGTAGCGGGCCTGATCCTCGCCAAAGAGCTGCGCGATGTCGGCGTCGTCCAGGGTGATGCCGATGCCTGCCGCCTCGGCCATCTCGAAGGCGGCCAAGGCCAGGCCGCCATCGGACAGGTCGGTCGCGGCAGCCAGATGGGCGCGGTTCGCGCGCAGGAATTCGCCATGCTGACGCTCGGCGGCCAGATCGACGGGGGGGGCGTCGCCGGTCTCGATCCCGAAGGCCTCATAGGCCAGGGCGGATTGGCCCAGATGGCCGGCCGTGTCGCCGATGACCAGCGCCACGTCGCCATCCTGCGGCAGGCCCGCGATGATGTCGTCCAGATCCGCGATCAGCCCGACCCCGCCGATGGTGGGGGTGGGCATGATGCCCGTGCCGTCGGTCTCGTTGTAAAGCGAGACGTTGCCCGAGACGATGGGGAAGTCCAGCGCCCGGCAAGCATCGCCGATGCCCTTGATGGCGCCGACCAGCTGCCCCATGATCTGGGGCTTTTCGGGATTGCCGAAATTCAGGTTGTCGGTGGTGGCCAAGGGCAGGGCGCCCACGGCGGTCAGGTTGCGCCAGGCCTCGGCCACGGCCTGCTTGCCGCCCTCATAGGGGTTGGCGCGGACATAGCGGGGCGTCACGTCGCTGGTGAAGGCCAGCGCCTTGCGGGTGCCATGGACACGCACCACGCCCGCGCCCATGCCGGGGCGGCGGATCGTGTCGGCGCCGACCTGCGTGTCGTATTGTTCCCAGACCCAGGCCTTGTGGGCGTGGTTCACGCTGCCGATCAGGGCGCGCAGGGCCGCGATGGGCGCGATCTGCGGCAGATCGGGCGCGGGGCCTGCGGGCGGGGTTTCCACCCAGGGGCGGTCATATTCCGGGGCCGAGGAGGACAGTTTCGACAGCGGCAGGTCGGCCATGACCTGATTGCCATGCAGGATCAGGAAGCGGTCCTCGGGGATCGTCTCGCCCACGATGGCGAAATCCAGGTCCCATTTCTCGAAGATGGCGCGGGCCTCGGCCTCCTTTTCGGGCTTCAGGACCATCAGCATCCGTTCCTGGGATTCCGACAGCATCATCTCATAGGCGGTCATGTTCGTCTCGCGCTGCGGGACGTGGTCCAAGGTCAGCTTGATGCCGAGGCCGCCCTTGTCGCCCATCTCGACCGCCGAACAGGTCAGGCCCGCCGCACCCATGTCCTGAATGGAAATCACGCTGCCCGAGGCCATCAGCTCCAGACAGGCCTCCAGCAGGCATTTTTCGGTGAAGGGGTCGCCGACCTGGACGGTGGGGCGCTTGTCCTCGATCGTGTCGTCGAATTCCGCGCTGGCCATGGTCGCGCCGCCGACGCCGTCGCGGCCGGTTTTGGCGCCAAGGTAAACCACCGGCATTCCGACGCCCGAGGCCGCGGAATAGAAGATCTTGTCCGCATCCGCGAGGCCCGCCGCGAAGGCGTTGACCAGGCAGTTGCCGTTATAGCTTTCGTGGAAACGCACCTCGCCGCCGACATTGGGCACGCCGAAGGCGTTGCCGTAGGCGCCGATGCCCTCGACCACGCCCTTGACCAGATGCGCGGTCTTGGGATGGCTGGGCAGGCCGAAGGACAGCGCATCCATCGCCGCGATGGGCCGCGCACCCATGGTGAAGACGTCGCGCAGGATGCCGCCCACGCCGGTCGCGGCGCCCTGATGGGGCTCGATATAGCTGGGGTGGTTGTGGCTCTCCATCTTGAAGACCACGGCCTGGCCGTCGCCGATATCCACGACGCCCGCATTCTCGCCCGGCCCGCAGATGACCTGCGGACCCTCGGTCGGCAGGGTGCGCAGCCATTTCTTCGACGATTTGTAGGAGCAATGCTCGTTCCACATGGCGCTGAAGATGCCCAGTTCGGTGAAGCTGGGTTCGCGGCCGATGATCTGCAGGATGCGGTCATATTCGTCGGGCTTGAGCCCGTGCGCGGCGATCAGTTCCGGTGTGACCTGCGGTTCCTGCATGATGGGCCCTTCCTGCGCATGAAATCACGCGCCTTTTAGGCGCTGCAGGCCCGCATGGAAAGGCCGCACGACCCGGGCGCGCGACAAAAAA
Organism: Paracoccus aestuarii; assembly: GCF_028553885.1. Taxonomy (NCBI): domain Bacteria; kingdom Pseudomonadati; phylum Pseudomonadota; class Alphaproteobacteria; order Rhodobacterales; family Paracoccaceae; genus Paracoccus; species Paracoccus aestuarii. The sequence continues at coordinate 1,670,474 of NZ_CP067169.1, forward strand.
AAGCCGGGCACGAGGCCCGGCCTAAGTCCAACAGGGAGGTAGAAGGTGATGAGCCGCTAAGCTCGCGTTCGCCTTCTAAGCCCGATCTATGTGCAGTTTGTGAACGGTTCAAGATAAACCGCGCTGCATCCGCAGCATATCGGCCATGCAGTGGCGTAATGGCTACAACCCTGGGCTGAAATCTGCCGATCCGGGGCCGGTCTGCCACCGGAACGGGCAGGTCAGAGCTGGCCGGCCTCGCTCTGGAAACGGCGATAGGCCTGGATCTCCTCCAGCACGAAATCGCGGAAGACCGCCACGCGGCGGGTCTGGCGCAGTTCCTCGGGATAGGCAAGGAAGACCGGCACCTCGCCGGATTCCGTGTCGGGAAAGACGCGCACGAGATCGGGATGGTCGGCGGTCAGGTAATCGGGCAGCACGCCGATGCCCAGATTGGCCAGCACCGCCTGCAGCACGCCGAAATAGTTGTTCACGGTCAGGGTCGATCCGACATTCTGGGCCATCAGCTCCTGCACCAGGCGGGCGCCGGCGGCGACCTGGGGCTGATCGGGCTTCTGGCAGATCAGCCGATGCGCGGCCAGGTCGGTCAGGCTTTCGGGCGCGCCGTTGCGGGCAATGTAGTCGGGGCTGGCATAGAGCCGCATGCGGATGTTCAGCAAGCGGCGGCGGATCAGGTCGGACTGGCTGGGCTCCTTCATGCGGATGGCCACGTCCGCCTCGCGCATGGGCAGGTCCAGCACGCGTTCCTCCAGCAGCAGGTCGATGCGCAGGTCTGGGAATTTCTCATAGAGCTTGACCAGCCGCGGGGCCAGCCACAGCGTGCCGAAGCCCACCGTGGCCGTGACCTTCAATTCGCCGAAGACGTTTTCCTCGCTGTCGCGGATGCGGGCCGAGGCGCTGTCCAGCTTGCGCGACATAGAGGACGTCGCCTCGAACAGCAATTCGCCCTGTTCGGTCAGAATCAGCCCCCGCGCATGGCGGTGAAACAGGGTCGTGCCGAGCGATTCCTCCAGCGCGCGGATCTGGCGGCTGACGGCGGATTGCGACAGATGCAGCACGTCGCCGGCATGGGTCAGGCTGCCCGCATCCGCGACCGCGTGAAAGATCCTGAGCTTGTCCCAATCCATCCTTTACATTCCTGCCCTGTCAGCCATGCGCGATTTGCAGACCTTTCCTTCCAACTGCGGATCGTTGATCGCTTCGTCAAGCACCGATTTTTTGGTTCTTTAGTCAGCCATTCTGACCTATACTGTCCTTGGGGAGCCGCAAGGCACAGGAGGACACAGCCATGAGCAGCCATGAATTCACCTTGGCGGATCGTTTCGATCTGTCGAAGACCCACGTCTTGTTGAACGGAACCCAGGCATTGGTGCGGCTGATGCTGATGCAGGCGGCACGCGACAAAGCGGCGGGGCTGGACACGGCGGGGCTGGTCACCGGCTATCGCGGATCGCCCCTGGGCGGTGTCGATCTGGCCATGATGCGCGAGGCCAAGCGCCTGGAGGCGGCGCAGGTCCGGTTCCAGCCCGGCCTGAACGAGGATCTGGCCGCCACCGCCATCTGGGGTAGCCAGCAGGCCGAGTTGCGTGGCGAGGGGCGCCACCACGGCGTCTTCGCGCTGTGGTACGGCAAGGGCCCGGGCGTGGACCGCACCGGCGACGTGATGCGCCATGCCAACATGGCCGGCTCGTCTCGCCATGGCGGCGTGGTCATGGCGATGGGCGACGATCATACGGGCGAAAGTTCGACCGTGCTGCATCAGTCGGACTGGGCGATGATCGACGCCTATATTCCGGTGCTGTCGCCGGCGGGCGTGCAGGAGATCCTGGATTACGGCCTCTATGGTTTCGCGCTGTCGCGCTATGCGGGGGTCTGGACGGGTCTGAAGACGATGAAGGACACGGTCGAGGCGACGGCGGTGGTCCACGGCGATCCGTTCCGCATGCAGTTCGTGACCCCCGAGCGTGCCTTGCCCGAGGGCGGGCTGAACATCCGGCTTGGCGACACCCCCGTCGCCCAGGAGGCGCGGATGATCGACCACAAGCGGTGGGCGGCCGAGGCGTTTTCCCGCGCCAACCGCATCGACCGCCGGGTCTGGGGCCGGTCCGGGGCGCGGATCGGCTTTGTCGCGGCGGGCAAGAACTGGCTGGACCTGGTCCATGCGCTGTCGCTTCTGGGCATCGACGAGACCGAGGCCGAGCGTTTGGGCCTGACCACCTACAAGGTCGGCCAGACCTGGCCCATGGACATGAAATCCATCCAGGAATGGTCCGAGGATCTGGAACTGATCGTCTGCGTCGAGGAGAAGCGCAAGCTGATCGAGGTCCAGCTGAAGGAGGCGATCTTCGACAACCGCCGGGGCCGTCGCGTCCATGGCTGGAAGCATGACCGAACGGGAGAGGAGCTGTTCCCCACCCGCTACGCTTTGGACCCGGTGATGATCGCCCAGAAGATCGGCGCGATCCTGGTCGAGGAGGGCCGCGGCACCGAGGCCGTGCGCGCGGGCCTGGCCCGGCTGGCCGAGGTGCGCCGCAACGACAACGCCCCGGAGATCGCGACCCGCACGCCCTGGTTCTGTTCGGGCTGTCCGCATAACAGCTCGACCCGTCTGCCCGAGGGCAGCCGCGCCTATGCGGGGATCGGCTGTCACTACATGGTCCAGTGGATGGGCCGCGAGACCGAGGGCTTCACCCATATGGGCGGCGAGGGGGCGAACTGGATCGGCGAGGCGCCGTTCAGCAAAAGAACCCATGTCTTTCAGAACCTTGGCGACGGAACCTATAATCATTCGGGGTCCTTGGCGATCCGTGCGGCGCTGGCCGCGGGGACCAATATCACCTACAAGATCCTCTATAACGATGCCGTCGCGATGACCGGTGGCCAGCCGAACGAGGGCGGGCTGACCGCGCCCCAGATTGCCCGCGAATTGCAGGCCATGGGCGTCGATCCGGTGATCGTCGTGCATGACGAAAAGGAGGAGGTCGATCCCGCGCATTACCCCTCCGGCATGCGGATCGAGGAGCGGTCGCAGATGATGGCCGTCCAGCGCGAGCTGGAGACGCGCCAGGGGGTCAGCGCGATCCTCTATATCCAGACCTGTGCGGCGGAAAAGCGTCGGCGGCGCAAGAAGGGCCAGTTCCCCGACCCCGATCGCCGCATCTGGATCAACCCGGAGGTCTGCGAGGGCTGCGGCGATTGCTCGGTCCAGTCGAACTGCGTGTCGATCGTGCCGCTGGACACCGATCTGGGCCGCAAGCGCCAAGTCGAGCAATCCAGCTGCAACAAGGATTACAGCTGCGTCAAGGGCTTCTGCCCCAGCTTCGTATCGGTGCGCGGCGGCACGCTGCGCCGCCCCAAGGCCGAGGCCTTCGATCTGCCTACGCTGCCCGATCCCGCGCTGCCCGCGATCCGGGGCACGCATAACATCGTCATCACCGGCGTGGGCGGCACCGGTGTCGTCACCGTGGGCGCGGTGCTGGCCCAGGCCGCGCATATGGACGGCAAGGGCGCCGGCATGATGGAGATGGCGGGCCTGGCCCAGAAGGGCGGCGCGGTCCATATCCACCTGCGCCTGGCCGAACGCCCCGAGGACATCACCGCCATCCGCGTGGCGACGGGCGAGGCCGATTGCGTGATCGGTGGGGATCTGGTCGTGTCCGCCGGGGCCAAGACCGTGGGCCTGATGACCCGCGGCCGGACCGGCGCGGTGGTCAACGATCACGAGATCATCACCGGCGATTTCACCCGCGACCGCGATTTCCGTGTGCCCTCGGACCGGCTGCGCATGTCGCTGCAGGCGCGGCTGTCGGACCGGGTGGCGTTCTTCGACGCCAATGACCTGGCACTGCGGATGCTGGGGGATTCGATCTTCTCCAACATGCTGGTGCTGGGAGCCTGCTGGCAGCAGGGGCTGATCCCGCTGTCCGAGGCGGCGATCCTGGACGCGATCCGCCTGAACGGCGCCCAGGTCGAGGCGAACCAGCGCGCCTTCCGCATCGGGCGGTGGGCCATGGCCTTTCCCGATCAGGCCCGCAGGCCAGCCCCCGTGGCGCAGATCCCCGCCGATCCCGTCGCGCTGCGCGAGGAACGGCTGGTCGGCTATCAGGGCCGCCGCTTGGCGCGACGCTTCCGCAAGCTGGTCGATCAGGCCCCGGCCCAGCTGCGTGACGCCGTCGCAGGAAGCTATTACAAGCTGTTGGCCTACAAGGACGAATACGAGGTCGCGCGGCTGCATCTGGCCACCGCCGCCCAAGTGGCCGAGCGGTGGGAGGGCGATGTCCGCCTGTCGCTGCACCTGGCCCCGCCGATGCTGCCGGGCAAGGATGCGGATGGCCGCCCGGCCAAGCGCGAATTCGGGCCGTGGATGTTCCGCGCCTTTCGCGTGCTGGCCGCGCTGAAGGGGCTGCGCGGCACGCCGCTGGACGTCTTCGGCTATGCGGCGGAACGGCGGCATGAACGCGCGATGATCCGCGAATTCGAGGCCGACATGGCCGAGATCTTTGCCGGCGTCACCGATCACACCATGCCCGTCGCGCTGGAGCTGGCCCAGCTGCCGCAATCGGTGCGCGGCTTCGGCCCGGTCAAGGCCGCCGCCGCCGAACGCGCGGCCGCCCGGCGGGCCGAGCTGCTGGCCCAGTTCCGGTCGGGCCACGCACCCATCCGTGAAGCCGCTGAATGATCTGAATCATTTTCAAATCATGCGTGGCGTCCTATGAAGGGCGCCACGCGGGCGGAGGGTTCACATGGCGGTTGGTGTATTCGATTCGGGTCTGGGCGGGCTGACCGTCCATCAGGCCATCGCCGCGCGCCTGCCCGACCTGCCGCTGGTCTATCTGGGCGACAATGCCCATGCGCCCTATGGCGTGCGGACGGCGGACGACATCTTCGACCTGACCTGCCGGGGGGTCGAACGGCTCTGGGCCGAGGGCTGCGATCTGGTGATCCTGGCCTGCAACACGGCCAGCGCCGCCGCGTTGAAGCGCATGCAGGAGACATGGCTGCCCGCCGACAAGCGCGTGCTGGGCGTCTTCGTCCCGATGATCGAGGCGCTGACCGAACGGGCCTGGGGCGACAATTCGCCGCCCCGTCGCGTGGCCGTGAACAACGTCGCGCTGTTCGCGACCCCCGCGACCGTCGCCAGCCGCGCCTTCCAGCGCGAGCTGGCCTTTCGCGCCGTGGGCGTCGACGTCGAGGCGCAGCCTTGCGGCGGCGTCGTCGATGCCATTGAAATGGGTGATGAAATCCTGGCCGAGGCCTTGGTGACCAGCCATGTCGAGGCACTGAAGCGCCGGATGCCCCACCCGGAGGCCGCGGTTCTGGGCTGCACGCATTACCCGCTGATGCAGGACGCGTTCCAGCGCGCGCTCGGGCCCGATGTCACGGTCTTCAGCCAGGCGGGGCTGGTCGCCGAGAGCTTGGCGGATTATCTGACCCGCAGGCCCGAATTCGTCGGGCCGGGCACGCAATCGCACTATCTGACCACGGGCGACCCGGACCGCGTCTCGGGCAAGGCGACGCAGTTCATGCGGCGCCCGATCCGGTTCGCCGCCGCCTGAACCAGAGGAGGGCCCCATGGCCGGCATGAAATCCCTGAAGAAGCAGCGCCGCATCCAGGTCCTGGCGGCCGGGGCGCTGGCGCTGGTCGTGGCGGTGGGGCTGATCGGCTATGGCTTCAGCGACGGCATCAACCTCTATCGCTCGCCCAGCCAGGTTAGCGAGGCGGCGCCCGAACCGGACGAGTTCTTCCAGCTGGGCGGCCTGGTCAAGGAAGGCTCGATCCGCAACCTCGAAGGGGTGGCCTTCGATTTCGTCATCACCGACGGCGCGGCCGAGATCCCGGTGACCTATGTCGGCGGATCGCCGCGTCCGGACCTGTTCGGCGAAGGCCAGGGCACCATCGCCAAGGGCTGGTATCGCGACGGCCGCTTCGAGGCGCGCGAGATCCTGGCCAAGCATGACGAGACCTACATGCCGCGCGAGGTGGTCGAGACGCTGAAGGCCACCGGCCACTACCAAGACCCCAACGGCTGACGCAACGCGCGCAGGGTTAACGGCGCGTTAAAGGCTGCGGTCCAGCATTCCCCGTCACGGCCGCATCCCGGCCGCAGCAGCCATCGGGGGAACCATGCACAGCGTCGAACGGATTGCGCGCGAGATCGTCGCGCGCGAAGGGGGGTTCGTCAACGATCCCGACGATCCCGGCGGGGCCACCAATCACGGGGTCACCATCGGCACCCTGCGCAGCCTGGGAATGGACGTAAACCGCGACGGGCGCATCGACGCGGCCGATGTCCGCGCCCTGACCCGCGCCCAGGCCGAACAGATCTTCGTCGAACATTACTTTCGCCGCCCGCGCCTGGCCGAACTGCCGGAACCGGTGCAGGCCAGCGTCTTCGACATGTATGTCAATGCGGGCGCCAACGCGGTCAAGATCCTGCAGCGGCTGATCACGCGGATGGGCTTTCCCGCGACCGATGACGGGGTGATTGGCCCGCGCACCATCGCCGCCGCCCGTGACGCGGCCGAGGCCGCGCCGCGCCACCTGGCCGATGCCTATGGGATCGCGCGGCGCAACTACTATTATGCGCTGGCCGATCAGCGCCCCGCCAGCCGCAAGTTCGCCCGCACCAAGGCCGGCGGCAAGGGCGGCTGGATCACCCGGGCCGAGGAATTCATCGCCCCGCATTACCACCTGAGCGCCGCCGAACACCGTGCGAGGACCGCCAAATGGGCATGATCGGACGCATCCTGGGGGTCGCCCCCACCGTCACCGCCCTGGGCCAGGCCGCCACCGGCATGGCCGAGGTCTTCACCCAGAACGCCACCCGCCGGATGGAGCTGGACGAGGAGGCCTATGCCCGCGCCATCGGCCAGCACGGCCAGGAATTCATGATCCCCCGGCAGGGCTGGTTCGACGGGTTCGTGAACGGGCTGAACCGCCTGCCGCGTCCGCTGCTGGCCTTGGGGACGATGGGGCTGTTCATCTATGCCATGGTCGAGCCCGCGGGCTTCGGGCTGCGCATGGACGGGCTGCAGCGGGTGCCCGAGCCGCTCTGGTGGCTGCTGGGGGCGATCGTGGGGTTCTATTTCGGCGCGCGCGAGGCGCATCACTTCCGCCACCGCGTCTGGCCCGCCCGCATCACCGAGGAGACGACCATCGTCCCTGGCACCGCTCCGGCGCCCGCCGCGCCGACCGTCCGGCCCGACGATGCCTTCGCCGACAATGCCGCCCTGCGGGACTGGGCGGCCACGCTGCGCGATTAGGCCGCAGCCCGGCACGCGAAACTGAACCGATGGGCCGAAGGGAGGGGTTTCCCCGCCTTCGGCCCGTCCTTATGCTGGCGCCTCAACGGAGGTTGCCCGCAGATGATCGCTGAAATAGGCCATTTCGCCCTGATCCTCGCCTTCATGGTGTCGATCTATCAGATGACCGTGCCCATGGTCGGTGCCGCCAAGGGCTGGTACGGCTGGATGGACAGCGCCCGACCGGCGGCGCTGGCGCAGCTGCTGCTGATGGCGGTCAGCTTCGCGGCGCTGACCATCGCCTTCGTCACCTCGGATTTCTCGGTCCAGCTGGTCTATTCCAATTCCCATACCAGCAAGCCGCTGATCTACAAGATCAGCGGTGTCTGGGGGAATCACGAGGGCAGCATGCTGCTCTGGGTGCTGATCCTGGCGCTGTTCGGGGCGGCGGCGGCGCTGTTCGGGGGCAATCTGCCGCCCAGCCTGCAGGCGCGGGTGCTGGCGGTGCAGGCCTCGGTCAGCGCGGCCTTCTACGCCTTCATCATCTTCACCTCGAACCCGTTCTGGCGCATGGGCAACCCGCCCTTCGACGGGCGCGACCTGAACCCGCTGCTGCAGGATCCGGGCCTGGCCTTCCATCCGCCGTTCCTCTACCTGGGCTATGTGGGCCTTTCGATGGCCTTCAGCTTTGCCGTCGCCGCCCTGATCGAGGGGCGGGTGGACGCGGCCTGGGCGCGGTGGGTGCGGCCCTGGACCCTGGCGGCCTGGGTGTTTCTGACCATCGGCATCGCGCTCGGGTCCTGGTGGGCCTATTACGAGCTGGGCTGGGGCGGCTTCTGGTTCTGGGACCCGGTGGAGAATGCCAGCTTCATGCCTTGGCTGCTGGCCGCGGCGCTGCTGCATTCTGCCATCGTCGTCGAAAAGCGCGAGGCGCTGAAAAGCTGGACAATCCTGCTGGCGATCATGGCCTTCGGCTTTTCGCTGATCGGGACCTTCATTGTGCGTTCGGGGCTGATCACATCGGTCCACAGCTTTGCCAACGATCCCGAACGCGGCATCTTCATCCTGGCGATCCTGGTCTTCTTCACCGGCGGCGCGCTGACGCTCTATGCCTTCCGCGCGGCCGAGATGACGGCCAAGGGCGTCTTCGCGCCCGTGTCCCGCGAAGGGGCGCTGGTCCTGAACAACGTGCTGCTGGCCGTGTCCTGCTTCGTCGTCTTCATCGGCACGATGTGGCCGCTGATCGCCGAGATGGTCTGGGGCCGCGTGCTGTCGGTGGGGCCGCCCTTCTTCAACCAGGCCTTCACGCCCTTCATGATCGTGTTGGCGCTGGCGCTGCCCTTGGGGTCCATCATGCCGTGGAAACGCGCCAAGCTGGGCCGCACCCTGCGCCCGCTGCGCGGCGCGCTGGTGCTGACGGCGGCGGTGATGGTGCTGGTCTTCGCGGTCTCGACCGGCAATAGCGGGCTGGCGGTGATCGGGGCGGGGCTGGGATCCTGGTTGATCTTCGGCGCGCTGTCCGAGCTGTGGCTGCGGACCGGCAATTCCGGGCCCGCGCGCCTGCTGCGCCTGCCGCGGGCCGATTGGGGCAAGGCCGTGGCCCATGCGGGGCTGGGGGTCACCTTCATCGCGGTGGCGCTGATCCAGGCCTGGCAGGTCGAGGACGTGCGCGTCGCCCAGATCGACGAGCCGTTCCGCGTCGGCAGCTATGACCTGGTGCTGCGCTCGGTCGATCGGGTGGACGGGCCGAACTACTTTTCGCAGATGGCGCAGATCGAGGCGACCCGCGACGGCCGCCCGGTCGCCATGCTGAACCCCGAAAAGCGGGTCTATCCGGTGCAGAACATGCCCACGACCGAGGCCTCGATCAATTACGGGTTCTGGCGCGATCTCTATACCGTGCTGGGGGATGAACAGCCCAACGGGGGCTGGGCGGTGCGCACCTATGTCAAGCCCTTCGCCAACTGGATCTGGGCGGGGTCGATCCTGATGGCGCTTGGCGGGCTGATCAGCCTGACCGACCGGCGATACCGGGTGGCGGCGGGCGCGGCCCGCGCCCCGCGCCGCGACGATGCGGTGCCGGCCGAATGACCCGGCTGGCACGCGTCGCGCTGATCCTGGCTCTGATCGCCCCGCCCGCCTGGTCCGTCCAGCCCGACGAGGTCCTGGCGGATGCGGGCCTCGAATCCCGCGCGCGCGAGATCTCGCAGAAGCTGCGCTGCCCGGTCTGCCAGGGCGAGAATATCGACGAATCCAACGCGCCCATCAGCCGCGACCTGCGGCTCTATGTGCGCGAGCGTCTGGTGGCGGGCGACAGCGACCGCGAGGTGGTCGAGGCCGTGGCCGACCGTTTCGGGGAATTCGTGCTGTTCGAGCCGCCGGCCCGCGGGGCGAACCTGATCCTGTGGTGGGCGGGGCCGCTGATGGCGCTGGTCGCGCTGATCACCGCGGGGCTGTTTCTGCGCAACCGCAACCGCCCGGCCCCCGCTGTCGAGGACCTGTCCGAGGATGAGCGCCGCCGCCTGGCCGAGATCATGCGCGACGGCTGACGCGGGGTCGCGCTTTTCCCCGGGGCGTTTTCCTGCATGATCCGGCCCTAGAGCCAAGGGAGGATTGCATGGATTTCGAGACCATCCAGTTTCAGGTCGAGGATGGCGTCGCCACGCTGACGCTGAACCGTCCGGCGGTGATGAACGCCCTGAACAGCCGCATGCGGGCCGAGATCACCGAGGCGCTGACCACCTTGGCGCCCGAGGTGCGGGCGGTCGTCCTGACCGGGGCGGGGCGGGGCTTTTGTTCGGGCCAGGACCTGACCGACCGCGCCGCCGCCGCCAATCTGGAGGCGACGCTGCGCGACGAATACGAACCCATGCTGGCCGCCGTCACGACCTGCCCGGTGCCGGTGATCGCGGCGGTGAACGGGGTCGCGGCGGGGGCGGGGGCAAACCTGGCCTTGGCCGCCGATGTGGTGATCGCCACCGAAAGCGCCAGCTTCATCCAGGCCTTCACCCGGATCGGGCTGATCCCGGATGCGGGCGGCACCTGGATCCTGCCCCGCGCCGTGGGCCATGCCCGCGCCATGGGGATGATGCTGTTCGCCGAACCCGTCCCGGCGCGACAGGCCGCCGATTGGGGCCTGATCTGGCAGGCCGTCCCGGATGCCGACTTCGAAGGCGTCATCCGCGACCGCGCCCGTGTCTTGGCGCAGGGCCCGACCGGAGCCTTTCTGTCGATCCGCGAGGCCTTGGCCGCCGCCACCGCCAACGACCTTTCCGCGCAACTGGAACTGGAGGCCCGCCTGCAGGGTCAGGCCGGGCGCAGCGCCGATTTCGTCGAGGGCGTCACCGCCTTTCTGGAAAAGCGCCGCCCCGTCTTTCGCGGCGCCTGACCCTCAGGCGATCTGGCGAAAGACCGGCGACGGCCCGCGATTGTCGAAGAAGGGCACCGTCGCGGGCTTGGGCAGCGGATGGTCGCGCGGCGTGTCGCGGATCATCTGCGCCAGCTCGGCCAGCACGACCTCGGTGATGAAGGGCAGATCCAGCGACCGCGCCTGATCCAGGGCCACCCATCGCAGATGGGACAGCTCGTCGCAGGCGGCGCTGAAATCGTCGGGATCGCCGGTGATGTCGGCGGCATCGGCCAGAAAGAAATGCGCGTCGAACCGGCGCGGCCGGCCCGGCGGGGTGATCGCGCGGAACAGGTAGGTCAGCGCGCCCGCATCGGGCGCCAGCCCCGCGCCGCGATGGCCGGGCCAGCCTTCGGGGGCGGAGCCTGGGCGGCCGATCAGCAGGCCCGTCTCCTCGGCCAATTCGCGCAGCGCGGCGGCGGCGATGGTGTCGGGCGGCAGGCCCGCATCCGACAGGCGCTGGCGGCAGGCGGCGGCCAGCGGGCGGGCCAGCCGGACATCGCCGTCCTCCGGATCGACGGCGCCGCCGGGAAAGACGAATTTCGACGGCATGAAGACCGCCGAGGCGCCGCGCATGCCCATCAGGACCGCCGGGCCGTCGCCGTCGCGGCGGATGACCAGAATGGTGGCCGCGGGGCGGACCTCGGTCACGCGCCGACGCCGCTGCTGGACCGGCCGCCGAAGCCATGCATCCGCCGCGCCCATTGCAGGCCGACCATGCCCCCCTTGATGACCGGCAGCATCGCCAGCGACATCACGATCGCCCCGATCCCGAAGGCCAGGATCATCGTCATCGCGCTTGGCCGCCACAGCATGAACGAGGCCAGCAGGATCGGCGCCCCCAGATGCGACACGATCAGGATGGTCAGATAGGCCGGCCCGTCATCGGCGCGTTGATGATGCAGCGCCTCGCCGCAATCGGGGCAGTCGTCGGCGACCTTCAGATAGCGGCTGAAGAGCCGCCCCTGGCCGCAGGCCGGGCAGCGGCCGCGCGCGCCGCGCAGCATGGCCTGGCCGGTGGGTCGTTCGGTCTGGGTGGCGGGCATTGCGGTCATGACCTGTCCTCTGCGCGGCTGTCACCCTGACAGTAAGGCATTCGGGCGGCGGCTGGAAAGGGGCCCCTATGCCGCACGGTCGGGGCAATCGGCGACGACGCAGTTGCGCCCCGCCGATTTCGCCGCCAGCAGGGCGCGGTCCGCCCGTTCGACCGCGATGCGGGCCAGATGGTCGGGCCAGATATCCTCGCCCGGCAGGATGCAGGCCACCCCGACCGAGGCGGTGACCCGGATCGCCCCGCCCCCCGACAGGGCCGGCAGCGCAACCCGGCGGGCCTGGACGCAGCGGCGCAGGCGTTCGGCCAGGTGACGCGCCGCATCGGGCGGGCAGTCGTCTATCACGGCCATGAACTCCTCGCCGCCCATGCGGGCCAGGATGCCCGCGCCGCCGATGCAGTCCTGCAGGCGCTGCGCGATCTCGGCCAGGACCGCGTCGCCGGCCGTGTGGCCGTGGGAATCGTTGACCGTCTTGAAATGATCGAGGTCGATGGCGAAGACCGCAAAGGCCCGCCGGTCCCCCGCCGCGCGTTGGGCGATGTCGCGCAGCCGCGGCAGCGCATAGCGGCGGTTGTGCAGCCCGGTCAGCGGATCGGTCATCGCCCAGAGCATCTGCTGCTGCATGTCGGCGCGGCGCTGGTCGGACCGCGACTTGCGCGACAGCAGCACCTTGAGCGACATGGCGGCGGCCTGGGCCGCGGCCTCGCTGCCCAGGGTCTCGGGGATGACCTCGCCCGCGCCCAGATCCAGCGCGATGGCCGACAGCTCGGCCCGGTCGGGGGCGATCGCGATGACGAAGCCCGCATCGCGCGACCCTTGGCGCGACCGCAGTTCCGACAGCAGCCGCAGCCCGTCGCCGCGCCCCCGGATATCGGCCGAGATGACATAGAGATCCGCCGTCCGCCCCTTGGTCGCCGCCGCCAGCGCCTCGTCCGCGTCGCGGATCTCGAACCGGCAGGACATCCGGCCGGACAGCATCTGGCGCCAGCGCTGCGCGCGGCCCGGATTGTCGGCCACCAGCGCGATCAGCGGGCTGGCCGCATGGGTGAAGCCCGCCGCCTGTTCGGCCATGCCGGCCTGTTTCTCGGGCAGGTCCGAATCGCGCAGGATGTTGCGGATGCGCGCCATCAGCATCTGGTCGTCCACATCCGGCTCCAGCGTGGCCGTCGCGCCGGCCTGCAGCGCGGCCAGCCGGTGATCGATGTCGACCAACATGATCACGGGAATTTCCGCACTTATCTGATCGCGCGTGATCTGACGGCACAAATCAACTGCTTCCATGTCAGGCAAACCGCCCCCGATAACGATGATCTCGGGGGGGGCATCGTGAAACTGGCCAAAGACTTCTGCAGCCGAAGATACTGCGACCACATCATAGCACGCAGCCGCGAGCCGCACCTTGAGTGTGATGCGCGTTGACGCGATACCTTCTGCAAGCACAATGCGCGCAGTCATGGGTCCATCCAGAAAATCGAGAGAATCCGAGTTTAACTGTAGCCTCAAATGCTTAATAAAGAGTTTTTTGGCCTCTGCGCCTTACGAAAATGCGACAGGAGAGGGCATCATGGGGTTTTCCGCCGATCGGGCATCGGATCTGGCCATGCGGATCCTTCTGGAGATGGCCGAGCGCCCCGAGGATGTGGCGGGTTTCCTGGGCACATCGGGACTGCAGGCCTCGGAGTTGCGCAACCTGGCGCAGCGGCCCGACATCGCCTTGTTCCTGCTGGATTTCATCGCCGAGGATGACGACCGGATCCTGCGCTTTTCCGCGGCGCTCGGGCTGCGTCCCCAGGACATCATGGCGGCGCGCACCGCGCTGTCGGGACCGGGCAGCTATGGCTGGGCGGCCGACTAGCGGATTTTCGCCGCGAATTTCCGTTTTCTTTACGACCAGGGACTAGTCTGACCTTCGAATCGAGGTGGACATGAACGGTCTGGTCAATCGCGCGATCGAGGAATTCCTGCGATCGACATATGGGGATGCGCTGGTCGCGGCCGTGGTGGATGACGCGATCGCGGCGGACAGCCTGCTGTCGGGGTCGGGAACGACCTTCGGCACCGAGGCGCTGGATCGCGCCGCCTTCCGGCTGGCCAAGCCGCGATCCGAGATGTTCGAGGATCTGGGCGCCTGGATGACCCGGGTCGAGCCGATCCGGCGGCTGCTGCGCTTCTCGGGGCGGGATTTCCGCGACTTCCTGCTGCGGCTGGACGAATTGCCGGGCCGCGCGCATCTGGTCCTGCCGCGGCTGGTCCTGCCCAGGCTGCAGGTCGAGGCGGAGGGACAGGCGGTCTGGCTGCAGTTCCCCGAACCCGACGAGGTCTGGCAGAACCTGCTGGTCGGCCTGATCCGCGGCATGGCCGACGATTACGGCGCGCTGTCGCTGATCTCGGTCGAGGACGGGATGATCCGCATCGACATCTGGGACGAGCGCTTCGCCGAGGGGCGGCTGTTCACGCTGGACGCCCAGGCCCAGCCCGGGGTGCCGCTGTGATGCCCGAGGCGCGGCTGGACCCGCGGGCGTTGCAGGACCTGCTGCCCATGCATCTGTGGCTGGACGATGCGGGGCGCGTCCTGTCGGTGGGACGGACGCTGGCCAAGCTGGTCCCGGGCGTGGCGGGGGATGCGGGCGGCGCACCCGACCGGCATCTGGCCCAGCATCTGGCCTGCGCGCGGCCGGGGCAGGGGCCCTGTTCGCTGGCCGCGATCCGGGCGGCGGTGGACCGGCATCTGCGCCTGTTCCTGCGTGTGGTGGCCACGCCGGATGTCGTGCTGCGCGGCCACGGGGTGCGGATGGGCGACGGCACGATGCTGGTCAATCTGGGCTTCGGGATCGGGCTGCACCGCGCGATCCGCGCGGCGGATCTGACCGATGACGACTTCGCCCCCTCCGAGCTGGCGATGGAGCTGCTGTTCCTGCACGAGGCCAATCGCGCCGTCCTGACCGAGCTGTCGCGCTTCAACGACCAGCTGGCCCAATCGCGCGAGGTCGCGCTGCAGCAAGCGCAAACCGATCCGCTGACCGGCCTCTTCAACCGCCGCGGGCTGGAGATCGCGCTGGACCGGGCGCTGCGCAGCCCCATGGACCGCCCCGAGACCTGCCCGCTGCCTTTTGCGCTGATCCATCTGGACCTCGATCATTTCAAGCAGGTGAATGACAGCCTGGGCCACCAAGCGGGCGACGACCTGCTGCGGGCCGTGGGGGCGGTCCTGCGGTCCCAGATCCGCAAGGCGGACACGGCCGCGCGCATCGGTGGCGACGAATTCGTCATGATCGTCAAGGGCATGACCTCGCGCGCGGGGTTGGAGCAGCTGACGCAGCGCATCATCCGGGCGGTGGGCGACCTCTCTCCGCCCGAACTGGGGGTGCTGAAGGTCTCGGCCAGCCTCGGGGTGGTGATCTGGGCCCCCGGCGGCACGACGGACCCGATCGCGCTGCTGGCCTTGGCGGATGCCGAGCTTTACCGGGCGAAGGAGGCCGGGCGCGGCTGCGCGCGGATCGCCTGACCGAAAAGATCGCCGGTCTGTCGCGCAAGCGACAACCCGCCGCATCCCCCGCGCTAGGGTTGGGATGCCGACCGAGGGTGTGTTCACGGTTTCCGTTTAGTGTTTCATGCACCCTCGGTCTGCCCCCTCGCGATGGCGGGGCGGGCCGGTTTTTTGTCTGTCATATGGAAATGTCGACGCTATAGTCGGAACAGGACCAAGGGCGGATGGGACGATGGACGGCCAGATCCAACAGGCAGAGGCGGCACCCGCGCGGCGTTCTGCGCAGGCGACCGATTGGCTGGGCGTGCTGCAGCGCACCCGCCCGGCGCTGCTGCGGGGCATGACGGATCAGGCGATGGCCGCGATGCTGTCCGAGGCCCGCATCCAGCAATTCCGCAAGCCCCTGACCCTGCTGCGTCAGGGCGAGCCCGCCGAATGGGGATATCTGATCCTGCGCGGCCGGATCGAGGTCAGCTATATCGACATCAACGGCAACCGCGTCCTGGCCCATCTGGCCCAGCCCGGCGAGGTTCTGGGCGAGGTCGAGCAGTTCTCGGGCCGGACCTGCGCGGCCAACTGCACGACCCTGCGCGACACGACGGTGATGCTGTTCGATGCGGGGCTGATCCTGCGATACCTGCCCGCGGACCTGCTGATGCGGAACTTCGCGGGGATATTCCACGACCGCCTGACGCGCGACAACCGCCAGCATTCCGTGGCGATGTTCTATGATGCCGAGGACCGCATCCGCATCCACCTGCTGTCCATGACAACCCCCGACACGCCCGAGGTCGCGCTGAGCCAGGCCGATCTGGCCGGATTCGCGGGCTGTTCGCGCCAGACCGTGAACAAGACCCTGTCGCAGCTGCGCGCCGATGGCGTGGTCGAGATGGGGCGCGGCGCCATCCGCATCCTGGACCGCGACCGCCTGCAGGCCGCCCGCCCGGGGGGCGAGCAGATCTTGCTGGACGAGGCCGCGACCGGCCCGCATATGCCGAAGGTGTGACCGCAGCCCGCGCATCGGGGGCTGAGAACGGGCGCCATTTGCGCTATCTGAGCCCGGACCCCTGACCGGAGCCCGCATGTCGCATTCCCCCGACCCCGCCGCCGTTCCCGACGCATCGCAGGCCCCGCGCCCCGGACCGAGCCACCCAGCCCCGACCCGCGTCAAGCGGACCTGCCCACGGGCCGCGCGGCGACCGCTATGCGCGCGAGCTGGAACGGCACCTGGACTGGCTGGACAGCTTCACCTCGACCGCGCTTGGCGTGCTGTCGGCGGCATCGGGGATCTACACCTATCTGGGCGTGCGCACGCTGCTGGACGATCCGGGCCTGTGGACGACCTTCGCGGCGCTGGCCTATTCGATCGCCGTCTCGGTGGGGATCTTCGTCTTCTGGTCCTATCTGCTGCGGCTGCTGCCGGCGGTGCGCTCGGCGGCCTCTCGGATCGGGCTGATGCTGACCATGGTGCTGGGCTCGCTGGCGATCATCGCCATGTCCTCATGGCTGAACGCCGCCGCCTTGGCCGGGGGCGCGGCGGTCGAGACGCATATGGCGACCACGGTCCAGAACTATCAGACCTCGCTGGAACGCGCCCATGCCAATGCGGTGGCCGGACAGTCGCTGTCGCGCGACGTGGCCCGCGTCCGCCAGAGCTTTGCCGACCTGTCCGAACAGGAGGCCGGCGGCACGCTGTCGGGCTTTTCCGGCCGCGGCGCGGTGTTCCGCGTGCTGATCCAGAAACAGGCCGAGCTGCAGGCGCTGGAGGATCAGCTGACCGGCGTCGACGCCCCGATCGACCAGACCTTCGCGCAAGGCAACGCGATCCTGTCGCGGATGCGCGGCATCTCGGTCGAGCCGGGGCCGCTGCAGGACCGCACCGTGCGCTTTTCCAGCGACGCGGTCGAGCTGGCGGGCCTGATCACCCAGCTGCGCCAGCTGAACCCCGCGCCTTTGGTCAGCCGTGCGGCGCAGGACCTGTCGGATGCGGTGATCCTGCCCGAGCTGGACGGCGCCACCGCCGCGACCCGGGCGGGCCAGACATCCACCATCAACGCGGTGCTGGGCCTGGTGCAACAGCGCGCCCAGACCCTGGACCGCGCCGCGGCCGAGGTCATGGCCCTGCCGGACCCGGACGAGGCGCTCTATACCCCGCTTTCGGCGGCGGATGCGGTCATCACCTATGCGCGCAACTTCGTGCCGGCCTGGGCGGGGGCGATCTCGATCGACCTGCTGCCGGCGGTGCTGGTCTTCATCATCATGGTGGTCCAGGCCGCGATCCGCGCCGGGCGCGGCGAGGGGCACAGCGACGACCGCATGACCGTGGGCGAGCTGCGCGCCGCGCTGATCGCATCCGACATGCTGCGCCAGGCCGAACAGGGCGCGTCGCCGCGCGACGGCAGGGGCTGAGCCGGTGCGGCTGCTCTCCTCTCCGCAGCGGGCGATCCGGGCGGTGCTGCTGTCGCAGGTGCTGATGGCGGGGCTGATCGTGGGCCTGGACCTGTGGCGCGCCCCGGGATCGGCGGCGCCGGGCCTCTATGCCCCGCCCGCCCAAGGGCCGAACGTGCGCCCCTATCGCCCCGACCTGCGCCCCGCCGACCCCGCACGGCCCGGCGCCCCCGCCATGCGCCAGATGCCCGAGCGCCTGCAATTCGATGTCGAGGATGACCGCATCCGCATCATCGGCCAGATCGCGCCGGGCGATGCGGACCGTTTCGTCGAATGGCTGGACCGGGCGCGTCCGGTCGCGGTGCAGGTGGCGCTGGACAGCTCCGGCGGGTCGGTCTCGGACGCGGTGGCGATCGGGCGGACGATCCGCGGCGCGGCCCTGACCACGCGGGTCGAGGACGGGGCCGTCTGCCTGTCGGCCTGCCCCTATATCCTGGCCGGCGGCACCGAGCGCCGGGTCGAGACCGGCGGCGTGGTCGGCGTGCACCAGCATTATTTCGGCCAGAACACCTTTCTGCCGGCCTTCATGGCGGTCAGCGACCTGCAGCGCGCGCAGGCGGGGGTGATGGAATACCTGGTCCAGATGGGGGTCGATCTGCGCCTGATGACTCACGCCCTGCGCACACCCCCCGCCGAGATCAATGTGCTGGAGCCCGACCTGATGGCCGAGCTGCGCCTGACCACCACGGCCGAGGGGTGACGACTTACTGCTAGTTGTTCAGTCCCGGCATCTGTTGGATCGGATTTGGGATGAATCTGTCTGGCTCAGATGTCCAGATCTTGCGGATGTATTCGTAGGGTGTGAGCCCTCCAAGGGTCTTGAGCCGGCGGGCGAAATTGTAAGCGGCCATGAAGTCGGCGAGGTGAGTGCGGAGCTGGTCGTGATCGTCGTAATGGAAGCGTTTAACGGTCGCGTCCTTGATCGTTCGGTTCATTCGCTCGACCCGGTCGTTGGTCCACGGGTGGTTTGGCTTGGTGAGACGATGTTCGATACCGCTCGACCATTGTCCTCGGACCAATGGCGGACAAGGTCTCGCCCTTGCAGATCATGTCGAAGCGCATGGGCCGAGAATAAACGGTGTTGCGGTTCCGGGGGCTGCTCGGCGAACTGAATGCTCCTCGCCATCGGGCTTGAACCGGTGGCGCCGCAATGGCTCATCGCTGCAGACACCGATGGAGCGCTGAGCGTGTCACGTGCGGGATGGATGGCTGCAGGGCATAGAGGCGTTCTGCGCTACAAACGATCCCCCGGATCGTTTGCTTCACGCTTGAACTCCCGCGGCAGCAGCGTGTGCCGTCGGAAAGCGACGATGGTCGCCTCCTCAGCCTCGGTCAGGATCGTCGAGCGCGGTTCTCTCGGCCCGGTCTTGAGGTCCTCGACCGTCTGGCGCTTGCGCCATTTCGCAACCGTCTTCGGGTTGATCCCCAGATCCCGGCTCAACGTCGCAAGCGAAGCTTGCGATCGTTCGGGCCAAGCCCTCGGACCGATGGCGAGCCGGCCCTCATTATTGCAGCTCTGACGGCGTGCGTGCTCATGGCGCTCCCGTGACGAACCTGGCCCATAATGCTTCCTTCCATTCCTGAAAAAGGGTCGCACCATCAAACCGTGGGATCAAACAACTAGGGGCGGGCCTTGGCCGCTCTGCGACCGCGTCTTCTGCTCATGCTGCGAGCAGCTTCGGCAGTCTGGCGAGATTTCCGGCGGCAAGCGCCATTATGAAGCTCGCTCTTACGCGCTCGATGCCGCGGTAGGCAGTCTGGGCGGCGCCTGCGATGGTTTTGGCCCAGCCAAAAGCCTCTTCGATCCGTTTGCGGTGCCTGAGGGACAGGGCGTAGCCCTTGCGCCTGATGGTGCGCCCGTCGATTGCTGAATGACACGATTTTTGTGCGATATGTGGGGTGATGCAGGCCTGCCGCAGATCGACGACGAACTGTGCCGCGTCATATCCCTTGTCGGCGCCGAGCGTCAGCCGTCGGGTCGAGCCCGGGGAGTGACGGTTGATCATATCCATTGCCGCCTGGCGTTCAGCACGGTCAGTCGCGCGGATCAGATCCGCCTGGACGATGAAATCATTGCGGTTTTCCATCACAGCATGACCGATGAAGCACAGTGCTGCCCCGGTGCCAGGCGCTTTCTTGCAGAGCCGCGCGTCCGGATCGGTCGTAGAGGCATGGGTCGCATTCGAGCGCTTCTCGCCCCTGAGGTCGACTTCGGCATTGCGGTGGCCGGGTCTGGTGCGGGGCATCGGTTCGGTCTCTGGCAGGGTGGGTTGGTCATCGGCGGCAGCGTCAAGGGCAGGTGGCTCGCCCTGATCATCGTCGCCCTGCATGCCCTCGGTCTTTGGCCGGAAACTCTTCATCGACGCCCAAGCCTGGACCAAAGTGCCATCGACCAAGAGCCAAAGGACCGCGCAGCGAAATGATCATCCGACAAAAGCGGCGCCACCTCGCGATGCGCCAGAATGGCAGACATCGCTTTGCGCGACATCTCGCAGTTCAGAAGCCGATCACGGTTCTTGGAGAAGACGGTGGGGACCCATACGGCGTCGTCGATCCCGAGGCCCCCAAACCAACGGAACAGCAGGTTGTAGCGCATCTGCTCCATCAGCTGACGCTCGGACCGGATCGAGACCAGGATCTGGATCAGACTGGCCCGGATCAGCCGCTCCGGCGCGATCGAGGGGCGGCCAAAGTCGACGTAAACCGCGCTGAAATCCGCATCCAGGCTCGCCAGGGCGTCATTCACCACCTGCCAGATCTTCCGCAGCGGGTGATGCGTAGGGATTCGGTCCTCCAGATCGACATAGCTGAACAGCGAACTGGACCTGCACCGGCTGGCGTCGGTGGCGGCCATTCGGTCGGCCGATTGCTTGGCCCGGCGCTCAAGCTGTTCGCTGGCGCGGCGATGGAATTGGTTCGCGCGGTTCAGGTCGCGCTCCCATTTGGCAACCTGGGCTTCGATTTTGACCAGCATTCCGGTCTGTTCGAGAGTCATTCTAATACTCTTTCACTATTGAAGGATCGTCAGGCCCAGAACGTCCGGGCTGTCGTATCGGGATTTGGTGTCATGGGCGGTCACGGCCCGGCTGACGGCCATCGCAGAGGCGACAGCGGCATCAATGCGGCTGGCCGTGCGCGCCTTGTGCATGCGGACAAGACCCCTGGTCGGGTTGCGGCTCGTGACGACATTCTCAAAGTGATGGCGCAACACCGAGTCGCCGTTGTGGCGAACCAGCTTGCCGGTGACGATCCGTTCAAGATCACCAGCGGCCACGCCCATGGTCAGCGGTCGCTGGGGAAAGGCAAAGACGGGCAGACCATCATCATGCAGATGCTGCATGGTGACGCGCGCAAGGTGCGGGTCAAAGGCGATCTCATGCACGTCATAGCGGGCGCATAGGTCGCGGACATGATCGGCCACCATGTCATTGTCGATGATCGGGCCGGGGCAGACCGTGATCAGGTCATCGTCGCGCCAGCGTTCATAGGGTGCGCCGTCACGATCACCACGCAGGCGCAGTTCGTCACCAGGAACGAACACCCGCGACCGAAGGGTGATCTGACCATCATCATGCCGGAACGCGATGCTGACGGCGGTCAGGTCGCCCGACACGGACATGTCCACGCCGACATAGGCAGGCAGTGCCTCCAGATCGGCCTCGTCATCGTCAAGCTGACGGCTGTCATAGGTCAGCAGATCGAACAGCGGGTCGCGGCTGTTCGCCTGCCAGATGTTCAGGTTGAATTGCTTGAAGCTGGCAAGTTCGGCGGGATTGCCCTCGGCCTCTTTCGCCAGCGCGCGCAAGCCGGACATGGACGGGAAGCCGAAGGACAGGCCGGGGTTTGCCTTGAACCATGTCGCCTCATTCTGCCAGTCGTCATCCGGCTCGGCCATGAACAAGACCGGCAGAAACTCGGGGTTGCTAACCTCGCCTGTGGCAACGCGCCGGGCATAGGCGAAGAGGTCGGCGGCTAGTCCTTCGGCACCACGCCCGGCGGTCGTCGCGATCACCATCAGCGTGTCGTCGGTCTTGGCCTGACCGCTTTTGATCGCTTTCCACAGGTCGCGACCCCGCCAGGCGTGGACCTCATCAATCAGGGTGAAGCTGGGTGTCAGGCCGTGCGCGGCACCGCCATCGCTGGCAAGTGCGGTCAGGGTCGATCCGTTCTTGGGGAAGGTGATCTGCTTCTTGCTGTTGAAGGCGTCGCGGATCGTCACCGCGTTCAACAGACGCTTATCCTCGCGGATGATGTTGGCGGCCTCGCGAAAACCGATGCTGGCCTGAAAGATCACCTGACCGGCGGGCCGGGTCTCTGGCCCGAACAGGTGCAAGAGTGACAGGGCAGCGGCCAGAGAGGTTTTTCGGTTCCCCCTGGGCAGCATCAGGAACACCGTCTTGACGATCCGGCTGCCGTCCGGGTGGCGCGGGCCATAGATGCGCCGAACGATCCTTTCCTGCCACGGGTGAAGCTGAAAGGCGCGCGGGTGGGTGATGACGTTCGGGCCGGGCGCGTGGTTGGTGTTATCTGCGTTCGGATGGCGCAGGCGGCGCAGAAACGTCACCGCACGATCACCATGCCCCAGAGGGTCATGGATGGTGCTGGCGTCGCTGATCCAGGCGGGGAAGGTGCTGGCGGTCATCAGCGCACCGCAAGCGGGTTGTCGTCGTCATCATCCGGTGCTGCGGTCCCAAGTCGGGCACGGCTGACCGGATCAAGCCCTAGACTCCAGACCCATTGATCTTACGGTCTTTGCATGATTCAGGCTCCTCAAGGAGACCTGATCGATGAGTGATCTTTACTGGCTGAGCGACGCCCAAATGGAGCGTCTGAAACCGTTCTTTCCCAAGAGCCATGGCAAGCCCCGGGTCGATGATCGTCGCGTCCTCAGCGGCATAATTTTCATCAATCGTAATGGGTTGCGGTGGTGTGACGCGCCGAAGGAATACGGCCCGGCCAAAACCCTCTACAACCGCTGGAAGCGCTGGAGCGATAACGGGGTTTTTGCCCGGATCATGGTCGGCCTTGCCGCCGAGAGCGCCGAGCACAAGACGATCATGATTGACGCGACCTATCTCAAGGCACACCGCACGGCCTCGAGCCTTGGGGTGAAAAAGGGGGGCGCGGGCGCCAGATCGGGCGCACCAAAGGCGGTATGAACACCAAGTTGCACGCTGTCGCCGATGCGAAGGGGCGGCCGATCGGGTTCTTCATGTCGGCCGGCCAGGTTAGCGATTACACCGGCGCGGCGGCGCTGCTGGGCAGCCTGCCGAAGGCTGAGTGGCTTCTGGCCGACAGGGGCTACGACGCTGATTGGTTCAGAGACGCTTTGAAAGACAAGGGGATAAAGGTTTGCATCCCCGGACGGAGGTCCCGCAAGAAGGTCGTCAAATACGACAAGCGGCGTTACAAAAGGCGTAACCGCATCGAAATCATGTTCGGACGTCTGAAGGACTGGAGGCGCGTCGCAACCCGTTATGACCGCTGCCCGGAAACGTTCTTCTCAGCGATCATGCTCGCCGCAACCGTCTTGTTCTGGCTGTGAAACTTAATGAGTCTGGAGTCTAGGGTGCCTGACTGCACGGCCTTTGTCATCGTTCGCCAGTTCGGCGCGGTAGTGGGCTTTAGCGGCGGTCGAGAGGGAAGGGCGGTTCGCCGCGACGGCCTCTTGCGCTTGCTCCAGGATCGCGTGGAAGCGGTTCAGGACGACCAGCGCTTTGCGCTCGGCCTCCTTCTTGTCACCGCCCAGGGGGGCGACCAGTTCGCGCATCCCAAGCACGTCACGCAACTCGGTCGGCACGGTCATGCGCGCGACCCACTTTCCACGGACGTGTTGGACGTGTTTCATGATTTTGCCGAACCCCGTTTTGTAGCAGGTTTTGTAGCTGACGGGCCTGTAAAACAAGGCTTTTCAGCAATATCATGAACATGTGGGATGTATGGCGGAGAGGGTGGGATTCGAACCCACGGAACCCTTGCAGGCTCAACGGTTTTCGAGACCGCCCCGTTCGACCACTCCGGCACCTCTCCGCGCTTTTTTCGGTGTGGTTGCGCGGAATTAGACGGGTGGGGGTTGAAGCGCAAGGGGGTTTGACCGAAAAAATCCCGACGCATCGAAATTTTCCCGAAAGGCCGCGGCATGCTGATGATCATTGGGCTGATGGGGGCCTTGGCCTGCGCCCCCGCGCAGGGGCGGGGGCCCGACACTATGACCCTTGTCCAAGCCGAGGCGCCGGTGGAGGAGCGGCTGTGGGACCTGCTGCAGCTCTCGGAGCTGATGCCGGTCCTGCGCGAGGAATCGCTGCGCGAGGCGCGGCGCATGGAGGCCGAGGGGCTGATCGAGGGTGCCGGCCCGCCCTGGTCCGATACGGTTGCCCGGATCCATGAACCGGCACGGATGCGGGCCCTATTCCTGGATGGCGTCCGACCCGCGCTGGAGCGGGCCGAGCCCGGGCTGCTGGCGCAGGCGATGGCGTTTCACGCATCCCCCTTGGGCCAGCGCGTGCTGCGGCTGGAGACCTCGGCCCGGCTGGCCATGCTGGACGAGGATCTGGATGCCGATGCCCGCGCTACCGCCTTTCTGACGCGCGACACGCCGCGGGGCCGCCAGATCGCCGATCTGATCCGGGCGGCGGACCTGATCGGGCCCAATGTCGCGGGGGGGATGAACGCCGTCATCGGCTTTTCGCGCGGTTTCGCCGAAGGCGGCGGCTATGCCATGCCGCCCGACCCGCGCGAGATCGTCGCCGATGCCTGGGCGCAGCGCGACCAGATCGAGGCCGAGACGACGGAATGGCTGCATGCCTTCCTGACCCTGGCCTACGGCCCGCTGAGCGATGAGGAGCTGCGCGCCTATACCGAGTTCGCGGCTTCGGCCGAGGGGCGGCTGCTGTCGCGCCTGCTGTTTTCGGGCTTTGACGCCCTGTTCGGCCAGACCGCCTTTGACATGGGCCTGGCCGCCGCCCTGCGGGTCGAGGGGCAGCAGCTGTGATCACCGTGGTCGGCCTGCTGGCCATGCCGCCGATGCTGGAGGCCTTGGGGCTGGAGGGGCGGCCCGTGACGCTGGCGGGGCGGCTGACGGGCGGCGGCCTCTGGGGCGTGGATCGCAACAGCTGGCCCGCGATTGGTCCGGGTGGCGCGCTGGCGGGCGTCGAGGTTCAGGGCAATGCGTCGCTCGCGCGCTATGCGCAGGTGATGGATCTGCGGCCGGTGGACTGGCAGGGGCGGCAGGTCCTGGGCGTGGCGGGGCAGGGTACCACGGAAGCGGCCCGCCCCGATCCCGACCTGGCCGCCGAGATCGCGCGCCAGATCATCGACGCGGGGGATCACCCGGCGGAACATCTTGCATGGCGGCTGCCAATGATCGGCATCTGGGCGGCCTCGCGGCTGCGGGCACAGGGGCGGTGCCATTCGGGCGGCGATGTCGTGGCCCGGCGCGCGGGGGACGCGGTCCGCGTGATCGACCGCCGCCCGCGCTTTGCGGGCTATTTCGCGGTCGAGGAACGCCGTCTGACCCATGCTCTGCATCGGGGCGGCCACAGCGCCCCCATGACGCGCGAGGCCTTCCTGATGGGCGATGCCGCGGTCCTTCTGCCTTGGGACCCGCGGCGCGACCGGGTGCTGGTGATCGAACAGTTCCGCTTTGCCCCCGCCATGCGGGGCGATCCCCAGCCTTGGCTGCTGGAACCCATCGCCGGGCGCGTCGATGCGGGCGAGACGCCCGAGGCCGCCATCGCGCGCGAGGCCCGCGAGGAGGCCGGGCTGGACCTGCGCCGCCTTATCCATGCCTTCGACGCCTATCCCAGCCCCGGCGCGGTCTGCGAATTCCTGTTCCACTATGTCGGCATCGCCGATCTGCCCGACGGGACGGCGGGCATCCACGGGCTGGACAGCGAATCCGAGGATATCCGCGGCCATCTGATGGACCGGGCGGATCTGTCGGCCATGGTCGCGGCGGGCCGGATCACCAATGGCCCGCTGATCGCGCTGTCGCTGTGGCTGGATGCGCGGGCGGCCGATCTGGGCGTGGAACCGGCGCCCGGCCCCGGCGGTTCCTGATGGCGGTGGGGTTGCCCCGCCAAGCGTGGGGCGTGTAGGTATTCGCGACAGACAAACCCCACAGGGATGGAAGGTCGATCGCCATGCGAATTTGTACTGATCTGGCCGACGCGATCGGCAATACCCCGTTGATCCGCCTGAACCGCGCCAGCGAGGAAACCGGCTGCGAGATCCTCGGCAAGGCCGAATTCATGAATCCCGGCCAGTCGGTCAAGGACCGCGCCGCGCTCTATATCATCAAGGACGCGGTGGCGCGCGGGTTGCTGAAGCCCGGCGGCACCATCGTCGAGGGCACGGCCGGCAATACCGGCATCGGGTTGGCGCTGGTCGGCGCCTCGATGGGCTTTCGCAGCGTCATCGTGATCCCGGAAACGCAGAGCCAGGAAAAGAAGGACATGCTGCGCCTGGCCGGCGCCACCTTGGTCGAGGTTCCGGCCGCGCCCTATCGCAATCCCAACAACTATGTCCGCTATTCCGGCCGCCTGGCCGAGGCCTTGGCGCGGACCGAACCCAATGGCGCGATCTGGGCCAACCAGTTCGACAACACGGCCAACCGTCAGGCCCATGTGGAGACCACCGGCCCCGAGATCTGGGACCAGACCGGCGGCAAGGTCGACGGCTTCATCTGCGCGGTGGGGTCGGGCGGCACGCTGGCGGGGGTGGCCGATGCGCTGCAGCCCAAGGGCGTCAAGATCGGCCTGGCCGACCCGGAGGGGGCGGCGCTGCATTCCTTCTATACGACCGGGGAATTCGACAGCCCCGGCTCCTCGATCACCGAAGGGATCGGCCAAGGGCGCATCACCGCCAATCTCGAAGGCTTCACCCCCGATTTCAGCTGGCGCATCCCTGATGCCGAGGCGCTGCCCATCGTCTTCGACCTGCTGAAGCACGAGGGTCTGTGCCTGGGCGGATCCTCGGGCATCAACGTCGCCGGTGCCATCCGCATGGCGCGCGAGATGGGCCCCGGCCACCGCATCGTCACGATCCTGTGCGACTATGGCACCCGGTACCAGACCAAGCTATTCAATCCGGAGTTTCTGCGGGCCAAGGGCCTGCCGGTTCCCGATTGGCTGACCAGGCAGGCGCCGGACCTGCCGAAGGTTTACGAAGACTGAAAGGTTTCATGCGACATCTGATTGCGACATTGCTCGTGGCGCTGCTGGCCCTGACGGCGGCGCCTGTCATGGCCCAGCAACAGCCCGCGGGCGGCCCGAACTACCAGACCTGGGAACTGGTCGCCGAACGCGCCGAGGCGCTGACCATCGACCCGCAGGCCACGAACGAGGCGCTGGCCCGCAACCGCGCCCGCATCGTCGACTGGCGCGACCAGTTCCAGGCCGGTCAGAACGTCAATGCCGAACGCATCGCCACGCTGCGCAACCAGATCGAGTCGCTCGGCCCCGCGCCCGCCGAGGGCGAGACCGAACCCGAGGAGATCGCCGATCGCCGTGCCGAGCTGAACCGCCAGCTGGCCGCGGCCCAGGCCCCGCGCCTGGCCGCGACCGAGGCCGCCAGCCGTGCCAGCGCCATCATCGGCCAGATCGACGAGATCATGCGCCAGCGCCAAGCGCTGGAGCTGGCCAAGCAGACGCCTTCGCCGCTGCTGCCCGGATCCTGGGCCGAGGCCACGAATGACGGCATCGCCCTGCTGCAGGGCGTGGCCAACGAGGTCTCGGGCCAGGACGCCACCCCCGAGACCTGGGCCGAACTGCGCCCGCGCCTGCCGCAGGTCGCCGCCTATCTGATCGTGGCGCTGCTGATCCTGACCTATGCGCGCACCTGGATCGAGAACCTGCCAAGCCGCCTGTCCCATCGCGCCACCGAACATACCAAGGCGGTGCTGGCCTTTGGCGTCTCGCTCGGCCAGATCGCGGTGCCGATGGCGGGGATCTATCTGGCGATCAGCGCGATCCAGGCCACGGGCCTGCCCGGTCCCTGGGCCACACCCTTCCTGAACGCGCTGCCGGTGGCGGCGGTGATCATCTTCGGCGGCCACTGGATGGCGACCGCGCTCTTCCCGCGCAAGGCCATCGCCTATACCTCGCTGCAGATGACCGAGGCCTCGCGCGTCTCGGCGGGGCGGATGGTGCGGGTGCTGGCGGTCATCATGGCCGTCCACCACATCCTGTCGCGCGCCATGCTGCCGCTGTCGGGCCTTTACGAACAGGGCGAGGCGCAGGTCGGCCGCGTGCCGGTCCAGTTCACCGACCCGTCGGCCGGGGTCTATCACCTGGTGCTGATCGTGCTGGCCGCGCTGGCGATGATGCGGCTTGGCAACATCCTGCGCCGCGTCACGCGCGAGGCGGTGACCCAGGACCTGTCCTATCGCGAATGGATCGTGTCCTGGGCGGGCGTGCTGACGCGTTTCCTGGGGCCGCTGGCGGTCGTCGTCACGGCGGTGGGCTATGTGAACCTGGGCAACCTGATGGTCTGGCCCTGGCTTTATTCGCTGGCGCTGGTGGGTCTGCTGATCCTGCTGCAGGACTTCATCGCGGATGTGTCCAACATGATCCAGCGCGGGGCCGAGGGCGCGCGCGACGGCCTTGCGCCGCTGCTGGTGGGCTTTGCGCTGGTCATCGCCTCGGTGCCGCTGTTCCTGATCATCTGGGGCGCCAGCACGACCGAGCTGTCGGAATACTGGCTGCGCTTCCGCCAAGGCATCAGCCTGGGCGGGGTGTCCCTGTCGCCCGGCGCGATCCTGACCTTCCTGATCATCTTCGCGATCGGCTATATGGTCACGCGCGGCGTGCAGGGGGCGTTCCGCAACTCGATCCTGCCCAAGACCCGGATCGATCCGGGCGGCCAGAACGCCATCGTGTCCGGGCTGGGCTATGTCGGGATCTTCCTGGCGGCGCTGATGGCGATCACCTCGGCGGGGATCGACCTGTCGGCATTCGCCATCGTCGCGGGTGCCCTGTCCGTCGGCATCGGTTTCGGCCTGCAGAACATCGTGTCGAACTTCGTCAGCGGGATCATCCTGCTGATCGAACGCCCGGTCAGCGTCGGCGACTGGATCAGCGCGGGCGGCCAACAGGGGATCGTCAAGAAGATCTCGGTCCGGTCCACCTTGGTCGAGACCTTCGACCGGACCGAAGTCGTGGTCCCCAACAGCGACCTCATCAGCCAGCCGGTCACCAACTGGACGCGCCACAACAAGATCGGGCGCATCATCATCCCGGTCGGCGTCGCCTATGGCAGCGACACGCGCAAGGTCGAACGCATCCTGCGCGAGGTGACCGAGGATCACCCCCTGATCGCCATCGACCCGCCGCCCGCCGTGCTGTTCCGCAGCCTGGGCGCGGACGCTCTGGATTTCGAGATCCGGGCGATCCTGGCGGATGTGGGCACGGGGCTGGGGGTCACCTCGGACCTGCTGCATGCGATCACCGCGCGTTTCGCGGATGAGGGGATCGAGATCCCTTTCGCGCAGCGCGACATCTGGCTGCGCAACCCCGAGGCGCTGCCGGGCCATTCCCAGCAACCCGCCGCGATGCGCGAAAAGGCATCGACCACCGAACGCCCCGACCCGCGCCTGCTGCGCGACGACGGGGACGGGGGCGTGGACCTGCCGGATGCGGCGGGCGAGGGCTCGATGCCCGACGCCTCGCACGAAGGCTAGGGGATCAGGCGGCGATCCGGGTCTCGTCCGGGTCGCCGCTGCCGTCATCGGGCAGGCCTTCGCGCGACAGCAGGATCGCCACCGGCCGCAGCCAGGGGATATGGGCGCAGACGATCATCAGCGCCACCATGATCGGCACGGCCAGGAACATGCCCGGCACCCCCCAGACCGCCCCCCAGAAGGCCAGCGACAGGATGATGCCGAAGCTGGACAGCCGCAGCGTCTGGCCCAGCAGCATCGGGTCCAGCACATTGCCGATGATGAACTGCACCGCCGTCAGAGACAGCCCGATCACCAAGGTCAGCGTCGTGTCCCCCGACAGCACGAAGACCAGGATCGTCGCGATGACCGTCGCCACGATCGACCCGACCGAGGGGATGAAATTGAAGATAAAGGTCAGGATCGCCACCGCCGCCGCCAGCTCCAGCCCGGCCAGTTGAAAGATCCCCCAGACCAGCGCCGAGGTCACCGCGCTGACCGCCGTCTTGACGACCAGATAGCGGTTCACCCGGTGCATGATCGAGGTGATGATCCGGCGCACCCGCGCGGCGCGGTCCGGATCCTCGGTCAGGCGTTCGATCTTGACGGGGAACCAGACCTGTTCGGCGAACATGAAGCCCACGAACAAAATGACCAGCACGCTGCCCGACAGGATGCCCGAGGCCTGGCCCGCCAGCGACCGGATCCAGCCAGTGATGTTGAAATTCGTCAGCGCGGTGATGATGCGTTCCTGCGCCTCGGGGCCCAGTCTTTCGGTCAGGGCGGGCAGGGCGGCCTGGGCGCGTTCGGCATAGGTGATGGCCAGGAACACGATCTCGTTCACCTGGGCCAGGATGGTGGTCGATATCCACATCAGCCCAAGCGCGATGCCGATCAGCGCCAGCGTCGTCGCCAGCCAGTTCGGCACCTTCAGCCGGGTCGAGATCGCATGGATCGCATCCGATGTCAGCGAGAACAGGATGATGGCGATGGCCAGCGCGATCAGGATGAACCGGGCCTGCACCAGCAGAAACAGCAGCAGTGAAAAGGCGATGATGCCCAGAAACCCGGTCTGCAACCGTTCCCGCAGCACCGTTTCATTCGATTGGTCCAAACCCGGTCCCCACGCCGAAAGGAAAAACCCGATCCCGCGGCGCGGGATCGGGATCAGATGGTGTCAGTCCTGGCCGTCCTCGGTCAATGCCTCGCTGTCGCCCTGTTCGGCGATGCGCGCCACCGAGACGACGACCTCGCCATTGCTGGTGTTGAAGACCTTGACGCCCCCCGCGCTGCGAGATCGGAAGCTGATCCCCTGGACCGGCACCCGGATCGACTGGCCGGTGGAGGTGGCCAGCATGATCTGGTCATCACCCTCGACCGGGAAGCTGGCGACCAGCGCGCCGCCCCGCATCGCCCGGTCCATGGCCATCACGCCCTGACCCCCGCGACCGCGCACCGGGTAATCGTGGCTGGAACTGATCTTGCCCGCGCCCTTTGCGGTGATGGTCAGGATCAGGTCCTCGGCCGCCGACATCTCGATATAGCGTTCCTGGGTGATGCTGCCTTCGACGGCATCCTCGTCCTCGTCGGGTTCGGCCCCGTCATCCAGTGCGCCCGCGACCGCGCGGCGCATCTTCAGATAGGCGGCGCGTTCGCCGGAATCGGCCTCGAAATGGCGGATGACGGCCATGCTGACGACGCTGTCGCCATCGGCCAGGCGGATTCCCCGCACGCCGGTGGAATCGCGGCCCTTGAAGACCCGCACCGCGGTGGTCGGAAAGCGGATCGCCCGGCCCATCGCGGTCAGCAGCATCACGTCATCCTGTTCGGTCGCCATGCGCACGCCGACCAGGCTGACGCCCTCGGGCAGGCGCATCGCGATCTTGCCGTTCGACTTGACGGTGGTGAAATCCGACAACGCGTTGCGCCGCACATCGCCTTGGGATGTCGCGAAGACCACCTGGTAATCGTCCCATTCCGTCACCGGCGCATCGACCGGCATCAGCGCCGCGATGCTGACCCCCGCATCGATGGGCAGGATGTTGACGATCGCCTTGCCCTTGGAGGTCCGCCCGCCAAGCGGCAGGCGCCAGGTCTTCATGCGATAGACCATGCCGTCGGTGGTGAAGAACAGCAGTTCGGTATGCGTGTTGGCCACGAAGAGCGTGGTCACCACGTCGTCTTCCTTGGTGGCCATCCCGGACAGGCCCTTGCCGCCGCGCCGCTGCGCGCGGAATTCGGCCAGCGCGGTGCGCTTGATATAGCCGCCCGAGGTGATGGTCACGACCATGTCCTCGCGCTCGATCAGGTCCTCGTCCATCATGTCGCCGGACCAGTCCACGATCTGGGTGCGGCGCGGCACGGCGAAGGCGTCGCGCACCTCGCGCAGCTCGTCGGCGATGATGCCCATGATCCGGTCGCGCGAGGCGAGGATCGCCAGATATTCGCGGATGCTGTCGGCCAGGGTCTGCAGCTCGTCCGTGACCTCCTTGACGCCCAGCTGGGTCAGGCGCTGCAGGCGCAGCTCCAGGATGGCGCGGGCCTGAACCTCGGACAGGTTGTAGGTGCCGTCCTCGTTCACCGGATGCAGCGGATCGTCGATCAGGCGCAGGTACTCGACGATGTCATGGGCGGGCCAGCGGCGCTCCATCAGGCGGGCGCGGGCCTCGGGGGCGTCGGCGCTGCTGCGGATGGTGGCCACGACCTCGTCGACATTGCTGACCGCCACAGCCAGACCGCAGAGCACATGGCTGCGTTCGCGGGCGCGGCGCAGCTCATAGGCGGTACGGCGGGCGACGACCTCCTCGCGGAAGGTGATGAAATGGGTCAGGAAGTCGCGCAGCGCCAGCTGTTCGGGCCTGCCCCCGTTCAGCGCCAGCATGTTGCAGCCAAAGGTCGTCTGCAGCGAGGTGAAGCGGAACAGCTGGTTCAGCACCACATCGGGCGTCGCGTCGCGCTTCAGCTCGACCACGACGCGGACGCCGTGGCGGTCGGATTCGTCCTGGACCGAGGAGATCCCCTCGACCTTCTTTTCCTTGGCCAGCTCCGCGATGCGTTCGATCAGCACGGACTTGTTCACCTGATAGGGGATCTCGTCCACGACGATGGCGAAGCGGTCCTTGCGCGGCTCCTCGATATGGGTCTTGGCGCGGATCATGACGCTGCCGCGACCCTCCAGATAGGCCTTGCGCGAACCGGACCGGCCCAGGATCGTGGCGCCGGTCGGGAAATCGGGGCCGGGGATGATCTCCAGCAGGCGTTCGGTCGGCAGGTCGGGATCGGCGATCAGCTCCAGCGTGGCGTCGATCACCTCGCCCAGATTGTGAGGCGGGATGTTGGTGGCCATGCCGACCGCGATGCCGCCCGCGCCGTTGACCAGCATGTTGGGAAAGCGCGCGGGCAGGACGGTCGGCTCGCTGTCCTTGCCGTCATAATTGTCCTGGAAATCGACCGTGTCCTTGTCGATGTCCATCAACAGGAAATTCGCGACCTTTTCCATGCGCACTTCGGTATAGCGCATGGCGGCGGCGGAATCGCCGTCCATGCTGCCGAAATTGCCCTGACCGTCCAGCAGCGGCAGCGACATCGAGAAGTCCTGCGCCATCCGCACCAGTGCGTCATAGATCGCGCTGTCGCCATGGGGGTGGTATTTCCCCATCACGTCGCCCACCGCGCGGGCCGATTTGCGATAGGGTTTGTCGGCGGTGTTGCCGCTTTCGTTCATCGCATAGAGGATGCGGCGATGCACCGGCTTCAGCCCGTCGCGCAGGTCGGGCAGGGCCCGGCTGACGATGACCGACATGGCATAGTCCAGATAGGATGTCCGCATCTCGGCGCTGATGTCGATCACCGGCCCGTCATGGGCCATCACCATGCGCGTTTCGGCGCCATCATCCGGGGTTTCGGGCAGATCGTCTTCTGGGGTGTCGGCCACGGGTATTCCTCAACATCTTGTTGGGGTTCGGTATAGCCGAGCCATCACCGGGGGGCAATCGCGCCCCGCCCCCAAGGTCAGGAAAACCGGCCCCGGACGGGGGTTTGCGCCGCGCGGATCGCGGCCATTGCCCACAGGACCGCCAGCCCCCCCGACAGGACCGCGTTCCACCCCGCCATCGAGACGCCCAGAAAGCTCCACGCGATCTCGTCGCAGCGGATCACGGGGGCCGATTGCAGCCGCGCCATCAGTTCCGCCGTGGACAGCCGGGCCAGATCGCCCACGCCGCCGGAACAATGCTGGGGGCCGTCCCACCAGGTCATCTCGACGCCCACGTGATAGATGGCCAGCCCCATCGCGGTGCCCGCGGCCGCCATGCCCAGGACCGCCAGCGCCCGCACCCGGCCCGTCAGCCAGACCAGCCCCGCCACCGCCATCGCCGCGACATGCGGCCAGCGCTGCAGGACGCACAGCTCGCAGGGCGCATAGCCCGCCGCCTGGAACCCCAAGGCCGCGATCAGCAGCAGCGCCGATCCCGCCCCCGCCGCGAGGGCCAGCGCGCGGGCGGTCACAGGAACCTCAGCAGGGCAAAGCCCCCGATCAGCGCCACGCAGAACAGGGTGAAGACCAGCCCCAGCCTGCGTTCGATGAAGTCGCGGATCGGTTCGCCGAATTTCCACAAAAGCCCCGCCACGATGAAGAAGCGCAGCGACCGCCCGATGATCGAGGTCACGATGAAGATCGGCAGCGACAGGCCCGCGGCCCCTGAAAACAGCGTGATGACCTTGAAGGGAAAGGGCGTCACCGCAGCGATCAGCACCGCCCAGATCCCGAATTCCGAAAACCGCGCCGAGAGCTGGTCGAAGGCATCCTGCTTGCCATAGGCCGTCAGCACCCATTGGCCCACGGAATCCATCAGCACCGCGCCGATCCAGTATCCCAGCAGCGCGCCCAGAACCGACCCGACCGTGGCGATCGTGGCGATCACGAAGGCCCGCGACCGGCGCGCCAGCACCATCGGGATCATCAGCACGTCGGGCGGGATCGGAAAGACCGAGCTTTCGACGAAGCTGACCGAGAACAGCGCGGGTTCCGCCTGGCGCCGTCCGGCAAGCCCCATCGTCCAGTCGTAAAGCCTGCGCAGCATGTCCGCCCCTTGTCCCGTTGCGCCCGTATGATCCCGCACGCGCGGGCGCGTCAAGGGCCAGGGCGGCCTATCGCGATGCTGTGACCCGGAACATATCCGGCCCATCGGCGTTGGACCGCAGACGACACCCCATCAGCCGCCTTCGGAGGAAGACATGTCCCTGATCCTGACCTTTGCAGGCCTGATGACGGCCTTCGCCATCACCTTGGCCATCGGTGCGCCGAAACGGCGCGCGGCCAAGGTTCCCTCCGCCCGCGACTAATGCGGCAGGCGCGGGGGACGGCGGTCCATCATCGCCCATTCGGGCCACAGCCCGAACCGTTCCAGCGCCAGCAGCAGCAACCCCGCGCCGATGATCGCGAAGACCAGCTTGACCATCTTGGCGCTTGGCGGTCTGCGCGACCATTTGGCCGCCCGGATCAGCCAGATCAGGTTGTTCATCGCGTGCCCCGCCTGTTAAGTCCTGCTGTGATTCGAACCAGACGCCGCGCCGAAACTCAAGAGCCCGCCCTTGCCGCATCACCAGGATAGCCGAAATCTGCCCTACAGCGCCCGCCAGATGTATGACCTGGTGGCCGATATCGACAAATACCCGCAATTCCTGCCCTGGAACAGCGCGGCGCGCATCCGCTCGCGCCAGACCCGCCCCGACGGGGCTGAGGAGATCGCAGCCGATCTGGTCATCAGCTTCAAGGTCTTTCGCGAGAAATTCGGCAGCCGCGTCGTGCTGTGGCCCGAGGATGCGAATGGCCGTCTGAAGATCGACACCGAATATCTGGACGGCCCGTTCAAGTACATGCGCAGCGGATGGTCCTTCAAGGACCGGCCCGAGGGTGGCTGCCATGTCGATTTCTACGTCGATTTCGAATTCAAGAATGCGATCCTGCAGCGGCTGATCGGCGTCGTCTTCAACGAGGCGATGCGCCGCATCGTCCGCGCCTTCGAGGATCGCGCCCGCAAACTCTACGGAGAGACGCCATGACCATGATGCCCGACGCCCCGGAGCGCAACCTGACCCCGGCCAAGATCGTCTATGGCCTCTATGCGATCGGCTATCTGGTGGCGATCACCGCGCTGGCGGGTCTGGTCTATGCCTATTTCTCGCGCGGCCGGGATGCGGTGCTGGACAGCCATCTGACCTTTCAGATCCGCACCTTCTGGATCAGCCTGGCCATCGCGCTGCTGGCGGCGGTCACCATGCTGATCGGGATCGGCGTGCTGATCTGGGCCTTCCTGACGGTCTGGGGGCTGGTGCGGGTGATCTCGGGCTTTCTGCTGGCCAATGACGGCAAACCGGTGACGGGCACGCGCTATCTGGGCATGATGGCCTATTGATGCGAAAGGCCGCCCCGAGGGGCGGCCCATTTGATCACGATGCGGCGTCGCGCAGCGCCTCCGCGCGATCGGTCCGTTCCCAGCTGAAGGCCGTCGCCCCGGCCAGCGCATAGGGCTCGCGCCCGAAATGGCCATAGCTGGCCGTCGGGCGATAGATCGGGTGCAGCAGGTCCAGCTCCCGGATGATCGCGAAGGGCCGCAGGTCGAAGACCCGGCGCACGGCGGCGATGATGCGGTCCACCGGCACCGTCTCGGTCCCGAAGCAGTTCAGGCTGATCGAGGTTGGCTCGGCCACGCCGATGGCATAGCTGACCTGGATCTCGCAGCGCCGGGCCAGGCCCGCGGCCACGATGTTCTTGGCGACCCACCGACCCGCATAGGCGGCCGAGCGGTCCACCTTGGACGGGTCCTTGCCCGAAAACGCGCCGCCGCCGTGACGGGCCATGCCGCCATAGCTGTCGACAATGATCTTGCGCCCGGTCAGGCCGCAATCGCCAACCGGACCGCCGATAACGAACTTGCCCGTGGGGTTGATGAAATATTTCGTGTCGGCCAGCCATTCGGCGGGCAGGACGGGCTTGATGATCTCCTCGATCACGGCCTCGCGCAGATCGGCCAAGGCAATGTCGGGATTGTGCTGGGTGGACAGCACCACCGCCTCGATCGCCTCGGGGCGGCCATCGGCAGCGTAGCGCAGGGTCAGCTGCGATTTGGCGTCGGGGCGCAGCCAGTCCAGCGTGCCGTCGCGGCGCACCTTGGCCTGGCGTTCCACCAGCCGGTGGGCATAGGTGATCGGCGCGGGCATCAGCACGTCGGTCTCGTCGCTGGCATAGCCGAACATCAGGCCCTGGTCGCCCGCGCCCTGTTCCTCCAGGCTTTCGCGGTCGACGCCCTGGTTGATCTCGGGGGATTGCTTGCCGATGATGTTGATCACCGAACAGGTCGCCCCGTCAAAGCCCACATCGCTGCTGGTATAGCCGATATCGTTGATCACCCCGCGCACGATGGATTCCAGATCCACCCATGCGC
This sequence comes from Paracoccus aestuarii, assembly GCF_028553885.1. Classification (NCBI taxonomy): domain Bacteria; kingdom Pseudomonadati; phylum Pseudomonadota; class Alphaproteobacteria; order Rhodobacterales; family Paracoccaceae; genus Paracoccus; species Paracoccus aestuarii. The sequence goes on from NZ_CP067169.1 coordinate 1,707,210, forward strand.
TGGTCGTGATCTCGCCCGAGATGATCGCCACGCCGGTCTTGACCATCGTCTCGCAGGCGACGCGGGCGCGCGGGTCCTCGGCCAGGATGGCGTCCAGGATCGCGTCGCTGATCTGGTCGGCGATCTTGTCGGGATGCCCCTCGGACACGGATTCCGAGGTGAAGGTGCTGTATTCTGTCATGCGCTTAATACCGGTAATGATCTGATTTGAAGGGGCCTTCGGGCGTAACCCCGATATAGGCCGCCTGTTCCGGCGACAGCGTCGACAGCTTCGCGCCGATCTTGTCCAGATGCAGCCGCGCGACCTTCTCGTCCAGATGCTTGGGCAGGATATAGACGCCGGGCTTGTACTCGTCGCCCTTGGTCCACAGCTCGATCTGGGCCAGGACCTGGTTGGTGAAGCTGGCCGACATCACGAAGGACGGGTGGCCGGTGGCGTTGCCCAGGTTCAGCAGGCGGCCTTGGCTCAGCAGGATGATGCGGTTGCCCGAGGGCATCTCGATCATGTCCACCTGGTCCTTGACGTTGGTCCATTTGTGGTTGCGCAGGGACGCCACCTGGATCTCGTTGTCGAAATGGCCGATATTGCCGACGATCGCCATATCCTTCATCTCGCGCATATGCTCCAGCCGGATCACGTCGCGGTTGCCGGTGGTGGTGATGAAGATGTCGGCGCTCGCGGCCACATCCTCCAGCGTCACCACCTCGAACCCGTCCATCGCGGCCTGAAGGGCGCAGATCGGATCGACCTCGGTCACCTTGACGCGGGCGCCCGCACCCTGCAGCGACGCGGCCGAGCCCTTGCCCACATCGCCATAGCCGCAGACGACCGCGACCTTGCCGGCCATCATCACGTCGGTCGCGCGGCGGATGCCGTCGACCAGCGATTCCTTGCAACCGTATTTGTTGTCGAATTTCGACTTGGTGACGCTGTCATTGACGTTGATGGCGGGGAAGGGCAGCTGGCCGTTCTTCATCAGGTCATAGAGGCGATGCACGCCGGTCGTCGTCTCCTCGGACACGCCAACGATCTGGTCGCGCATGCGGGTGAACCAGCCGGGCGACTGTTCCTGGCGCTTGGCGATCTGAGCCTTGATGACGGCCTCCTCGTCGGATTGCGGGACGGGGATCACATCCTCGCCCGCCTCGGCCCGCGCGCCCAGCAGGATATAGAGCGTCGCGTCCCCGCCATCGTCCAGGATCAGGTTCGGACCCTCGGGGAACTGGAAGGACCGGTCCAGATAGTCCCAATGCTCCTCCAGGCTCTGGCCCTTGATGGCAAAGACCGGCACGCCCGCCTTGGCGATGGCGGCGGCGGCATGGTCCTGGGTGGAATAGATGTTGCAGGACGCCCACCGCACATCGGCGCCAAGCGCGGTCAGCGTCTCGATCAGCACGGCGGTCTGGATGGTCATGTGCAGGCTGCCGACGATGCGGGCGCCCGCCAAGGGCTTGGCCTCGCCATATTCGGCGCGCAGCGCCATCAGGCCCGGCATCTCGGTCTCGGCGATGTCCAGTTCCTTGCGGCCGAATTCGGCCAGGGCGATGTCCTTGATGATGTAATCGGTCACGGCTGCTCTTTCGGTCAATCACGGGTTGGGACCGGGATAGCCCATGCCCTCGCACACCGAAAGGGTCTAAACCGCCTCAGGGTTCCCGCGCGGTTTACCATTGCCCTGGCTGCTGCGGGCAATACGGCGGACGAAGTCGCGGATCAACAACTTGGCCAGATCCAGCGAATGGGCGTCCGATTTTCCGGGCATCCGCCCCTCGACCATCATCCGCGCCGAGCCTGCGGCGAAGCAGCGCGAGGACAGGACCAGCAGGGGGATATCCTCCTGCGGATGCAGGCGGCCATCGTCACGCGCGCGGGTCAGCATGCGCACCATCAACTCGTCCAGGGATTCCAGATAGCGGCGCAGGCGCGGCACCTCGGCCGCATTGACGATCTGGCAGTCCGAGACCAGACGGAACTGCGTCGGGTTCGCCGCGGCCCAATCCAGATAGGCGTCGCCCAAGGCGATGAACTGCGCCACCGGATCGTCGGGCGAGACCCGGACCACCGCCCGCGTGCAGCCGTCCATCAACAGGACCAGCGCCTGTTCGACCCCCGCCACCAGCAGCGCGCGGTCGTCGGGAAAGACCCTGTGGATGCGTTCGACCGGCTCGCCCAGGATGCGCGCCACCTGGTTGCGGCAGGGCGGGCGGGTCTGGCATGTCTCGACCAGCATCAACGCGGTGCTGAGGATGCGCTCATGCAGGGTGCGCGGATCGTGATGCAAGATGGCATGTGGCATGTCGGTGATCCGATCCGTTGCTTGGTTGGGCAAGACAAAAGCGGAAGAGTCAAAACGCATGTGACGGGCCAATACAGTCGGTTCCAAATCCGGCCGGCCAGGGTCGCAGATGAACCGGGCCGTACAGTGACATTACCACGCTGTGTCAAATAGGCGACATGCCTAAAACGACAGGTCCGGCTGCATGACGCAACCGGACCGTGTACAGTTTTAACGTTTATCGCCCGCTCAGGCGTCGCTGCGCGAGGCGCGCTTGCGCTCGTGCGGATCCAGGTGCCGCTTGCGCAGACGGATGTTCTTGGGCGTCACCTCGACCAGCTCGTCATCGTTGATATAGGCGATGGCCTCCTCCAGCGACATGCGGACCGGCGGCGTCAGGCGCACCGCCTCGTCCGTGCCCGAGGCGCGGACGTTGGTCAGCTTCTTGCCCTTCAGCGGGTTCACCTCCAGGTCGTTGTCGCGCGAATGCTCGCCGATGATCATCCCGGTATAGAGCTGTTCCTGCGCGCCGATGAACATCTTGCCACGCTCTTCCAGGTTCCACAGGGCATAGGCGACGCTGACGCCGTTCTCCATGCTGATCAGGACGCCCTGACGGCGGCCCTGGATCGCGCCCTTGTAGGGGGCCCAACCGTGGAAGATGCGGTTCAGCACGCCGTTGCCGCGCGTGTCGGTCATGAACTCGCCCTGATAGCCGATCAGGCCGCGGGCGGGGACATGGGCGATGATGCGGGTCTTGCCGGTGCCTGCGGGGCGCATGTCGACCAGGTCGCCCTTGCGCTCGCCGGTCAGTTTCTCGATGACGACGCCGGTATATTCGTCGTCGACATCGATGATGACCTCCTCGATCGGCTCCATGCGCTGGCCGTCTTCCTCGCTGAAGATCACGCGCGGGCGGCTGATCGACAGCTCGAAGCCCTCGCGGCGCATGTTCTCGATCAGGACGCCCATCTGCAATTCGCCCCGGCCCGAGACGACGAAGGCCTCGCCGCCCGGCGTGTCCTCGACCTTGATGGCGACGTTGACCTCGGCCTCCTTCATCAGGCGCTCGCGGATGACGCGGCTTTGCACCTTCTTTCCGTCCTGACCGGCCAGCGGGCTGTCATTGATGCCGAAGGTGACGCTGATGGTGGGCGGGTCGATCGGCTGCGAGGGCAGGGCGGTGTCCACCTCCATCGCACACAGCGTATCGGCCACGGTGGCCTTGGACATGCCGGCCAGGGTCACGATGTCGCCGGCCTCGGCCATGTCGATCGGGGTCTGGGTCAGGCCGCGGAAGGCCAGGATCTTGCTGATGCGGAACTGCTCCAGCCGCTCGCCGTCGCGCGACAGGGCCTTCAGCGTGTCGCCGGCCTTGGCGGTGCCCGCCTCGACGCGGCCGGTCAGCAGGCGGCCCAGGAAGGGGTCGGCGCCAAGCGTGGTGGCCAGCATCTGGAAGGGTTCCTCGGCGCGCGCCACCTGCTTGGGCGGCTGGACATGCTGCAGGATCAGGTCGAACAGCGCCGACATGTCCTTGCGTTCGCCGTCCAGCGTCGCATCGGCCCAACCGCCGATCCCCGAGGCATAGACATGCGGAAAGTCCAGCTGTTCGTCATTGGCGCCCAGGTTCGCGAACAGATCGAACACGTCGTTCAGCACGTCGTCGGGTTCGGCGGCGGGCTTGTCGACCTTGTTCAGCACCACGATGGGGCGCAGGCCAAGCGCCAGCGCCTTGGAGGTCACGAATTTCGTCTGCGGCATCGGGCCTTCGGCGGCATCGACCAGCAGGCAGACGCCGTCGACCATCGACAGGATGCGCTCGACCTCGCCGCCGAAATCGGCGTGGCCGGGCGTGTCGACGATGTTGATGCGCGTGCCCTTCCATTCGACCGAGGTCGCCTTGGCAAGGATGGTGATGCCGCGTTCGCGTTCGATGTCGTTGCTGTCCATCGCGCGTTCCGCGACGGCCTGGTTTTCGCGGAAGGACCCCGACTGACGCAGCAGCTGGTCCACAAGGGTGGTCTTGCCGTGGTCGACGTGGGCGATGATGGCGATGTTGCGGATATCCATGAGGGCCTTGATCCAGAGGTTTCGCCGGTCCCCTAGCGGATCGGGGCCCCAAAGGCCAGACCGCAATTGCGCGTCTCGCATGGCAAAGGCCCCCGACGCAGGGTCGGGGGCCTTCAGGCTTGGCGTTCGGTTGTCGCCTCAGCGACGGGTGCGGGTCAGACCGGCCCAGATGCGACCGGCGTCGCGGTCCTGGCCACCCTTGATAGCGCCCATCCATGCCGCCAGACCGGCGATAAGCGAGGACACCGCCAGGAACAGCGCCGACCAGACCGCGCCACGGCGGGCGGATTCGGCGGCGTCGATGGCGGCCTCCTGGGCCTCCTGCAGGCGCAGCTCGGCCTCGGCGCGCAGCTCGGCGGCCTGGGCTTAGGCTGCGGCCAGCGCCTCGTCGGCCTGGGCCTGCGCCTCGGTCAGACGGGTCTCGGCCTCGGTCCGCAGCGTGTTGACCTGGTCCACGACCTGCTCGACGCGGGCGTCGATCTGGGCCGGGGTCAGCGTGGTCCGCGCGGCCAGCGCGTCACGCATGTAGTCCAGGTCTTCGTCCGGGATCTCGCCCGTGCGCAGCAACTGGCCCGCGATGGCGGTCAGCTCGCGGCGGATCGCCTCGTCCGAGAACTCCTCGCCGGCGGCTTCCTGACCACGCAGGAAGCGGTCGGTGATGTAGTCCAGCGGGTTGCCGCCATCCGGGCCGTCGGCCTCGGACAGGCCGCTGGCCGCGCCGCCGGCCAGTTGACCCACGCCGCTGATCGCACCGCCAGCCACCTGGCCCACGCCGCCGATCACGCCACCGGCCAGCTGGCCCGTGCCCTGCAGCGCGCCGCCCACGGCAGCGCCTGTCGCCTCGACCGCGGTCGAGGCCGCGTTGCCCGCGGCGCGGATGCCGCCACCGATGACGCTGCCCGCCAGCACGCCCGAGATCAGGATGCCGATGGCCCAGACCGTCAGGCCGTGGATGCCGTCACGGGCCTCGATCTCGTCCTCCGAGGTCGAGGTGCGGCGGCGCATCCGGCCGGCGACATAGCCCCCCAGACCATAGACCGCCAGCATCGCCAGGAAAGCGAACAGGCCGACCAGGATCAGCGCGAATGTCCCAGTCCCCGGTCCGGATCGGCCGAGACCGATCCCAGACCGATGGCCGCCGTGAAGCCGGTGAAGACGATCGACGCACCCGCCGCGATGACCGCACCGGCGAAAACTGCCGGCCAGTCGACGTGGCTGTTGCGCCCGCCCCCGGCGGGTTCATGGATTTCGTTCATGATCCCTCCTCAACGCAGGCCGAGGAACGACAGGACGAACAGGACAACGACCACCAGGCCGACGATATAGATGATAGAATTCATGTGCTTTCCCTTCTTGTCCGGGTCCCGTGCCGCCAGAGGGGCGACATCGCGACGCATCGAGACTGCAACGGATCAGGCGGGAAGGGGTTCCGCGTTCAGAAACAAATCCTTCGCCCGTTGCAGCCCTGTCGCCGCGGGGTCAGGCGACCACGCCACGCAGCCGGTCCAGCCAGCCCAGCCCCGCCTGCGTCGTTCGGGTGGGGTCGTATTCCGCCCCGATCCAGCCGCGATAGCCCGAGGCAACCAGTGCCGCCAGCAGGCCCGCCAAGGGCGCGGCCTGCGGGTCGGGTTCGGTGCGGGCGGGCCATCCGGCGATCTGGACATGGCGGGTGACCGCCGCCACGTCGTCCCAGCAGGCGGCCAGATCGCCGGTGATCGACAGGGCGTGGTGCATGTCCAGCTGCAGCCCCAGGTTCGGCGCGCCGATCCGCCCGATCACCTCCAGCGCGGTGCCGTAATCGGTCAGGAAGGATCCCGGCATGGACCGGGGGCTGGCGGGCTCGATGGTCAGGCTGGCATGGGGCGCGCGCTCGGCGGCCCAAGCCAGGTTGCGGACCAACGTGTCCAGCGCCTCCGGGCCTTCGGCGCGGCCCGCCATGACATGGATGTGGCGCGACCGCAGCGCCTCGGCCACGCGCAGGCTGCGTTCGAAATCGCGGCGGAACCGGTCCTCCAGCCCCGGCACGGCGGCAAAGCCGCGCGGCCCGCCCGCCCAGTTCGGCGGCGGCGCGTTGATCAGCACGATGGGCAGGCCCGCCGCCGCCGCCGCGCGGGCCAGCTGCGGCCCGGCGATGTCATAGGGAAACAGGATCTCGGCCCCCTCGAAGCCCGCATCGGCCGCCGCCGCGAACCTGTCCAGCATGGGCAGTTCGGTGAACAGCGTGGTCAGATTGGCGGCGATGCGCGGCATCAGGGCTCCAGTCCGAAATCGCAGCCGTCCGAGGTGACGGCCAGGCGCCCGTCCGGCCTCTCGGACGCGGCCTCGGCCAGGCGGTAGAAGGTCTTGCGGTCGATCAGCGCCTCCAGCCCGGCGCGCACATGGACATAGGGACGCGGCGCGTCGCCCGTCCCGCGCATGATGATCGCATGGTCCGGCCCCGCCGTCACCCTGTCGCCCACCGAGGTGGTGAAGGTGATGCGCCCGGCCTCGATCTGCGCGTCGATGGCCAGGAAGGGCGCGTCCTCGACCCGGATGCCCACCTTCTCGACCGGCGAGACCAGGAAGAACCGGTCCCCCTCGCGCTTCAGGATGCCCGCGAACAGCCGCACCATGGCCGGGCGGCCGATGGGCGTGCCCTCGTGCCACCAGCTGCCATCGGCGCGGATCTCCAGGTCCATCTCGCCGCAATAGGGGGGGTTCCACAGATGCACTGGCGGCAGCCCGCCCTTGGCGGCCCGGCCCGCGGCCTCGGCCAGCCCCTCGGCACTCACGCTTTTGTCACCGTTTTCCGCCATTCGATCTGGTCGCCTCCGCCCCGGTTGCCTATGCTTCTGCATAAAGCAGCGGAAGGGCATTGTCATGACGTCGGACGAAAATCTGGTGACCGAGGTCCGCGCCCTGGCCGACCGGCTGGCCGAGGCGCGCCTGAGCACCGAACGCCGCTTCGTGGGCCAGCATGACGTGGTCGAACAGGTGCTGGCCGCGATCCTGGCGGGGGGGCATGCGCTGCTGGTGGGGCAGCCGGGGCTGGGCAAGTCCATGCTGGTCGACACGCTGTCCACCGTGCTGGGCCTGGACAGCCAGCGCATCCAGTTCACGCCCGACCTGATGCCCGCCGACATCCTGGGCTCCGAGGTGCTGGACGCGCGGCCCGATGGCAGCCGCGCCTTCCGCTTCATCGAGGGGCCGGTCTTCACCCAACTGCTGATGGCGGACGAGATCAACCGCGCCAGCCCCCGCACCCAATCCGCGCTGCTGCAGGCCATGCAGGAACGCGAGGTCACAATCAGCGGCCAACACCGTCCCCTGGGCCGGCCCTTCCACGTCCTGGCCACCCAGAACCCGATCGAGCAGGAGGGCACCTATCCGCTGCCCGAGGCGCAGCTGGACCGGTTCCTTCTGCAGATCGAGGTCGGTTATCCCGACCGCGACACCGAACGCGAGATCCTGGTCGCCACGACCGGGCTGGAGGATGCGGTCCCGCATGCGGCCTTCGACGCCCAGGGGCTGATCGAGGCGCAGCGCCTGATCCGCCGCATGCCCGTGGGCGAGGCCGTGGTCGAGGCGATCCTGGACCTGGTCCGCGCCGCCCGCCCCGGCGCGCCCGAGGCTGCGGGCTTCGTCGCCGACACCCTGTCCTGGGGTCCCGGCCCGCGCGCCGCGCAGGCGCTGATGCTGGTCACCCGGGCGCGGGCGGTGCTGAACGGCCGCTTCGCGCCGACGCTGGACGATGTGGCCGCGATGGCGGCCCCGGTCCTGCGCCACCGCATGGCGCTGACCTTCGCGGCCCGCGCGCGGGGCGAGACGCTGGACGCGGTGATCGCGCGCCTGCTGGACGACCGCCTCGGGGCGCGTCGCGCCGCATGACCCCGCCCCCTGCCGATCCGAGCCCTGCCGATCTGCGCGCCGGGGCCGAGGATGTCGCCGCGCATCTGCCCGCGCTGATCCTGGCGGCGGAGCGTCTGGCCGCGATGGTGGCCCCCGGCGCCCATGGCCTGCGCCGCGCCGGCCCGGGCGAGGATTTCTGGCAATACCGCCCCGCGGGCATCGGCGACGGCGCGCGCAGCATCGACTGGCGGCGATCGGCACGGTCGGATGCGCGCTTCGTGCGCGACCGCGAGGCGCAGACCGCGCAGGCCGCCGCGATCTGGCTGTCGGCGGGGCAGGGGATGGATTTCACCGGCGGCCCCGACCGGCCCGCCAAGGGCGGCCGTGGCGCCGTGCTGGCCCTGGCCCTGGGCATGCTGATGCTGCGCGGCGGCGAACGCGTGGGCCTTCTGGGCGAGCCGCCGCGCGCGGGCCGCCTGCAGGCCGACCGCCTGGCCCAGGACCTGGCGCGCCCCGCCCGCGCCCAAGCCGACGGCGACAGCCCGCCCCCCGGCGCGCTGCGGCCCCATCAGCGGGTCGTGCTGATATCGGATTTCCTGACCGACCCCGCCTGGTTGGAGGCCCTGCTGGGCCAGGCCGCGGGCATGGGCGTGACCGGCATCCTGCTGCAGGTGCTGGACCCCGACGAGGTCACATTCCCCTATGACGGCGCGGTGGAGTTCCGCTCCGCCTCGGGCGGGATGCGCCATGACAGCCGCGATGCGGGCGGGCTGCGCGCGGCCTATCTGGCGCGGCTGGCCGAACGGCAGGACTGGCTGCGCGACAAGGCGGGCCGGGCGGGCTGGCAATATGCGATGCATCGCACGGATCAGCCGCCGCAGGACGCGCTCTCGGGGCTGTGGCTGCTGCTGGGGGCGCGCTGATGCTGCTGCTGGGGCCCTTGGGGTTTGCGGCGCCTTGGCTGCTGACGGCGCTGGTGGCGCTGCCGGTGCTGTGGGTGATCCTGCGCGCGATGCCGCCCGCGCCGCGCCGGGTGGTCTTTCCGGGCGTGGCGCTGCTGGCCGGGCTGGCCGACCGCCACCCGGTCGCGCAGCGCACGCCGTGGTGGCTGCTGCTGATCCGGCTGGCGGCGATCGCGGCGCTGATCCTGGCCTTGGCGGGGCCGGTCTGGCGCCCCGTGGTCCAGGCCCCGGCGGACGGTCCGCTGCTGGTGGTGCTGGATGCGGGCTTTGCCGCCGCCCCCGACTGGTCGGCGCGCCAGATGCGGGCCGAACGCGCGCTGACGGATGCCGCGCGCGACGGGCGTCCGGCGGCGCTGGTCCTGGCCGATGCCCGGCCCGCCACCGGGCCGGTGGCGTTCCGGGCGGGGACGGACTGGCTGTCGGGCCTGCGCGGCGCCCAGCCCGCGGCCTGGGCCACGGGCCTGCCCGGTGATCCGGGCGCGGCCTTGGCCGACCGGCCCCAGGGCGCGCTGACCACGCTCTGGATCGCGGACGGCACCGATCACCCGCACCGCGCGGCCTGGCTGGAGGCGCTCAGCGATCTGGGCCCCGTCACCGTCGTCCCGCCCGCGCGCCCCCTGCGCAGCCTGACCCTGCAGGGGGGCGAGACGCCCTCGCTGACCCTGTCCCAGACCGACGAGGCCGCCCCCGCGATCCTGGCCATCGGCCCCGACCCGCAGGGGATCGAACGTCCCTTGGCGCGGCTGACCCCCGGCGATCCGCGCAGCGAGGACGGCGTCGCCCGCCGCCCCGTCGCCATCGACCTGCCGCCCGAGCTGCGCAACCGCATCACCCGCTTTCAGGTCGAGGGCGAGGCCCATGCCGGGGCCGTCGTGCTGGCCGATGACCGCGTGCGCCGCCGCAAGGTCGCGCTGGTCGGCGACCCCCTGGCCGAGGGGCAGCAGCTGCTGGCCCAGACCCATTACCTGCGCCAGGCCCTGGCCCCCAGCACCGACCTGGTCGAGGGCGCGCTCGGCGATGTGCTGGACACGGCGCCCGATGTGATCGTGCTGGCCGATCAGGTCCAGCTGGCCGAGGCGGAGGACCTGTCCCGATGGGTCCAGGATGGGGGCTTGCTGATCCGCTTTGCCGGGCCGCGCATGGCGGGCTATGACCGCCTGCAGGACGAGGCGCTGCTGCCCGTCGCGCTGCGCGAGGGCGGGCGCGACATCGGCGGCGCGCTGTCATGGGGCGATCCGCGCGGACTGGCGCCCTTTGCGGCGGACGGTCCCTTTGCGGGGCTGGCCATCCCCGATGACGTGACGGTGCGCGCCCAGCTGATGGCCCAGCCCGGCCCCGATCTGGGCGCGCGCACGATCGCCGCCCTGTCGGATGCCACGCCGCTGATCACCCGCGACCGGCTTGGCGCGGGGCAGGTGGTGCTGATCCATGTCACGGCCAATGCGGAATGGTCGAACCTGCCGCTGTCAGGCCTCTTCGTCCAGATGATGGAGCGTCTGGTCGCCACCGCCCGCATGTCCCCCACCGAGGCCACGGCCGAGGATCGCGACCGGCCCTTCTGGACGCCGCGTCTGGTGCTGGACGGCTTCGGCCGCCCCAACGACCCCGAGGGCCTGTCGCCCGTCGCGGCCGACCTGATGGCCGAAGGCCCCGGACCCGACCGCCCCGCAGGCATCTATGCCGCGGGCGAACGCCAGCAGGCGCTGAATGCGGGCGGACCCATCGCCTTGGCCGAATGGCCCGGCGCCATGGTGGAAAGCGCCCGGACCGGGCCGGGGCGCGACCTCAAGGGCCTGTTGCTGGCGGCGGCGGCGATCCTTCTGGCGGTGGATGCGTTGGCATCGGCGATGCTGGGGCGCGGGCGGCGCATGGCGGCGGCGCTGCTGATCCTGGCGTTGACGCCCCTGCCGCGGGCCGAGGCGCAGGAGCTGGACTCCGACCTGATGCGCGCCGCCGCCGAGGTCGCGCTGGCCTATGTCCAGACCGGCGATCCGCGCATCGACCAGGCGTCCGAACAGGGGCTCTGGGGGCTGTCGCTGGCGCTGCGGGGCCGCACCTCGGTCGAGCCGGGGCGCCCCATCGGCGTCGATCTGGAAACCGACGACCTGTCGCTGCTGACCTTCCTCTATTGGCCCGTGACCGAGGCGCAGCTGCCGCCCGGCCCGCGCGCCTATCTGCGGCTGAACGCCTTTCTGCGGTCGGGGGGGATGATCCTCTTCGACACGCGCGACGGGGATGTGGCGGGGGTGGGCGGCCCCGACATGTCGCAGGCGCTGCGCCGGCTGGCCGCGCCCCTGGACATCCCGCCCCTGGCGCCCGTGCCCGAGGATCACGTCCTGACCCGCACCTTCTATCTGCTGGAGGATTTCCCCGGCCGCTGGCAGGGCAACCCGGTCTGGGTCGAGGCCCCCCCGGTCGGCGCCACCGCCGATGCGGGCATGCCTTTCCGCCAGCTGAATGACGGGGTCAGCCCGGTCATCATCGGCGGCAACAGCTGGGCCGAGGCCTGGGCGGTGGACGATGATGGCTATCCCGCCTTTCCCATCGGCTCCGGCGGGGGGGAGGGCGACCGCCAGCGCGAGATGGCGACCCGCTTCGGCGTCAACCTGATCATGTATGTGCTGACCGGGAACTACAAATCCGACCAGGTGCATGTGCCCGCGCTGCTGGACCGGCTGCGCAACGAGGAGGCCCTGTCGCGATGACCCAGCTGCGTTTCGACCCGGCCTTGCCTTGGTGGGCGATCGCCGCGCTGGCGGGGCTGGCCCTGTTGGTCGCGGGCTTCGCGCTGTGGCGCGGGCTGCGGGGCTGGGCGTGGCGCGGGCTGGCGGGGCTGGCCGCGGCCCTAGCCCTGGCCGGTCCCGCGGTCGAGATCGGCACCCGCGCGGGCCTGTCGGATATCGTGATCCTGCTGGACGACCGGTCGGCCAGCCAGGACCTGCCCGGGCGCGGCGACCAGACCGACCGCGCGGTGGACCGCATCGCCGCCGCCGCCGCGACCCTGCCCGATACCGAGCTGCGCCGCGTGACCTTGGGCGACGATCCCGACGGCACGCAGCTGGGCGGGGCCATCGCCCGCGCCGTCTCGGCCGAGCCGGAGGGGCGTCTGGCGGGCGTGATCGCCGTTACCGACGGGCGCCTGCATGACGCGCCCATGCTGCCCGAGGACCTGCCCGCGCCACTGCATGTCCTGCTGACCGGCCAGCCCGGGGACTGGGACCGCCGCCTGGTCATCGAGGAGGCCCCCGCCTTCGGCCTGATCGGGCAGGAGGTCACCATCCGCCTGCGCATCGAGGATCAGGGCGCCGTCCCCCCCTCCGCCCGCGCGGGCGGGGTCGATCTGCGCCTGTCGGTCGATGGCGAGGATCCGGTGACCGTGGCCGTCCCCCTGGACACCAGCCTGGAGCTGCCGGTGACCATCGGCCATGCCGGCCAGAACGTCGTCCAGATCGAGCTGGACGGGGTGGAGGGCGAGCTGACAACCCGCAACAACGCCGCCGCCGTCAGCATCAACGGCGTGCGCGACCGGCTGCGCGTGCTGCTGGTTTCGGGCGAGCCGCATGCCGGGGAACGCACCTGGCGCAACCTGCTGAAATCCGACGCGGCGGTGGACCTGATCCATTTCACCATCCTGCGACCGCCCGACAAGTTCGACGGCGTGCCCGTGAACGAGCTGTCGCTGATCGCCTTTCCCACGCGCGAGCTGTTTCTGGAACGGATCGACGATTTCGACCTGATCATCTTCGACCGCTACAGCGTGCGGGGCATCCTGCCGCCCGATTACTACATGAACATCGCGCGCTATGTCGAACAGGGCGGCGCGATCCTGGTCTCGGCCGGCCCCGAGATGGCATCGGTCGAAAGCCTGAACCTGTCGCCCTTGGGTCCGATCCTGCCCGCCCGCCCCACCGGCCGGGTGATCGAGGAGCCGTTTCTGCCGCGCCTGACCGATGACGGGCGCCGCCATCCGGTCACCGCGGGCCTGCCGGGCGGGCAGGGCGACGACCCCGATTGGGGCCGCTGGCTGCGCATGGCCGAGGTGACGCCCAAGCCCGGTGCCCAGGTCGCGATGACCGGGGCGGGGGACAGCCCGCTGCTGATCCTGGACCGGGTGGGCCAGGGGCGGGTGGCGCTGATGACCTCGGACCAGGTCTGGCTGTGGGGGCGCGGCTTCGAGGGCGGCGGCCCGCAGCTGGAGCTGCTGCGCCGCATCGCCCATTGGTCGATGAAGGAACCCGACCTGGAGGAGGAGGCCCTGCTGGCCGATATCCGCGACGGGCTGTCGGTGCGTTTCACCCGCCGCACGATGCAGCCCCGGACCGGGCCTTTGCGGATCACCCATCCCGACGGCCAGGTAACCGACCTGCCGCTGGAGGCGCAGGGCCCGGGCCGGCTGACCGCCGACTGGACCGCGCCCGGCCCCGGCCTCTATCGGCTGGAGGAGGGGGGGATCAGCCGCGTCCTGGCGCTCGGGCCCGCGGCGCCGCGCGAATTCGAGGAGACGGTCGCCGATGCGCCGCTGCTGGCGCCCTTGGTCGCGGCCTCGGGCGGGTCGGTCACGCGGCTGTCGGACGGCATCCCCGACCTGCGGCAGGTCCGCGCGGGCCGCGCCACCAGCGGCAGCGCCCTGTCCGGCCCCTGGATCGGCGTCACCGCGCGCGAGGCCGCGACCGTCACGGGGCTGGAACGCCGGCCCGTCCTGCCGCCTTGGGCCTGGCTGATGCTGATCGCGGGGCTGATCCTGACCGGCTGGCTGGCCGAGGGCCGCCGCCGGGCCTGACCGCGCTTGCCATCCGCGGCCCCGGTTGGTAACCCGATCCAAACCGCCTGAAGGAACGCAAATGGCTGACGACGCGCGCAATCCCGCCCCCTATACCGAGGCTGACCTGTCGCTGATCAAGCGGATCATTCCGCATCGCTATCCGTTCCTGTTCATCGACAAGGTGCGCGACATCGTCCCCTTCGAAAGCGCCGTCGGCATCAAGATGGTCACCTCGAACGAGCCGCATTTCCAGGGCCATTTCCCCAATCAGCCGGTCATGCCCGGCGTCACCATCATCGAGGCGATGGCCCAGACCGCCGCCGTCGTCGTGGGCATCAGCATGAACGTCGTTGACGAGGAGATGCTGACCTATTTCATGGGCATCGACAAATGCAAGTTCCGCCGCATGGTCGTGCCCGGCGACGTGCTGGAACTGCATTGCCGCGCCATCCGCGGCGGCGGCAAGATCTGGAAGTTCGAGGGCACGGCCATGGTCGACGGCCAGGTCTGCGCCACGGCGGAATACACGGCGATGATGGCCCGCAAGGATGGCTGATGCCCTGATCCACCCCTCGGCCGTGATCGAGCCCGGCGCCCAGATCGGCGACGGGGTGCGCATCGGGCCCTTCTGCGTCGTCGGACCCAAGGTCCGGCTGGACGACGGGGTGGAACTGAAATCCCACGTGGTCGTGTCCGGCGACACGGTCATCGGGGCGGAAACGGTGATCTTTCCCTTTGCCAGCATCGGCGAGGTGCCCCAGGACCTGAAGTTCCGCGGCGAGGATGTCCGGCTGGAGATCGGCGCCCGCAACCGCATCCGCGAATATGTCACCATGAATCCCGGCACGGCCGGGGGCGGCGGGCTGACGCGGGTGGGCGATGACGGGCTGTTCATGGCCTCCAGCCATGTGGGCCATGACTGCCGCATCGGCGACCGGGTGATCCTGGCCAACAGCGTGGCCATCGCGGGCCATTGCACGCTGGAGGATGACGTGATCGTGGGCGGGCTGTCGGGCGTGCATCAATGGGTGCGCATCGGGCGCGGCGCGATGATCGGCGCGGTGACCATGGTGACGGCGGACGTGATCCCCTATGGCCTGGTGCAGGGGCCGCGCGGCCATCTGGACGGGCTGAACCTGGTGGGCCTGAAGCGGCGCGGCGCCACCCGCGCCGACATCGCGGCGCTGCGGGGCCTCGTGTCCGCCCTGGCCGGCGGCGCCATGCGCGAGACCGCCCGCGCGCGCGAGGCCGCCGATCCCAGCCCCATGGAACGCGACGTGATCGACTTCATCCTGGGCCCTTCCGACCGCAGCTTTCTGCCGCCGCGCTTCGCATGAGCCGTATCGCCGTCATCGCGGGCCAGGGCGCGTTGGCCCCGGCCATCGCCGCCCGGCTGGACGATCCGCTGGTCTATGCGCTGGAGGGTTTCTCCCCCGAGGGCCTCGCGGCACAGCCTTTCCGGCTGGAACGGCTGGTGCCCTTTCTGGATGCGCTGCATGACCGGGGCGTGACGCGGGTGATCTTTGCCGGCGCGATCCGGCGGCCGCGCCTGGACCCGGACCTCTTCGATCCGCGCACGGCGGCGCTGGTGCCGCGCATCCTGGCCGCGATGCAGTCGGGCGACGATGCCGCGCTGCGCACCGTGTTGGACATCTTCGAGGAGAACGACCTGCAGATCGCCTCGGTCCCCCAGATCGCGCCCGATCTGGTCCCGGCCGAGGGGCATTGGGCGGGCATCCCCGAGGCGTGCGACCGCCGCGACGTGGATCAGGCGGCGCGGATCCTGCGCCATATGGGCCCCTTGGACATCGGGCAGGGGGCGGTGGTCGCCAAGGGCCTGTGCCTGGCGATCGAGACCCTGCCCGGCACCGCGGCGATGCTGGATTTCGTGGCCCGCACCCGGCCCGAGGGGCGGGGCGGCGTCTTCTGCAAGGCGGCCAAGCCCGGCCAGGACCTGCGCATCGACATGCCGACCCTGGGTCCCGACAGCGTCGATCAGGCGGCGGCGGCGGGCCTGTCGGGCATCGCGTGGCAGGCGGGCCGGGTGATCGCGCTGGACCTGCCCGCCATGCAGGCGCGGGCCGAGGCGGCAGGGCTGTTTCTCTGGGCCGCGCCGATGCCGGACGATGCGGCGGGCTGAATCCGCTGGCCCATCGGTGCCCCGGCCGATACCCATAGGGCGACGACAGCAGGACGGGTCCCAATGCGCTATTTCCTGATCGCGGGCGAGGCTTCGGGCGACCAGCTGGGCGCGGCCCTGATGACGGGGCTGGCGCAGCTGGACCCGGATGCGACATTCGCGGGCGTGGGCGGCCCCGCCATGCAGCCCCTGGGCCTGGACAGCCTGTTCCCGATGGACGAGCTGTCCGTCATGGGCCTGTGGGAGGTGCTGCCGAAATACCGCCATCTCAAGCGCCGCATTGCCCAGACCGCCAAGGCCGTGATCGAGGCCGCGCCCGATGTGCTGATCACCATCGACAGCCCGGATTTCGGGCTGCGCGTCGCGCGGCTGGTCCGGGCGCAGCGGCCCGACCTGCGCACTATCCATTACGTCGCGCCCTCGGTCTGGGCCTGGCGTCCGGGGCGGGCGGCCAAGATGGCGCAGGTGGTCGATCACGTCCTGGCCATCCTGCCCTTCGAGCCGCCGCTGATGCAGGCCGCGGGGATGACCTGCGATTTCGTGGGCCATCCCGTCGCCACCGCCGCCGTGGACGGGCCGGACCGGGCGCGGCTGTTCCGCAACGCCCACGGGATCGACGCGGATGCGCCGGTGGTCCTGTGCCTGCCCGGGTCGCGGCGCGGCGAGGTCGCGCGCCTCGGGCCGCGCTTCGACGAGGCGCTGATGCGCCTGCGCGACCGCGTCCCAGAGATCCGCGTCGTCCTGCCCACCGTGCCGGGCGTGTCGGGCATGGTGCGCGACATGACCCGCCGCTGGCCCACCGCCCCCATCGTCATCGAGGAGGCGGACGAGAAACGCGCGGCCTTCGCCGCCGCCGACCTGGCCTTGGCCGCATCCGGCACGGTCAGCCTGGAGCTGGCGGCGAACCGCATCCCCATGGTCATCGGCTATGACATGGCGCCCCTGTCGCGGGTGGTGATCGGCTGGCTGCTGCGGACCGACACGGTGACGCTGGTGAACCTGGTCAGCGAGACCCGCGCGGTGCCCGAATTCCTGGGCCGGGCCTGCCAGCCCGGGCCGCTGTCCCAAGCGCTGCAAGCCGCGCTGGAGGATCCGCCCCGGCGCAAGGCCCAGCTGGAGGCGATGGACCTGACGATGGACCGCCTCGGGCGGGGGGGCGAGGCGCCGGGCCTTCGCGCGGCGCGCTCGGTCATTCAGGCGGTCACAGGACCGCGGTGACGATGATCTCGACCTTGTAGTCGGGGGTCGCCAAGGCCGATTCGCCGGTCGCGCGGGCGGGGGCGTGGCCCTGCGGCACCCAGCCATCCCAGACCGCGTTCATTTCCGCGAAATCGGCCATGTCGGCCATCCAGATCTGGGCCGAGACGATGCGCGTCTTGTCGGTCCCCGCCTGCTGCAGCAGCGAATCGATCTGGGCCAGGATGGCCTGGGTCTGGTCGGTCACCGAGGTCCCCGGCTCGCCCACCTGGCCCGCCAGGAACACGAAGCCGTTGGCGATGACCGCCTGGCTCATGCGGGTGCCGGTTTCCAGACGCTTGATGTCGCTCATGTTCTTTCTCCTGTTTGGGTCGGGCGGCAGGCTATACGCGCGGTCCGGCGGCGGCAAGGCGGGTTGCGGGCGTTCCCGCTGTGTTCTAGGCTGCGCGCCATGTCCGAACCCGCCCTTCTGCCCCCCATGCCGGGCCAGCGTTTGGCGCGCGGCGTCTGCCGCCTGATGCGCAGCCTGGATCACGCCGTGCTGACCGAATTCACCCCCGCGCGCGGGCTGCGCGTGGACGTGATCGGCCTTGGCCCCAAGGGCGAGGTCTGGATCGTCGAATGCAAGAGCGGCCGGGCGGATTTCCGCGCCGACCGCAAATGGCAGGGCTATCTGGAATGGTGCGACCGCTATTTCTGGGCGGTGGACGGGGATTTCCCGACCGATCTGCTGCCCGGGGATACCGGCCTGATCCAGGCCGACGCCTTCGGGGCCGAGATCATCCGCATGGCCCCCGAAACCCGGCTGGCCGCGGCCCGGCGCGCCCGGCTGCAGCGCGACATCGCCCGCGCCGCAGCCCTGCGCCTGCAGGCGCTGACCGACCCGGAGGCCTTCAGCGCCGGGGCTTTTTAGGCTTGCCGCCCATGGCGCGGGCGGCCTCGGCGGCGGCCATCAGCTCCTCGGCGATCTCGGCGGCCTCCTCGGGGTCGAAATCCATGGGCAGGTCCACGCCCTCGCCCTGGATGTAGATCCGCACCATGCCCAGGTCGGTCGGCCCGATCTGCAGGTTCGCGGTGATGTCGCTTTCGCTGTTGATGCCCATGGTCTTGTCCTTTCGCGTCAGAACTTTCTGTATCGCGGACGCAATTTCACGGCAAGCGGGGCTTGCAACCGGCCGCTGCGGGGGCTAAAGAACCGCCCTGTGCCGCCTTAGCTCAGTTGGTTAGAGCGCTAGATTGTGGATCTAGAGGTCCCCCGTTCAAGCCGGGGAGGCGGTACCACTTCCCCCCTTGCATCCCCGCCCGCGGCCTGAAACGGTCCCCGCGATCATGTTGCAGGGGATGCGCCGATGGGCCTCGCGGGAATATTTCTTTCACTCATCCTGTTGATGTATCTGGCCTATCGCGGGATCAACGTGCTGATCCTGGCGCCGATCCTGTCGCTGCTGGCGGTGGCTATGTCGGGGGGGATCCCGCTGCTGGCGACCTATACCCAGGTCTTCATGGGGTCGCTCGGCGGCTATGTCATCACCTATTTCCCGCTGTTCATGCTGGGGGCGATCTTCGGCAAGATCATGGCCGACAGCGGGGCGGCGCGGTCCATCGCGGAATGGATCATGGCGCGGCTCGGACCGGATCGGGCGATCCTGGCGGTGGTGCTGTCCTGCGGGGTGCTGACCTATGGGGGCGTGTCGCTCTTCGTGGTGGCCTTCGCGGTCTATCCCATCGCCAGCGCGCTGTTCCGGCGCGCCGACATCCCCAAGCGGCTGCTGCCGGCCTCGATCGCGCTCGGCTCCTTCACCTTCACGATGACGGCCTTTCCGGGCACGCCCGCGATCCAGAACGCCATCCCGATGCCCTTCTTCGGCACCAATGTCTTTGCCGCGCCGCTTTACGGGCTGCTGGCGGGGGGGATCATGCTGGCGGGCGGGACGATCTGGCTGAACCGCCGGGTGCGCGCCGCCCGGGGCGAGGGGTATGGCGACCACCCCGCCACCGCCGCCGACGCGACCCTGCCCGAGGACAGCGACCTGCCGCCCTTTGCCATCGCGATCCTGCCGGTGGTGACGGTGATCGCGCTGAACGCCACGCTGACCTGGCTGGTCTTTCCCGCCATGCAGGCCGATTACCTGGCCCTGCCGCACTATGGCGAGACCGACCTGTCGGCCGTCGCGGGGATCTGGGCGATCATCCTGTCGCTGGTCGCCTCGATCTGCCTGGCCATCGCGCTGAACTTCCGGCGCTTCACCGATCTGCGCGAAAGCGTCAATGCGGGCACGATCGGCGCGCTGCTGCCGATCTTCAACACGGCCTCCGAGGTGGGCTATGGCGCGGTCATCGCCTCGCTGCCCGCCTTTCTGGTGATCCGGGATGCGGTGCTGGGCCTCTTTCCCGGCAATCCGGTGGCCTCGCTGGCGGTGGCGGTCAACGTGCTGGCGGGGATCACCGGATCGGCATCGGGTGGCATGTCCATCGCGCTGGACACCCTGGGCGCGCAATTCGCCCAGATGGGCCAGGCCCAAGGCGTCAGCATGGAGCTGATGCACCGGGTCACATCGCTGGCCTCGGGCGGGTTCGACGCGCTGCCCCATAACGGGGCGGTCATCACCCTGCTGGCGATCTGCGGGCTGACCCATCGCAAGAGCTATGCCGACATCTTCGTCGTCGCGGTGCTGATCCCGGTCCTGGCGACGGTGCTGGTGATCCTGCTGGGCAGCGTCCTCTAGCGATAGCCCTGGGCCTGCAATTCGAACAGTTCCCTGTAACGCCCTGGCCGGGATAGCAATTCTTGATGGGTGCCCTGATCCTGGACGCGCCCGCCCTCCAGCACGATGATCCGGTCGGCCATCCGCACGCTGGAAAACCGGTGCGAGATCAGCAGCGCGATCCGCCCCTGCGTCAGGTCGCGGAAGCGTTGGAAGACCTCGTATTCGGCGCGGGCATCCAAGGCGGCGGTGGGTTCGTCCAGGACCAGCAGCTGGGCGTCGCGCATATAGGCCCGCGCGATGGCCAGCTTCTGCCATTCGCCCCCCGACAGGTCCAGCCCGCGGGCAAAGCGCTTGCCGACCATCTGGTCATAGCCCAAGGGCAGCTTGGCGATGACCTGATCGGCCAGCGCCCGTTCGGCCGAGGCGGTGATGCGCGGGCGATCCTCGCGCTCGTCGATCCGGCCGATGGCGATGTTTTCCGCCGCCGTCACCGCATAGCGGACGAAATCCTGAAAGATGACCCCGATCGCCGCGCGCAGCTCCTCCAGGTCATAATCCCGCAGGTCGCGCCCATCCAGCGTGATCCGCCCCTCGTCGGGGTCATAGAGCCGCGCCAGCAGCTTGACGATGGTGGTCTTGCCCGCGCCGTTCTCGCCCACCAGCGCCACGGTCTCCCCCGCGTGCAGATCCAGCGTCATGTGCCGCACGGCCCAGGCCTCGCGGCCGGGATAGCGGAAGCCCACATCCTCGAAGCGGAAGCCCTGCCGGATCGGCACCGGCACCGGGATGGCATCCGGCTTCGAGGCGATGGCCGGGACGGCGGTAAAGAAATCGAACAGGTCGTCCAGATACATGGCCTGTCCCGCCATGCTGGAGAAACTGGAGAGCAGCCCCTCCAGCAGGCCGCGCAGCCGCAGGAAGCTGCCCGACAGGAAGGTCAGGTCGCCAAGCGTCAGCGTGCCCGTCAGCGTCCGCGCGATGATCCACAGGAAGGCCGCGTAATAGGCCAGCGTGCCAAGCGCGGTCAGCACCGCCATGACCGACAGCTGGCGGCGCTGGATCGCGCGGTTCTCGACATAGAAGCGGCGGGCCAGCGTCAGATATCTGTCGCGCAGCCAAGGGCTTAGGCCGAATATCTTCACCTCTTTCGCGGTTTCCGACGTGGCCGCGATCATGCGCAGATAGTCGCGTTCCCGCCGGTCTGCGGCGCGGGCATGGTTCAGCGCATAGCTGCGGGCGTTGAAATGCATCTCGCCCAGCAGGGACGGGATCAGCGCGACCGCCAGCAGCACCACCAGCCAGGGATTGTAGAGGATCAGCCCCGCCGCGAAGCTGGCCACCGTCACCACGTCCTGCAATTGCTGCATGACCTGATTGACCAAGGGGATGCGGCCCATGGTCTGGCGGCGGGCGCGGTCCAGGCGGTCCTGAAAGCTGGCATCCTCGAAGCTGGCCAGGTCGAGGCCCGCCGCATGATCCATCAGCCGGATCGAGATGTCGATGACCAGCTTTTCCTGCAGCAGCGCATCGACATAGGCGACCAGCCGGCCCAGCACGTCCTGCGCCACGGCCAGCCCCAGCTCCAGCGCAACCAGCCAGATCAGCGTATCGGCCAGCCCGCTGTCCCACCAGTCGCGCAGCGTCTCGGGGCCGGGCGTGCCGGACAGGGCCACCACCTGGTCGATGATCAGCTTGCCGATCCACAGCATCGCGACCGGCATCACCGCGCGCATCAGGCGCAGCGCGACCATGGCCAAGGTCAGGCCCGGCGCGGCCCGCCAGACCATCGCCAGAAAGGGCGGAATGTTGCGCAAGGCCGCCCAACGCGCCGAAAAGTCGGGGGATTTCGGCGCGTCGGGCGGCATCTCAGGCGGCCTCGGTCCGGCGGGCGCGGGCGATCTCGGCCTCGGTCAGGGGGCCGGGGAAATGGCAGGCCACCTGATGATCGCCGGGTGCCAGCACCGGCACCTCGGCCGCGCAGCGCGCCTCGGCCCGGGGGCAGCGAGTGCGGAAGACGCAACCCGAGGGCGGGTTCATGGGCGAGGGCAGGTCGCCCTTCAGCGGCACGATGGTCTTTTCCGCCTCGATCGTCGGGTCGGGGACCGGGACCGCCGACAGCAGCGCCTGCGTATAGGGATGCTGCGGCGCGCCATAGAGCGCGGCGACCGGCCCTGTCTCCATCACCTTGCCCAGATAGAGGACCATGACCCGGTCGCTGATATGCTTCACCACCGACAGATCATGGGCGATGAAGATCAGCGCCAGGCCCAGCTCCTTTTGCAGGCGGATCAGCAGGTTGATCACCTGCGCCTGGATCGAGACATCCAGCGCCGAGACCGGCTCGTCGCAGATGATCAGCTTCGGCTCCACGATCAGGGCCCGGGCGATGCCGATGCGCTGGCACTGGCCGCCGCTGAATTCGTGCGGGTATCGGTTGATCTGGTTGGGCAGCAGGCCGACCTTTTCCATCATGGCCTTGACCCGGTCGCGGACCTCGGCACGGGGCAGGTCGGGGCGGTGCGTGGTCAGAGGCTCGGCGATGATCTGGCCCACGGTCATGCGCGGGTTCAGGCTGGCCAGCGGGTCCTGGAAGACCATCTGGATGTCCTGGCGATAGGCCATCATCTGGCGGGGCGTCATCGCCAGCAGGTCCTTGCCGTCGATCCATTCCGCCTGTCCGGTGGCCGGAACCAGCCCGATCAGGGCGCGGGCCAAGGTCGATTTCCCGCAGCCGGATTCGCCGACGACGCCCAAGGTCTCGCCCGGGGCCAGCGCGAAATCGACGCCGTTCACGGCACGCAGGGGCTGGGGCGCGGACCAAGGCATCGCGCCCTCGCGCCGGATCTGGAAGGTGACGCGCAGGTCGCGCACGGTCAGAAGATCGCTCATGGCTTGGCCTCGGGTCCGGGGGTGGGCGTGGCGCCGGCGGCACCGGCACCGGCGACGGCGCCATCTGGCAGGTGTTCGTCGGGCAGGCCCGCGTCGCCCGCAGCGACCAGGTCGGGCTGCGGGTCGGCCTGCATGCGGCGGGCGCGGATCTGGTCCAGCGGCGCCAAGCAGGCGCGGGCACGGCCGGGGGCGAAATCCTCCAGCGGGGGGTCGATCACAGCGCAATCGGGGCCGCGATAGGGGCAGCGCGGCTCGAAGGCGCAGCCCGAGGGCGGGCGCGACATGTTGGGCGGCTGGCCGGGAATGGCGCGCAGCTCCTCGTCATCCTGATCGACGCGGGGGATCGCGTCCAAGAGGCCCTGGGTATAGGGATGCGCGGGATCGGCGAAGATCGGGCGCACCGGCCCGGTTTCCCGGATGCGGCCGCCATACATCACAGCCACGCGTTCGCAGGACCCGGCCACGACACCCAGATCATGGGTAATCAGGATCATCGCCATGCCGAAATCGCGCCGCAGATCCGACAGCAGCGCCATGATCTGGGCCTGCACGGTCACGTCCAGCGCGGTCGTCGGCTCATCCGCGATCAACAGCTTGGGGCGGCACAGCAACGCCATCGCGATCATCACGCGCTGACGCATCCCGCCGCTGAATTCATGCGGATAAAGCCGCACCCGGCCCTTGGCATCGGGGATGCGGACCGCGTCCAGCATGCGCACCGATTCCGCCACCGCCTCGCGCCTGGACAGGCCCTTGTGCAGGGTCAGCACCTCGGCCATCTGGTCGGCCACCCGCATATAGGGGTTCAGCGAGGTCATCGGGTCCTGAAAGATCATCGCGATCTTTTCCGCACGGATGCGGTTCAGCACCTTGGGGGCGGCGTTCAGGATCTCGGTCCCGTCGAAGCGAACGCTGCCCGAGGCCGCGCCGTTGCGCGCCAGCAGGCCCATGATCGCGAAGGACAGCTGCGACTTGCCGCTGCCCGATTCGCCGACGATGCCCAAGGTCTCGCCCGCATCGACCGACAGGTTGACGTCGTTGACGGCGCGGACCTCGGCATCGTTGGTCTGGAAGCGGACCGACAGGCCGCGCAGTTCGAGAAGGGCCATGTCAGCGCTCCTTGGGGTCGAGGGCATCGCGCAGGCCGTCGCCCACGAAGAAGAACCCGAAGAGGGTGATGACGAAGAAGAACAGCGGGAAGGCCAGCTGCCACAGCGTGCCGTAATTCATCGTGCCCGCGCCTTCCGAGATCAGCGCCCCCCAGCTTGTCAGCGGTTCCTGCACGCCAAGGCCCAGAAAGCTGATGAAGCTTTCCGTCAGGATCATCAGCGGCACCAGCAGCGTCGCATAAACCGCGACCACGCCCAGCAGGTTCGGGACGATATGGCGGATGATGATGCGGAAGGAGGACACGCCGGTGGCGCGGGCCGCCTCGATGAATTCGCGGTTCTTCAAGGACAGCGTCTGGCCGCGCACGATGCGCGACATATCGAGCCAGGAAATCAGGCCGATGCCCAGAAACAGCATCGACATGGACCGCCCGAACATCACCAAGAGCAGGATCAGCACGAACATGTAGGGGATCGACATCAGGATATCGACCGCCCGCATCATGATCTGGTCGGTGCGCCCGCCGACATAGCCCGCCGTCGCGCCATAGAGCGTGCCGACGATCACCGCGATGGCGGCGCCCACGACGCCCACCATCAGGCTGATCTGGGTGCCCTGCACGGTGCGCGCGAAGAGGTCACGACCCAGATTGTCGGTGCCGAAGTAATGGCCGTTCGACAGCGACGGGCCGCCCAGTTCGGCCACCCGGCCCATGATGCTGAAATCCAGCTCCTCGCCCGACCATTGGGCGACCAGGTTGCCAAGCGCCGCGAAGAGCGTCACCAGGACCAGGATCGTCAGGCCCAGCATCGCGGCCTTGTTGCGCAGGAACCGCTTGCGGGCGTCCGCCCAGGGGCTGCGGCCCTTGACCTCGGCCTCGACCATGCGGGCCGAGAGGGATTGCATCTTCTGTTGATCGATCACCATGACCTTAGTACCTGATCTTGGGGTCGATCCATGCATAGAGCACGTCGACGATGAGGTTGAACAGGATGGTCAGCGCGCCAATCAGGATCGTCACGCCCATCATCACCGCATAATCGCGGTTCAGCGCGGAATCGACGAAGGCCTTGCCGATGCCGCCGGTCGAGAAATAGATGTCGATGACCACCGACCCGGTGATCATCGACACGAAGACCGGCCCCAGATAGCTGATCACCGGCAGCATCGCGGGCTTCAGCGCATGGCGCAGGATGACGCGATGTTCGGGCATCCCCTTGGCGCGCGCGGTGCGGATGTGGTTCGAACCCAGCACCTCCAACATCGACGACCGGGTGATCCGCGCGATGGACGCCATGTAGCTGGTCGACAGCGCGATCACCGGCATGATCCAGAAGCTGGGATCGTTGAACGACCACCCGCCGCCGGGCAGCAGCCGGTACCAGAGCGTGAAGACCAGAACCAGCAGCGGCGCCATGACGAAGTTCGGCAGCACCTGCGCGCCGATCGAGATGCCGACGGCCAGGTAATCCAGCCAGGTATTGTGCCAGATCGCCGCGGCGACGCCCAAGGCCACGCCGGTCACGACCGCCACCACGAAGGAGGTCCCGCCATAGGTCAGCGTCACGGGAAAGCCGTTGGCGATCAGCTGGTTCACGCTGCGGTCGGGATAGACGAAGCTGGGGCCGAAATCGAAATGCACGACCACCGCGACCAGATAGTTCCAGATCTGCAGCCAGAGCGGGTCGTTCAGCCCGTATTGCGCCTCCAGGTTGGCCAGCACGGCGGGCGGCAGGGCACGTTCCCCGGTGAACGGGCCGCCGGGCGCCACGCTCATCAGGATGAACGAGAAGATGATCAGCAGCAGCAGCGTGGGAATAGCCACGGCCAGCCGCCGCAGGATGAATGCGAACACGCGGGGGACCTTTCCTGCGGATGTGAATACCAAAGGCCGGGGCAGCGAACCGCCCCGGCCCGTTCATGCGCGATGATGCGCTTACTGCTCGACGCGATAAAGGTCTTTCGCGTACCAGGTATTCAGCAGGTTCTCGCGCGGGATGCCCTTGATCGCGGGGCTGATCATCTCGTTCAGCGAATAGTGATAGACCCAGACCGCGGGGACCTCCTCGGCCAGGATCTCCTCGGCGCGCTGATAGAGCGGCGCGGTGTCATCGGCGGTGCGGGCCTCGACCAGCAATTCGTCGAATTCCGCGTTGGACCACTTGCCGCTGTTATAGCCGTCGGTGCGGAACCAGTCGAGGAAGGTCGAGGCCTCGTTGTAATCCGCGCACCAGGCATAGCGCGCGATCTCGAAGTCCTGGTTCTGCAGGCGGTCGGTATGGACGGCCCATTCGACGTTGTTCAGCGTCACCTCGATGCCGAGCGGGCGCCAGAACTGCTGGGCCGCGACGGCTAGCAGACGGTGGCTTTCGTCGGTATTGTACTGCAGCGACAGGCGCACCGGGTTCTGCGGGCCGTAGCCTGCCTCCTCCAGCAATTCGCGCGCGCGGGCCACGCGATCCTCGTAGGGCATGTCCTCGAAGGTCTCGGAGGGTTCGGCAAAGCCCGCGATGGCCCAATGGGTCCAGCTATAGGCCGGGCGCTGGCCGCCCTGCAGGATCTGGTCGACCATCACCTCGCGGTTCAGCGACAGGGCCATCGCCTCGCGCACGCGCTGGTCCTTCAGGGCCTCCGGGCCTTTGTCCGACAGGTTGAACACATAGGCATAGGAACAGCCGCGCGGGACCGAGATCGCCTCGTCGGGGGATTCCTGCGCCAGGCGCGGATACTGGCCGGCCGGGATCTGCACGCGGTCCAGTTCGCCCGCCTGATAGCGGGTCAGGGCGACGTTGCTGTCATTGACGGTGATGCCGCGCACGGTCTCCATCACGACATTGTCGGCGTCCCAGTATTCGGGGTTCTTCTGGAAGACGATCTCGACGCCCAGATTGTGGCTGGCTAGCGTATAGGCGCCGTTGCCGACGATGTTGCCGGGCTGGGTCCAGGCATTGCCATGTTCCTCGACCACGGCGCGGGGCACCGGGAAGGTCGTCACATGCGACAGGGTGTTGATGAAGAAGGGCGTCGGCGTGGTCAGCGTCACCTCGAAGGTGCGGTCGTCCACGGCGCGCACGCCCAGTTCCGACGGGTCCATCTCGCCCGCGACGATCTGCGTGGCGTTCACCACGTTCATCAGCTCCATGTACCACGCATATTCCGAGGTCGTCTCGGGCGTGACCACGCGCTGCCAGCCATAGACGAAATCCTCGGCCGTCACTGGCTCGCCGTTCGACCAGTTGGCCTCGCGCAGCGTGAAGGTATAGGTCAGGCCGTCATCGCTGACCTCGAAGCTTTCGGCCACGCCCGGGACCATCTCGCCCTGCGCGTCCTCGTTCATCAGCCCCTCGAACAGCGACCGGATCGAGGCCGAGCCTTCGACATCGGTGTTCAGCGCCGGGTCCAGCGACTTGATCGCGTCCAGCAGCCAGTAGTTGAAATACTGGTTTTCGGCCAGCGTGTCGCCCTCGGCCACCTCGACCGCGAATGCGGGCATGGCCAGCGCGCCGATCAGCGCGGTCGTCGCAAGAAACTTGGTCATCCCAACTCCTCCAAGTTGTGTGTCGGTGTCGTGTCGCACCGGAATGGAGCGCAGGTTTATTGAAAGCGCGCGGCTCGGCAAGCGGCGTTTCACGCTGGCCCCCGGCGGGCGGCTGTGGAAAACAGGCGCGCATGAAGGATCGGGGACAGATCACGCTGGTGACCGGGGGCGCGCGGTCGGGCAAG
The DNA here is from genome assembly GCF_028553885.1 of Paracoccus aestuarii. Taxonomy (NCBI): domain Bacteria; kingdom Pseudomonadati; phylum Pseudomonadota; class Alphaproteobacteria; order Rhodobacterales; family Paracoccaceae; genus Paracoccus; species Paracoccus aestuarii. The sequence goes on from NZ_CP067169.1 coordinate 1,734,875, forward strand.
TCGGCCTTGGCCGAACGGCTGGCTGCACGCCATGCAATGCCCCTGATCTATATCGCCACCGCACAGCCGGGCGATGCCGAGATGGCGCAAAGAATCCTCGAACATCAAAACCGTCGCGGCGGGTCCTGGACCACGGTCGACGAGCCGTTGGACCTGGCAGGCGCGCTGGTGCGCACGGACGGGCAGGGGGTGCGGCTGGTCGATTGCCTGACGCTATGGATGGCGAATGCGATGGGATCGGCGGATTTTGGCGCGCTGGTGGTGACGTTACGTCAGCAGTCCTGTCCTGTTATCCTGGTCACCAACGAATTGGGTCAGGGAATCGTTCCCGACAATGCGCTGGCCCGCCGCTTCCGCGACGATCACGGGCGGATGAATCAGGCTGTGGCGCAGGCGGCAGACCAGGTCTGGATGGCGGTGGCGGGACTGCCGCTGCGGTTGAAACCCCGAAAGGACGATTTCGATGACGAGTTTTGATACGGAAGCGGCCGATGCCGCCCGCGCGCGCCAGGACCAGCTGACCAAGCCGCAGGGATCGCTCGGCCGGCTGGAGGAGCTGGCCGTCTTCATGGCCGGCTGGCAGGGCCGGGCGCGGCCGCGGATCGACCGGGCGCAGGCGCTGGTCTTTGCGGGCAATCACGGCGTCGCGGCCCAAGGGATCACGCCCTTTCCCCCGCAGGTGACCGCGGCCATGGTCGCCAATTTCGCGGCGGGCGGGGCGGCGATCAACCAGCTCTGCCGCGCGGCGGATGCCCGCCTGCAGGTCGAGGCGCTGGATCTGGACCGCCCCACCGCCGATTTCACCCAAGGCCCCGCCCTGACCGGGGCCGAGCTGGACGCGGCCATGGCACGCGGCGCGGATGCGGTGGATCCTGATGCCCAGATCCTGCTGCTGGGCGAGATGGGGATCGGCAATTCCACCGTCTCGGCGGCCTTGGCGGCGGCGAGCTTCGGCGGCCGGGCCGAGGACTGGGTCGGCCCCGGCACCGGCGCCCATGGCGCGATGCTGGCCGCCAAGCAGCGCGTGGTGACCGAAGGGCTGGCCCGCCATGTCACCGTCACCACCCGCGACACGCTGCTGGCCTTTGGCGGACGCGAACAGGCGGCGATCTGCGGCGCGATCCTGCGCGCGCGCGACCTGCGCATCCCGGTGATCCTGGACGGCTTCATCTGCACCGCCGCGGCGGCGGTCCTGACCCGCGACGACCCGCAGGCGCTGGAGCATTGCCTGATCGGCCATGAAAGCGCCGAGCCGGGCCACCGCCGCCTGATCGCCGCCCTGGCCATGCGCCCCGTCCTGTCGCTGGACATGCGCTTGGGCGAGGGCACGGGCGCGGCTGTGGCCCTGATGGTGCTGCGCGCGGCGCTGGAATGCCATGACGGCATGGCCACCTTTGCCGAGGCCGGGATTGGCTAGGCTGCATCAGCTGATCCTGGCGCTGGTCTTTCTGACGCGCCTGCCCTTGGGCCGATGGCTGCCGCCGCGCGTCCTGCCCCTGGCCGATGCGGCCTGGGCCTTTCCGCTGGCGGGCCTGGCGGTCGCGGCGCTGGCCGTGGCGCCCATGGCGCTGGCCGGGCCGGGGCTGCTGCCCGCGGCGCTGACGCTGGCGCTGATCTGCTGGCTGACCGGCGCGCTGCACGAGGATGCCTTGGCCGATTTCGCCGATGCGGGCGGCGGGCGCACGCCCGAGGACCGGCTGCGGATCATGCGCGATTCGACCATCGGCAGCTTTGGCGCGGCGGCCTTGGTCGCGGCGCTGGCGATCCGGCTGACGGCGCTGGCGGCGGTCGGGCCATGGGCGCTGATCGGCGCGGCGGCCTTCGGGCGGGCGGTGCCGGTGGCCTTGATGCGCGGCCTGCCCCCGGCGCGGGGCGACGGGCTGGGCCATGGCGCCGGGCGCCCGTCCTTTCGCGCCGTGGCGGCGGCGCTGGTGATCGGCGCGGCGGCGCTGATCCTGACCGCGCCGGGGCCTGTCGCGGGCCTGGCCGGGGTGGTCGCGGGGGCGCTGGCGGGGCTGGCGGTGGCGCTGCGGGCGCGGCGCCTGCTGGGCGGTCAGACGGGCGACGTGCTGGGCGCCGCGATCCTGTCGGCCGAGACGGCGGCGCTGGTCGGCATGGCCCTCTCGACCTAGCGTCAGCGCGGCGGAAATCCTTGACCCGACGCCCCGGCCTGCACCATACCGCTTGGACGCGCTGGCCCGGACCAACACGGGCGGCGTTCTGAGGGAGGGGATAACATGGGCGGCCTGCTGGCCCTGTCGCGCGGCATCGACCGCCTTACAACCGTGATCGGCCGGTCGGTGGCCTGGCTGATCCTGCTGGCCATCCTGGTCAGCGCCGGAAACGCCATCTCGCGCAAGCTGTTCAGCCTGTCCTCGAACGCCTGGCTGGAGGCGCAGTGGTATCTGTTCGGCGGCGCCTTCATGCTGGCCGCCGCCTGGACGCTGCTGGAGAACGAGCATATCCGCATTGACGTGATCTATGGCCGCTGGTCGCGCCGGGTCCAGCACTGGATCGACCTGATCGGCACGCTGTTCTTCCTGCTGCCCTTCACCACGATCATGCTGTATCTGACCTGGCCCGTCTTCCTGCGCAGCTGGCGCGGGGGCGAGATCTCGATGAATGCGGGCGGGCTGATGCTGTGGCCCGCACGCGGCGTGCTGATGCTGGGCTTCGCGCTGCTGTTCATCCAGGGCCTGTCCGAGCTGATCAAGAAGATCGCCGTCATGCGCGGCCTGATCCCCGACCCCCATCACCATACCAACCCCCATGACGCCGCCGGCAAGGAGGCCGGGCTGATGACCGCCGCCCGCGATCACGACCTGGCCGGGACCAACCGCCACGACGACCCGGAGAGCCGCGCGTGATCGACCTCATCGCCCATAACCTTGCGCCCATCATGTTCTTCTCGATGGTGGCGTTTCTGCTGTTCGGCTATCCGATCGCCTTCGCGCTGGCGGCCAACGGGCTGCTGTTCTTCTTTTTCGGGGTGTTCCTGACGCCGCTGTCGGACCAGGTGAACCTGGGCTGGAACCTGCTGGGCGCGCTCGGCGACCGGGTCTTCGGCGTGATGCGCAACGACACGCTGCTGGCCATCCCCTTCTTCACCCTGATGGGCATCATCCTGGAACGGTCCCGCATGGCCGAGGAATTGCTGGACACGATCGGCCAGCTGTTCGGCCCGGTGCGCGGGGGCCTGGCCTATGCGGTGATCCTGGTCGGTGCGCTGCTGGCGGCGACGACCGGGGTGGTGGCGGCCTCGGTCATCTCGATGGGGCTGATCTCACTGCCGATCATGATGCGCTACAATTATGACAAGAGCCTGGCGACCGGGGTCATCGCGGCCTCGGGGACGCTGGCGCAGATCATCCCGCCCTCGCTGGTGCTGATCGTGCTGGCCGATCAGCTGGGCCGGTCGGTGGGCGACATGTACCGCGCCGCGATGGTGCCTGCGCTGGCGCTGGTCGGCGTCTACATGGCCTATGTGCTGGTCCTGTCGCTGCTGCGGCCCCGGGCCATGCCCGCCCTGCCGCCCGAGGCGCGGATGCTGGGATCGGGCGGCTGGTCGCTGGTCGCGGTGGCGGTGCTGGGCGTCGCGGCCTTCTGGCTGGGCCGCGCCTGGATGGAGGGCGCGGGCATCGCCAATGCCGGCATCTGGGCCGCCGCCTGCGCGGTGCTGGTCCTGCTGGTCCTGGCGCTGCTGGACCGGGGACTGGGCACGAACATCCTGTCGCCGATGACGCGGCAGGTGATCATCGTGATGATCCCGCCGCTGGCGCTGGTCTTTCTGGTGCTGGGCACCATCTTTCTGGGCATCGCCACGCCCACCGAGGGCGGCGCGATGGGTGCCGTCGGCGCCATGGCCCTGGCCGCGGCCAAGCGGCGCCTGTCCTTCGACGTGATGAACCAGGCGCTGCTGTCGACGGTCAAGCTGTCGGCCTTCGTGATGTTCATCCTGATCGGGGCCACGGTCTTTTCGCTGACCTATTATTCGGTCAACGGCCATATCTGGGTGCGCGACCTGCTGACGGCGCTGCCCGGGGGGCAGACGGGGTTCCTGATCTTTGCCTGCCTGATCATCTTCGTGCTGGGCTTCTTTCTGGACTTCTTCGAGCTGGCCTTCGTCATCGTGCCGCTGCTGATCCCGGCGGCCAATGCGCTCGGGGTGGATCTGGTCTGGTTCGGGGTGATCCTGGCGATGACGATGCAGACATCCTTCCTGACGCCGCCGGTGGGGTTCGCGCTGTTCTATCTGCGATCGGTCGCGCCGCGCCGGGAATACCGCGACAAGGTCACGGGAAAGATGATGGACGCGATCACCACGCTGAACATCTATCGCGGGGCGGTGCCCTTCGTGGGGCTGCAGCTGGTGATGATCGCGGCGGTGGTGATGATGCCCCGCATGGTCATGCATTACCGCGGCCCGGCGGTCGATACGTCCACCATCCGCATCCAGATCCCCGCATCGGGGGGCCTGGGCGGCAGCGGGGCCAGCCAAGGGGGCAGCGGCGTCGGCACGCTCGGGGGGCTGGGCGGATCGCCCTTCGGCCAGCCGGCCAGCCCCGCCACGCCCGCGGCCCCCGCGCCGGGCGGTGGCTTGGGTGGCGGGCTGGGCCTGGGCGGCCCGCCGCCGGGTCTGGGTGGAAACTGACACGGAAAAGGGGGCCGGCGATCGCCGGCCCCCTTGGCATTCGGTGACGCGCGATCAGCCTTCGCTGACCAGGCCGCCATTGCGCTGCTGGATCATCATGAAGGTGTCGAAGGTGTATTCCGCCGTCTGCTGATATAGATACCAGTCGTCACGGAACTGCAGCATCGCCTCGTACTGGGTCTTGAAGGACTCGTTCTCCTGCGAGACCTCGGCATAGACCTCCTGGGCGGCCTGGAACGAGGCCTCCAGGATCTCCTCGCTGAAGGACCGCAGCTGGGCGCCGGTGGCCACCAGCTCCTTCAGGGCGGTCGGGTTCAGATAGTCGTACTTGGCCAGCATGTTCTGGTCCACGGCCTGCGCGCAGGTGCGGAAGACCGACTTGTAGCCCTCGGGCAGCTGGTCCCATTGGCCCTTGTTCACGAAGAAGCTGACCGTCGGGCCGCCCTCCCAGAAACCGGGATAGTAGTAATAGGGCGCGACCCGCTGGAAGCCCAGCTTGATGTCGTCATAGGGGCCGACCCATTCGGCCGCGTCGATCGTGCCGCGTTCCAGCGAGGGATAGATGTCGCCGCCCGCGATCTGCTGGGGCACGACGCCCAGCTTTTCCAGCACCCGGCCCGACAGGCCCGGAATGCGCATCTTCAGCCCCTGCAGGTCGGCCAGGCTGTTGATCTCGCGCCGGTACCAGCCGCCCATCTGCACGCCGGTATTGCCGCCGGGATAGCTGATCAGGTTGTACTGGTCCAGGAACTCGTTGTAGCGGTCGATGCCGCCGCCGTGATAGTTGTAGGCGTTCTTGGCCCGGGCCGAGAAGGTGAAGGGCAGGTCCGCCCCGCAGGCAAAGGCCGGGTCGCGGCCCCAGTTGTAATAGCCCACCGAATGCGAACATTCGACCGTGCCGTCGCCGGTGGCGTTGATCGCGTCGAGGCCGGGGACGATCTCGCCCGCCGAGAAGACCTGGATCTGGAAGCGGCCATCGGTGGCCTCGGCCAGGCGTTCGGCCATCTCCTCGCCGCCGCCATAGATGGTGTCCAGCGACTTGGGAAAGCTGGAGGCCATGCGCCAGGTGATCTGCGGCGCCTCCTGCGCGATGGCGGGGGCCGCCAGCACGGTCCCTGCAGCCGCGGCCGCACCCCCGATCGAGGCGCGCGTCAGAAAGGACCGGCGGTCCAGCGGTTTGCGTTCAGTCATTCTTTCTCCTCCGCTCGGGGCGGGGGGCCCCTCTGACCCCTGGTCTGCCCGCCCGGCATGCGGGGCAGTTTAGCCCCGGTTCCCGATCTGTCGAGTGCCGAGCGCCTTTCCGCCGACGATATTTTCGCATGTCCGGGGCACGGCGCGGGCGGCGGGTGATTGTGCCCGCATTTCCCGCGCATTAACACAAGGCTGACAGCCCACGGAAAGGAACCACAGATGGGGATCGAGGATTGGCAGCCCGACCTGACCGGCCAGCCCGGCCCCAAGTTCCGCGCCTTGGCCAATGCCCTGCGCGAGGCCGCGCGGTCGGGCCAGCTGGCGCCGGGGACGCGCCTGCCGCCGATGCGCGATCTGGCTTGGCGGCTGAAGGTGACGCCCGGCACGGTGGCGCGCGCCTATCAGGTCGCCGCGGCCGAGGGCGTGGTCGAAAGCCATGTCGGGCGCGGCAGCTTCATCGCCGCGCCCCGGCCGCCGCGGCCTGCACCGCAGCCGCTGCTTTATGAAAGCCTGGATCATCCGGCGGGCCAGTCGGACCTGGTGGATCTGCGCATCCCGCAGCTGCCCGATTGCGGGCAGGCGCGGGTCCTGGCGCGGCATCTGACGGCGCTGGCCGCCGATCTGGATGCCGATCTGCTGGATTACACGCCGCTGAGCCGCGACCAGGACTGCCGGGACGCGGCGACGGACTGGCTGGGCGGGCGGGCCTTGGGGCCGGTGCTGCGCGGGGATCTGGTCCTGACCCATGGCGGCCAGCACGCGATCACGTTGGTCATGGCGATCACCTTGGCCGATCAGGCGCCGCAGGTCATGGTCGAGGCGCTGACCTATCCCGGCATCGCCCATGCCGCGCGGCTGATGCGGGCGCGCACGCTGCCCGTGGCGCTGGACGATCAGGGCATGGTCCCCGAGGCGCTGGACCGGGTCGCGCGGGCCAGCGGCGCGCGGCTGGTCTGCCTGACGCCATCGGCCCAGAACCCGACCCTGGCCGGGATGGGCGAGGATCGCCGCGCCGCCATCGTCGCCGTCGCCCGCCGCCATGACCTGCAGATCCTGGAGGATGAATGCTATGCCCCCGCGCCGGGGGCGGGCATGCCCCCCAGCCTGCGCGCCTTGGCGCCGGAACGGGTCTGGCATGTCACCAGCCTGTCCAAGATCATCGCGGCGGGGCTGCGATTTGGCATCCTGCTCTGCCCGGAGGGGATGGGCCAGGCGGGCCGCGTCGCCGCCCAGCACAGCCATATGGGCCTGTCGCAGCCGATCACCGGGCTGGTCACGCGGCTGCTGCGGTCGGGCGACGGGGCGCGGATCGCGGTCGAGGTGCAGGCGCTGGTCGAGGATCGGCTGGCCCTGGCCCAGGACATCCTGGGCGGGGCGGGCCTGCGCAGCCAGCCCGGCGTGCCGGTGCTGTGGCTGCCCTTGCCGCCGCGCTGGCAGGCGGTGGATTTCGTGGCGCGGGCGGCGGCGGCGGGGGTGATCGTGCGCCCGGCCTCGGATTTCGCGGGGCAGGGCGTGGCGCTGCCCCAGGGGGTGCGCATCGCGCTGAACTGCCGGATGCCGCGCGACCGGCTGGAGGTCGCGCTGCGCAGCCTGGCGCAGCTGGTGGCGTCATCCCCCGATGCGGGGGATTGAGGCGGCCGGATCGCCCCGGCCGCCCAAGTCTCAGCGCAGGATCGACCGGCCCGCATATTCCGCGGTGGCGCCCAGCATCTCCTCGATGCGGATCAGCTGGTTGTATTTCGCCAGCCGGTCGGACCGGGCCAGAGAGCCGGTCTTGATCTGACCGCAATTGGTGGCGACGGCCAGATCGGCGATGGTCGCATCCTCGGTCTCGCCCGAACGGTGCGACATCACGCTGGTGAAGCCCGCGCGGTCGGCCATGCGCACCGCGTCCAGCGTTTCCGACAGGGTGCCGATCTGGTTGACCTTGACCAGCAGGCTGTTGCCGCAGCCCTTCTCGATGCCCTCGGCCAGGCGGCGGGGGTTGGTCACGAACAGATCGTCGCCCACCAGCTGGATGCGGTCGCCCAGCTTGTCGGTCAGCATCTTCCAGCCGTCCCAGTCATCCTCGGCGCAGCCATCCTCGATCGACAGGATCGGATAGGCGTCACACAGCGCGGCCAGGTAATCGACATTCTCGGATGGCGACAGGGATTTCCCCTCGCCCTTCATCTCGTACTTGCCGCCCTTGAAATATTCGGTCGAGGCGCAGTCCAAGGCCAGCATGATGTCGTCGCCGGGCTTGTAGCCGGCCTTCTCGATGGCCTTCAGGATGAAGTCCAGCGCGTCGCGGGTGGATGACAGGTTCGGGGCAAAGCCGCCCTCGTCGCCGATGCCGGTGGACAGGCCCGCCGCCGACAGCTCCTTCTTCAGCGTGTGAAAGATCTCGGATCCCATGCGCACGGCCTCGCGGATGTTTTCCGCGGCGACGGGCATGATCATGAATTCCTGGATGTCGATCGGGTTGTCGGCATGTTCGCCGCCATTGATGATGTTCATCATCGGCACCGGCAGGATGCGCGCGGCCGTGCCGCCCACATAGCGATAGAGCGGCTGGTTCGTCGCATCCGCCGCGGCCTTGGCCACCGCCATGGAGACGCCCAGGATGGCGTTCGCGCCAAGGCGCGCCTTGTTGGGGGTGCCGTCCAGCTCGATCATCATTGTGTCGATGGCGCGCTGCTCGGTCGCGTCCTCGCCCACCAGGTTCTCGGCGATCTCGCCGTTGACGGCGGCCACGGCCTCCAGCACGCCCTTGCCCATATAGCGCGCCTTGTCGCCGTCGCGCTTTTCCACCGCCTCATGCGCGCCGGTCGATGCGCCCGAGGGGACCGCCGCGCGGCCCATCGTGCCGTCCTCCAGCGTGACGTCGACCTCGACGGTCGGGTTGCCGCGGCTGTCCAGGATCTCGCGGGCGAAGATGTCGATGATGGCGGTCATTGGGGCACTCCGGTTGATGCTCGGCGCCTTGTTAGCGGCGCGGGGCCGGTTCCGCAATGATCACGGCAGCTTGATGCGCGCCCAGATCGGCAGGTGGTCCGACGCCTCGCGCGCGCCGGCCTGGGTGAAGACGCCCGTTTCCAGCACGTCCAGATTGCGCGTCAGCGCCATGCGGTCCAGCCGCAGCTGGGGCAGGGGCGCGGGATAGGAGGGCCCCGGCGCGATCACCCGGAACCCGGCCAGCGATTCCAGGCCCCGGTCGTCGCGCCATTCGTTGAAATCGCCCATCAGGACGATGTGATCCTCGGCGATGCGGGCGGCCTGGGCGGTGATCCGCGCCAGCTGCGCGCGGCGCGAGGACCGCGCCAGGCCCAGATGCGCCCCGATCACCGTCAGCCCCGGCAGGCGCAGGGCGATGGCGCCGCGCGGCTCCAGCCCCGGCAAAGGCAGGCGGCGCAGCACCGCCTGCGCAGCCAGATGCGGGCGCATCAGGATGGTCTGGCCGTGCCAGCCCAGGCTGCTTTCCGTGGTGCCGAAGATGTCGGCGGGGACCAGCCCCGTCTCGGCCTGGATCAGCTTGCGCGGCAGGGCCTCGGGGCGGACGCCATAGCGGAAATCGACCTCCTGCAGGGCGATGATGTCGGGGTCCAGCGCGCGGATCACGGCCAGGTTGCGTTCGGGTGCATGCGGGCCGGTCATGCCGCGGCATTTGTGCAGGTTGTAGCTGGCGAGCTTCAGCATCCGGTCTCCGCGGTCTTGCAGGCGATCATGGACAGGAACGCGGCAACCGCAAGGGCGGGTTCACCGCGCCGCCATTCAGGTGCCGCAAAAGGTCTGATGCACCGCTTCGCCGGCCAAGGGCGGGCGGGCCAGGTCGTCCCATTCGGCGCGATCCTCCAGCGGGTGGATCAGCGCCTGCGACAGCCGCTGGAACGGGGCCATATCGCCCGCGACGGCGGCGGCGATGGCCTGTTCGATGCGGTGGTTGCGCGGGATGCGGCGCGGATTGGCGCGGGCCATCGCGCCAAGGTCGGGATCCAGCGCCCGCCAGCCGCGCGCCCAGTCATCGAAGGCCCCGCGGTCGGTGAATTCGTCGCGCGCCGTCCCGCAGGCGAGCCCGGCGAAGACGCGAGTGAAATCGGCCCGCTGGACGGCCATCATCTGCAGCAGCGATTCGATCACCGGGCGATGCGCGTCGCCATCGATGCCCAGCTTGGCGCCGAACCCCTCCATCCAGGCCTGCTGATAAAGGGGGGCAAAGCGGTGCACGGCCTCGGTCGCGGCCTCGACGGCGGGGCCTTCCTCGCCCATCAGGGGGATCAGGCATGTGGCGAACTGGGCCAGGTTCCAGACCGCGATATTGGGCTGGTTGGCCCAGGCATAGCGCCCCTGGCGGTCGATTGAGGAGAAGACCGTGCCGGGGTGATAGCCGTCCATGAAGGCGCAGGGGCCGTAATCGATCGTCTCGCCCGAGATGGCCATGTTATCGGTGTTCATCACCCCGTGGATGAAGCCCAGCCCCATCCAGCGCGCCACCGTGCGGGCTTGGGCCGCCACCACCGCATCCAGCAGCGCCAAGGGCCCGTCCGCATCCGGGTAATGCCGGGCGATGACGTGATCCGTCAGTGCCGCCAGCGCATCCGTATCGCCGCGCACGGCGAAATACTGGAACGTGCCCACGCGGATATGGCTGGCCGCCACGCGGGTCAGGACGGCGCCGGGCAGGGGGCCTTCGCGCAGCACCGTCTCGCCCGTGGCCACGGCGGCCAGGGCGCGGGTGGTGGGCACGCCCATCGCGGCCATGTATTCGCTGACCAGGTATTCGCGCAGGACCGGCCCCAACCAGGCCCGCCCGTCGCCCCGGCGCGAGAAGGGCGTCGGCCCCGACCCTTTCAGCTGGATGTCGAAGCGCGCCCCGTCGGGGGCCACGACCTCGCCCAGCAGGACCGCCCGGCCGTCGCCCAGCTGCGGGACGAAGCCGCCGAACTGATGGCCCGCATAGGCCTGGGCCAGGGGGGCCGCGCCTTCGGGGACGGTGTTGCCCGCCAGCATCGCCGCATCCAGCGCATCCGCGTCCAGCCCCAGCCTGGCGGCCAGCGGGGCGTTCAGTGCCAAGAGGCGCGGCGCGCGCACCGGCACCGGGTCCACGCGCTGAAAGAACCCCTGCGGCATCCGGGCATAGCTGTTGTCGAAACGGATCATGGCGGTCTCCTTTGATCCAAACATAGGCAGCCGCTGCGGCATTGCCAGACCGCCGCCCTTGCGCCACGATCCGCAAGGGCGTATCCGCTGCCGCAAAAGGAGCCCTGCCATGAAGTTTCTCGACCTCGCCAAAGTCTATATCCGCTCGGGCGGGGGTGGCGCGGGCTGCGTGTCCTTCCGGCGCGAGAAGTTCATCGAATATGGCGGCCCGGACGGCGGCGACGGCGGCCGCGGCGGCGATGTCTGGGCCGAGGCGGTGCCGGGCCTGAACACGCTGATCGATTTCCGCTATCAGCAGCATTTCTTCGCGAAATCCGGCCAGCACGGCATGGGCAGCCAGATGACCGGCAAATCCGCCGATGACGTGGTCCTGCGCGTCCCCGTCGGCACCGAGATCCTGGACGAGGACGAGGAGACCGTCATCGCCGACCTGACCGAGGTCGGCCAGCGCGTGCTGCTGGCCAAGGGCGGCAACGGGGGCTGGGGCAACCTGCATTTCAAGTCGGCCACCAACCGCAGCCCGCGCACCGCCAATCCCGGCCAGGAGGGGATCGAGCGCACCATCTGGCTGCGGCTGAAGCTGATCGCGGATGCGGGGCTGGTGGGTCTGCCCAATGCCGGGAAATCGACCTTCCTGGCTGCGGTGTCGAACGCGCGGCCCAAGATCGCGGATTACCCCTTCACCACGCTGCATCCCAATCTGGGCGTCGTGGGGGTAGACGGGCATGAATTCGTGATGGCCGACATTCCCGGCCTGATCGAGGGCGCCAGCGAGGGCCGGGGCCTGGGCGACCAGTTCTTGGGCCATGTCGAACGCAGCCGCGTGCTGCTGCACCTGATCGACGGCACCTCCGAGACCGCGGCCGAGGATGCGCGCACCATCCTGACCGAACTGGAGGCCTATTCCCCCGTCCTGATGGACAAGCCCCGGGTGACCGCGCTGAACAAGATCGACGCGCTGGACGATGACGAGATCGCCGAACGCCGCGCCCAGGTCGAGGCCGAGCTGGGCCATCCGGTCATGCTGATGTCGGGCGTGGCGCGGACCGGGGTGACCGAGGTGCTGCGCGCGCTCTGGTCCCATGTCGCGCCCTCGCGCGCGCCGGCGCCATCCGAGACGCCGGAAGGAACCTGGCAGCCGTGACCGCGCCCCGGCTGGAGGCCGCGCGGCGGCTGGTGGTCAAGATCGGATCGGCGCTGCTGGTTGGGCCGGACGGGCTGCGCGGCGACTGGCTGCGGGGGCTGTGCGACGACGTGGCCGCGTGGCGGGCGCGGGGCTGCGACGTGGTGCTGGTCAGTTCGGGGTCGATCGCGCTCGGGCGGCGGGTGCTGGGGCTGGCGCCCGGCGCGCTGCCCCTGGAACAGGCGCAGGCCGCCGCCGCCGTGGGCCAGATCCGCCTGGCCCGCGCCTATGAGGAGGCCTTGGCGCCCCATGGCGTGCCCACAGCCCAGATCCTGCTGACGCTGGAGGACAGCGCCGACCGCCGCCGCTACCTGAACAGCCGCGCCACGATGCAGACGCTGCTGTCCCTGGGCGTCGTGCCCATCGTGAACGAGAACGACACGGTGGCCACCGATGAGATCCGCTTTGGCGACAATGACCGGCTGGCCGCCCAGATCGCGGTGACCTGCGGGGCCGATCAGCTGCTGCTGCTGTCGGATGTGGACGGGCTTTATACTGCCAATCCCAAGACCGACCCTTCGGCGCGGCACCTGCCGGTGATCGAGGCGATCACGCCCCAGATCGAGGCGATGGGCGGGGACCCGGTCTCGGGCCTGTCCAAGGGCGGGATGAAGACGAAACTAATGGCCGCGCGCACCGCCGTGGCGGGCGGCTGCGCCATGGCCATCGCCGAAGGATCGGTCCTGCGCCCGCTGACCGCCGTGGCCCAAGGCGCGCGGGCCAGCTGGTTTCTGCCCGAGGCCGACCCCCAGCTGGCGCGCAAGCGCTGGATCGCGGCAATGAAGCCCAAGGGCGTGCTGCATGTCGATGACGGCGCCGCCCGCGCGCTGGCGCATGGCAAATCGCTGCTTCCCGCCGGGATCACCCGGGTCGAGGGCGCCTTTGGCCGCGGCGATCCGGTGGCGATCACCGGGCCGGGGGGCGAAAGGCTGGCCACGGGGCTGACGCGCTATACCGCCGACGAGGCGGGGCGCATCGCCGGCCATCACAGCGCCCAAATCGAGACGATCCTGGGCTATCCCGGTCGCGCGGCCTTGGTCCATCGCGACGACATGGTGACCTAGCCGCGCACCGGCGTGGGGGCCAGCTGACGGCGCAGCCAGCTGCGCGCGGGGCCCAGATGCCCGGCGGCGGGGCCCGGCGCGGGCAGGGACAGCACATGATCCCGCAGCGCCAGGATCGCCTCGTCGCTGCTGCGCGGCAGCTCGGCGGCGGGGATCGGCGCGCCGATGGTCACGCGATAGCTGGCTTGGGACTTGTTCAGCACCTCGTTGAACAGCGTCACGTCACGCAGCGTCGGATGCAGCCTGTCGAACAGATAGAACAGCCCCGAATTGCGCGCCCGGATGCGCAGCGGGATCACCGGCAGGTCGAACTTGCGCGCGATCATCGCCGCGCTGGCCATCCAGGGACGCTCGGTCAGCGTCAGGCCGCGGCGTTTCGCCAGTCGGCCCGAGGGAAAGATCAGCCCGATCCGCCCCGCCATGATGGCGTCGCGGGTGTAGTCCATCGTCGCGCGGGTCTTGGCATGGCTGCGCTTTTCGACCCGCCATTCGACGGGGGCGATCATGTCGATCATCTGCGGCAGGACCCGGACCATGTCGTGATTGGCATAGATGAACAGATCGTCGCGCAGCTGCGAGATCACCGCGTTCAGAAAGATGCCGTCGGCGATGCCGGTCGGGTGGTTGGCGACGATCAGGGCGGGGCCCGTGGCGGGGATATGCTCCAGCCCCTCGACGGTCAGGTCGCGAACGATCATCTCGGACATGCGGCGAAAGATCTCGGCCGAGGGCAGGTCACGGAACTCGGCCCCTAGCTGGACGGTGCGCGGATAGCGCAGCAGCGCCATCATCGCATGGCGTGCGGCGCGGTGATGCAGGCGACCGGAGAACAGCCAGGGCGCCCGTTCGGCGATCAGCGGGTCCAGGCGCGCCTGCATCTCGGCGCGGGCGGACAGGTTTTCGGACATGACATCCCCCCAAAAATCACCGACCGGCGGCGATCATGCGCGACACCATCTCGCGCGTGTTGCGGCTTAAACCCTCGACCGCGGCAATCCGTTCCAGCGCGGCCTGCGCATGGGCGCGCCGGGGGGCGTCATAGCGGGGCCAGGTCTCGAAGGCGGTGGACATGCGCGCCGCGATCTGCGGATTGGCCGCATCCATCCGCATCAGCCAGTCGGCGGTGAAGGCATAGCCCGTCCCGTCGGCCGCGTGAAAGCCCGCGTGATTGGCCGCCAGCCCGCCTAGCAGCGCGCGGAAGCGGTTGGGATTTCGCCAGTCGAAATCCGCCCGGCGCGACAGGTCCCGGGCCACCGCGACCGCCCGGTCGGGGGGCGCGGCCATGACCTGGACGGCGAACCACTTGTCCATGACCAGGCGGTTGTCGCCGAACTCCTCCTCCAGCATGCGCAGGGCGGCGGTGCCGCGGCCGATGCGGATCAGGCAGGTCAGCGCCGCCATGCGTTCGGTCATGTTCGAGGCGATGCCGAACAGCACCTCGGCCCGGTCGCCGCCGTCGATGCGGTTCAGAAGGCCGAGCGCCGCGATGCGCAGCGACCGCCGCGCCGCCGCATCGGCATCGGGGGAATAGGGGCCGTCCACCGTCATCGCGTCATAGACCGCCGCCAGCAGGCCCTGATGGGTCTGGGCGATGCGTTGGGCCAAGGCCTCGCGCGCGGCATGGATCGCGTCGGGATCGGGGGTCAGGTCGCGGTCGGCCAGATGGGTCGCGATCTCGTCCTCCGATGGCAGGGCCAGGCACAGGGCGCGGAAGGCCGGATCGGCGGCGTCATCGGCGATCAGCGCGCCGATCGCATCGACGAAATCCGCGCCCGCCTGCCCGCCCGTGGCCATCTGGCCCAAGGCGGACAGCGCCAGTTCGCGCCCCGCCTCCCACCGGGCGAAGGGGTCGGTGTCATGGGCCAGCAGGAACGCCCGCGTCCGGTCGTCCAGCACGCGGCGCAGCATCACCGGGGCCGAGAAACCGCGCAGCACCGACAGGACCGGCCGCTCGGGCAGGTCGTCGAAGGTGAAATCCTGCCGTTCCTCCGTCATCTCCAGCAGGGTGGTGGGCAGGATCTCGGCGCCCGAAGGCGCGATCAGGCCCAGGGCGATGGGGATCACCCGGGCGGGCTTGTCGGGCTGGCCGGGGGTGGGCGGGGTCGATTGGGTGAAGCTGACAGTCAGGCGACCATCGGCCCAGTCCTCCTCCATCGTCAGGACGGGGGTGCCGGCATCGGTGTACCAGCGCTTGAACTGGGTCAGGTCGCGGCCGGTGGCGTCCTGAAAGACCGCCAGCCAATCCTCGATCGTGGCGGCCTGGCCGTCATGTCGGTCGAAATAGAGCGTCAGCGCGCGGTCATAGGCCTCGGGCCCGACCAGGGCGCGCAGCATGCCGATGATCTCGGCGCCCTTTTCATAGACCGTGGCGGTGTAGAAATTGTTGATCTCCTCGTAGCGGTCGGGCCGGGGCGGATGGGCCAGGGGGCCCTGATCCTCGCGGAACTGGCGGGCGCGCAGGGTTCGGACATCCTCGATCCGCTTGACCGCGGCGGAACGCAGGTCGCTGGTGAACTGCTGGTCGCGATAGACGGTCAGCCCCTCCTTGAGGCAGAGCTGGAACCAGTCGCGGCAGGTGATGCGGTTGCCGGTCCAGTTGTGGAAATACTCATGCGCGATCACCGCCTCGATCCGTTCGTAATCGGTATCGGTCGCAGTATCGGGCGAGGCCAGGACCAGTTTCGAGTTGAAGATGTTCAACCCTTTGTTTTCCATGGCCCCCATGTTGAAATCATCGACCGCGACGATGTTGAACACATCCAGGTCATATTCGCGGCCATAGACCTTTTCGTCCCATTCCATCGACCGGATCAGCGATTGCATCGCGAATCCCGCGCGGCCCTGATCGCCGGGCCGGACCCAGACATTCAGCGCCACGTCCCGCCCCGACCGGGTGGTGAAGCGGTCGCTGACCGCGACCAGATCCCCCGCGACCAGCGCGAACAGATAGCTGGGCTTGGGCCAGGGGTCGTGCCATTCGGCGCGTCCGGGTGCCTGCGCGACCGGGTTGCCGTTCGACAGCAGCACGGGAAGGTCGCTGTGCAAGGTGACGTGAAAGACCGTCATCACGTCCGGGCGGTCCGGATAGAAGGTGATGTGGCGAAAGCCCTCGGCCTCGCATTGGGTGCAGAAGATCCCGCCGGACAGATAGAGCCCCTCGAAGGCGGTGTTGTCCTCGGGGTCGATGCGGACCTCGGTGGTCAGCACGAAGGGGCCGCGGGGCAGGGCGGCCGCCGCGATGGTCAGCCTTTCGTCGTCGCGGCGCTGATGGGCGGGGTCCAGGGGCCGCCCGTCGATGCCGATCGAGACCAGATCCAGCCCCTTGCCGCCATCCAGTTCCAGGTCCACCACGCCGTCGCGCGGGGCCAGGTGCAATTCGGCCCGCACGGTGGTTCCGCGGGGCCTCAGGGTGATGTCCAGCCGGGTCTGCGACAGCAGGAACGGCCAGGGTCTGTAATCGGCAAGATATTGGACGGGCTGCGGTTTCGTCGCGGACATGGTCAGCGCCTTTCCTCAAAAATCCGGCCGTCGGGCGGAACCCCGGCCTTTCCCCTGTGTTAATCGCCTGAACGCCGGCTCGCAAGGCGGGGCATCGGGGCTCGGCATTGACAGCCGGGCGGTGACGCGCCAAGGACTGCAAGCTAACCCGGTCAAAAGACAAGCAGAATTGGAGGCCCAGCATGAGCTACGATCCCAACGATCCGAACCGTCCGCGCCAGCCCGTCGATCCGGTCGAACCGGTCGATCCCACCCAGTCCGCACAGCGTGAAACCTATGTCGAGCCGGTCGAGCGCAAGTCCTCGGCGTTGCCGCTGATCATCGGCGTCTTGCTGGCGCTGGCCTTGGCCTATTTCGTTCTGCAGCGCTTCATGACCGATGATTCGACGGTTGTCGAAGGCGACACGACCACCGTGACGACCACCGGCACGCCCCCGGCCACCGATCCCGTCGCCACCGGCACGGACGAGGTCGAGACCGAGGACACCACCACCGATCCCGTGACTCCGGCCCCCGCACCGGCGACCGAGACGCCCGCCACCGAAGCACCGGCGACCGAAGCGCCCGCGGCCGATACGACGACCGAGGCGCCCGCGACCGAAGCACCGGCGGCTGAGACCCCCGCGACCGAGGCCCCCGCGGCCGATCCGGTTGACGAGGCGATCACCATCGAGGAAGCGCCCGCTGACACGGCCGCCCCGGCCACCGGCACGGATGCGACCGAACCCACCACCTCGGCCGCGCCCGGCACCGGTGCCGCGACCCCGGATGCAGGCCCCGCCCCGGCGACGACGCCCGCCAACTGATCCGGCACCACGCCCGATCCAGACAGGCCCGGATGCAGCCGCATCCGGGCCTTTTCACGTCCGGCGCATGGATCGGAACGTTCCGACCTTGGTCGCGCTTACGTCACGCCATATCGAGGGCGGACTTGTGAAACATTCTTTCGTGGTGCTATGTCTTCTGCAACTGCGAGAACAACCATCCGGGGGGCATTGGAAGCCATGAAGATTGGCGCATTGAAAGAGGGCTTCGAGAACGAGGCGCGGGTGGCCGTCACCCCGGCCTCGGCCGGGCATCTCGGCAAGCTGGGGCACGAGGTCTTCGTGGAAAGCGGCGCCGGCGCGCGGGCCGGGTTCCGCGACGAGGATTACCGCCAGGCGGGCGTCACCGTCCTGCCCGATGCGGCGGCGCTGATCGGCGCGGTGGACGTGCTGGCCAAGGTGCGCCAGCCCACCGAGGCCGAGATCGGGCAGATGCGCGCGGGTCAGACGGTGATCTCGTTCTTCTATCCGGCGCAGAACGCGGATCTGCTGGCGCAGGCCAAGGATCAGGGCATCACCGCCATCGCGATGGACATGGTGCCCCGGATCAGCCGGGCGCAAAAGATGGACGCGCTGTCCTCGATGGCCAATATCGCGGGCTATCGCGCGGTGATCGAGGCGGCGAACAATTTCGGGCGCTTCTTCACCGGCCAGGTGACCGCGGCGGGCAAGGTGCCCCCGGCCAAGGTGCTGGTCGTGGGCGCGGGCGTCGCGGGCCTGGCGGCGATCGGGGCATCCGTGTCCCTGGGCGCGCAGGTTTATGCCTTCGACGTGCGCCCCGAGGTGGCCGAGCAGATCGAATCCATGGGGGCGGAATTCGTCTTTCTGGAATTCGACGAACCGGTGCAGGACGGTGCGGCGACGGGCGGCTATGCGGCGCCCTCCAGCCCGGAATTCCGCGAAAAGCAGTTGGCCAAGTTCCGCGAGCTGGCCCCCCAGATGGACATCGTCATCACCACGGCGCTGATCCCGGGCCGCGACGCGCCCAAGCTGTGGACCGCGGACATGGTCGCCGCGATGCGGCAGGGCAGCGTCATCGTCGATCTGGCGGCCGAAAAGGGCGGCAATTGCGACCTGACCGTGCCGGACGAGCGCATCGTGACCGAAAACGGCGTGGTCATCATCGGCTATACCGACTTTCCCTCGCGCATGGGGGCGCAGGCCTCCGAGCTCTATGGCAACAACATCCGGCATTTCCTGGCCGACCTGACGCCGGGCAAGGACGGGGTCATCCATCACAACATGGAAGATGACGTGATCCGCGGCGCGACCGTGGTCCATGACCATGACGTGACATGGCCGCCCCCGCCGCCCAAGGTCGCAGCCATCGCGGCCCAGAAGCCCAAGGAGAAGAAGAAGGCCCCCACCCCGGAGGAACGTCGCGCTGCCGAGGCCGCGGCCTTCAAGGCCGACACCGCCAACCAGCTGAAGCTGCTGGTGGGGGGCGGCCTGCTGCTGCTGCTGATCGGGCTGGTGGCGCCGGCCAGCTTCATGTCGCATTTCATCGTCTTCGTGCTGGCCTGCTTCGTCGGTTTCCGGGTGATCTGGAACGTCGCCCATTCGCTGCACACGCCGCTGATGGCGATCACCAACGCGATCAGCTCCATCATCATCCTGGGCGCGCTGATGCAGATCGGGTCGGGGTCCTGGTGGGTCGTGCTGCTGGGCGCGCTGGCCGTGCTGATGGCGGGCGTCAACATCTTTGGCGGCTTCCTGGTCACGCGCCGGATGCTGGCCATGTTCCAGAAGTCGTAAGGGGACAGGAATGGAATACGGATTCACCACTGCGGCCTATGTGGTCGCCTCGGTCCTCTTCATCCTGGCCCTGGGCGGGCTGTCGGGACAGGAAAGCGCCAAGCGCGCCATCTGGTACGGCATCGCGGGCATGGCGCTGGCCGTCATCGCCACGCTGTTCGGGCCGGGCGCGGGCAACTGGTTCCTGTCGGTCGTGATGATCGCCATCGGCGGCACCGCGGGCTGGCTGATCGCCAAGCGTGTCCAGATGACCGAGATGCCCCAGCTGGTCGCAGCCATGCATTCGCTGGTGGGCCTGGCCGCGGTCTTCGTCGGCTTCAACGCCCAGATCGAGCTGGGCCGCGTGCTGCGCGCCCGCGCCGAGGGGGTCGAGCAGGTCTGGACCGGCTTCGCCGCCCTGCTGGCCGACAAGACCCCGGCCGAGATCGCCATGCTGAAGATCGAGGTGTTCCTGGGCGTATTCATCGGCGCGGTGACCTTCACCGGGTCCGTCGTGGCCTTCGGCAAGCTGTCGGGCCGCGTGGACGGCAAGCCCAAGAAGCTGCCCGGCGGGCATATGCTGAACGCGGGCGCGCTGGCCTTGTCGATCCTGCTGGGCGTGCTCTATTTCACCGGCACGGGGCCGGCGATCTTCTGGCTGATCGTCATCACGCTCCTGGCCTTCTTCATCGGCTATCACCTGATCATGGGCATCGGCGGCGCGGACATGCCGGTCGTGGTGTCGATGCTGAACAGCTATTCCGGTTGGGCGGCCGCGGCGATCGGCTTCACGCTCGGCAATGACCTGCTGATCGTGACGGGGGCACTGGTCGGGTCCTCGGGGGCGATCCTGTCCTATATCATGTGCAAGGCGATGAACCGCAACTTCGTCAGCGTTATCCTGGGCGGCTTTGGCGGAGAAACCGGCCCCGCCGCTGCGATCGAGGGCGAACAGGTGGCCATCGACGCGGATGGCGTGGCCGCCGCCCTGAACGAGGCCGACAGCGTCGTCATCGTTCCGGGTTACGGCATGGCCGTGGCCCAGGCCCAGGGCGCGGTCAGCGAGCTGACCCGCAAGCTGCGCGCCGCGGGCAAGGAGGTGCGCTTTGCCATCCACCCCGTCGCCGGACGCCTGCCGGGCCACATGAACGTGCTGCTGGCCGAGGCCAAGGTCCCCTATGACATCGTACTGGAGATGGACGAGATCAACGAGGACTTCCCCTCGACCGATGTCGTCATCATCATCGGGTCGAACGACATCGTGAACCCCGCGGCCCAAGACGATCCGAACAGCCCCATCGCCGGCATGCCGGTGCTGGAGGTGTGGAAAGCCAAGCAGGTCTTCGTCAGCAAGCGCGGCCAAGGCACCGGCTATAGCGGGATCGAGAACCCCCTGTTCTTCAAGGAGAACACGCGGATGTTCTATGGCGATGCGAAGGACAGCATCAACAAGCTGCTGCCCATGGTCGACTGATCCGCGAGACCGTCGCATGGAAGGCCCGCCGGTTCACCCAACCGGCGGGCCTTTTTTCATCCGGGGGCCTTGCGCGCGGCCACGGGCCTGGCCGATCATCGGGCACCGTCACAGGGGGAATGCGATGAGCCCGGCCACCGAACATCCCTTGCGCTATGCGCTGGCCAATGAGCTGCATGCCCGGCCCTCGCCGCGGCTGGCCGCCCCCGGGACCGCCGTCTTCGTGGCCTTCAAGGAGCCGCGCGACGCCGCCAATCGGGATGCCGACCTGGACATGGCCCATCTGGAGGAGCTGGTCGAACGCCATGGCGGCCCGCGCCCCGATCCCTCCGGCAGCCATTACCAGGGGGTGCTGGGGCGGCATGCGCTGAAATGGGAAAGCCATACGGAATTCGTGTCCTACATGGCCACCGTGCCGGGCCTGCCGATCCGGCCGTTCGACCCCTCGGCTGCGGCGATCTTTGCCGAGGGCTGGCAGCAGGCCGCGCCGGGGCGGCGCATCGCGGCGGTGATGGTCCAGGTGGACCTGCTGCCCGAGGATCCGGCCGAGGCGCGCGAGCGGATGGCGGGCTGGTTCGCCCCCGACAGCCTGGCCGCGATCTGGGTCCTGGACCGCACGGCGCTGATCGCGGGGGATTTCCGGATCGATGCGGATGGCTGGATGCGCTTTGCGGTCTTTGTCCGGCCCGGCACCTCGGACAGCCGCGTGGGCCGGCTGGTCCACCGCCTGGTCGAGCTGGAGACCTATCGTGCCATGTCGATGCTGGGGCTGGGGCGCGCTCGCGACCTGACACGGCACCTGAACGAGCTCGAGCCGCAGCTGACCGCGATCCTGGCATCCATGGCCGATGATGCGCGCCCCGCCGATCAGCTGCTGCACGATCTGCTGGCGGTCTCGACCCGGCTGGAGGCGCAGGCGGTCCAGCATTCCTTCCGCTTCGGCGCGAATGCCGCCTATGAGGCGATCGTGCATGACCGCATCGCGGCCCTGCGCGAGGAACGGTTCATGGACCTGCAGATGTTGACCGAATTCATGCGCCGCCGCTACGAGCCCGCGATGCGCACCGCGAAATCGGCCGAGCGGCGCTTGGGCACGATGCTGGAACGCACCGCCCGCGCGGCCGAGCTGCTGCGCACCCGCGTCGATGTGGAACGCAGCGCCCAGAACCAGAAGATCATGCATCGCATGGACCGCCGCGCCGACCTGCAGCTGCGCCTGCAGCACACGGTCGAGGGGCTGTCGGTCGTGGCGATCAGCTATTACGCGCTCGGGCTGCTGGGCTATGCGCTGGCGCCGGTGGCGGGGGCAGGGGGGGTGGACAAGGCCCTGCTGGTGGCGGTGCTGACGCCGCCGGTGATCCTGGCCGTCTGGTGGGCGATGCGCCGCATCCGCAAGCGCCTGCACCATCCCCATGATGACGAGATCTGACTTGTCGACGCCCGCGCGGCTGGCAATAACGGGCGCAGACCCGCATGAAAGGATGACCCGATGCGCTTGACCCTTGCCCTGCTGGCGACCCTTGGCCTGTCGGCCTGCGGCGTCCCCTTCGTCCCCTTCATCTGAGGCGCGCCATGTCCAAGACCCTGACCATGTACGGCCTGGCCCATTGTTCGACCTGCCAGAAGGCGCAGGCCGCGCTGGAGGAGCATGGCTGGAGTGTGACCTTCCGCGACGTCCAGGCCGAGCCGCTGGACCGCGACGAACGCGCGGCCTTGGTCCGCGATTTCGGCGACAAGATCGTGAACCGGGCCAGCCTGACCTGGCGCGGCATGTCCGAGGAGGAGCGCGCCGCCGATCCGGTCGCGATGATGGGCGACAAGCCATCGGTCATGAAGCGCCCGGCGATCCGCGCGGGCGATCAGAGGACCCTGGGCTGGACGGCCAATGTCAAGCGCGCCTTCGGCGTGCCCGCCTGACCGTCACGCCTTGCGGCTGGCCAGCGAGGCGATCAGCGGGCGGATGCCGGTCAGGTCGTATCCGGCCTGATCGGCGGTCTGCAGGATCTCCTCCTCGGGCATGCGGCCGGCCTGGTTCAGCGCCCAGAGGACCGTGCAGCGGTTGCCTGACCGGCAATAGGCGATGACCGGCGCCTGGCCCGCTGTCGCCTCGCCGAATTCGGCGATCAGCTGGGGGGTGATCTGGCCCGGATGGAAGGGCAGGTAGTGATAGCGCATCCCCGCATCCGCGGCGGCCTGGGCCATCACGTCATGGTCGATCTCGGGGCCGACCTCGTCATCGGGGCGGTTGTTGACCAGCACCTTGAATCCGGCTTGGGCCAGCGCGGGCAGGTCCTGCGGCTGGATCTGCGGCGAGACCGCCAATGTCGGGCTGAGTTGACGCAAATCCATCGGCTGGCCTTTCAGGTCGGAACGGGTTCGAAGTGCCGTCTTTCCCAGCCTTTTGTCAAGCCGGTCGCGTCATCGCCGCATCGGCCACCAAGGTGGGCAGCTGCTCGAACCGGTCGAAGGCCGCCAGATGGGGCAGTTCGGCCTCCGGCTTCAGCCGATATCCGCCGGTGAAGAGCAGGAAGGGCGCTGGCATGGCGGCCGCGCAATCGGCGTCGAATTCGCTGTCGCCGACATAGAGGCCCGGTCCCCCCAACTGATCGAAGGCCAGCCGAAGCGGTGCAGGATCGGGCTTGCGCTTCGGCAGCGTGTCCCCGCCGATGACCACGGGAAACAGCTGCGACAACCCGAAATGCTGCAGCACATGGCGCGTCGGCCCCATCGGCTTGTTCGTGCAGATCCCGAGCGGGTGCCCGTCATCGGCTAGCCGCCCCAAGGCCTCGGTCACGCCGGGAAACAGCCGCGTCAGCGCCGTCGCGTCGTGATAGCGCGCCATGAAGGCCGCGATCAGTTCGGGCCGATGCGCCGGATCGATCCGGCAGGCGGCCATGATGCGCGACCACAGCAGCTCGACCCCGCCGCCGATGAAGCTGCGCACCCGGGGCAGGCCGAGCGGCGCGATCCGATGCTGCCGCAGGACCGCGTTCACGCAGGCATGGATATCCGGCGCGCTGTCGATCAGCGTGCCGTCGAGGTCCAGAACGATGGGGCAGGGGTTGGGCATCGTCAGGGGGCCTTTCTACTATCGCGTCATGGCAGGTCATCTGCTCCCAGAGGAGGAGCTGCGTCACTTTCACAACATCAGGAAATACCGATAATTTGAAGGCACTAAATACATAGACGAAGGCCCTAGGCTCCAGACCCATTGATCTTACGGTCTTTGCATGATTCAGGCTCCTCAAGGAGACCTGATCGATGAGTAATCTTTACTGGCTGAGCGACGCCCAAATGGAGCGTCTGAAACCGTTCTTTCCCAAGAGCCATGGCAAGCCCCGGGTCGATGATCGTCGCGTTCTCAGCGGCATAATTTTCATCAATCGTAATGGGTTGCGGTGGTGTGACGCGCCGAAGGAATACGGCCCGGCCAAAACCCTCTACAACCGCTGGAAGCGCTGGAGCGATAACGGGGTTTTTGCCCGGATCATGGTCGGCCTTGCCGCCGAGAGCGCCGAGAACAAGACGATCATGATTGACGCGACCTATCTCAAGGCACACCGCACGGCCTCGAGCCTTGGGGTGAAAAAGGGGGGCGCGGGCGCCAGATCGGGCGCACCAAAGGCGGTATGAACACCAAGTTGCACGCTGTCGCCGATGCGAAGGGGCGGCCGATCGGGTTCTTCATGTCGGCCGGCCAGGTTAGCGATTACACCGGCGCGGCGGCGCTGCTGGGCAGCCTGCCGAAGGCTGAGTGGCTTCTGGCCGACAGGGGCTACGACGCTGATTGGTTCAGAGACGCTTTGAAAGACAAGGGGATAAAGGTTTGCATCCCCGGACGGAGGTCCCGCAAGAAGGTCGTCAAATACGACAAGCGGCGTTACAAAAGGCGTAACCGCATCGAAATCATGTTCGGACGTCTGAAGGACTGGAGGCGCGTCGCAACCCGTTATGACCGCTGCCCGGAAACGTTCTTCTCAGCGATCATGCTCGCCGCAACCGTCTTGTTCTGGCTGTGAAACTTAATGAGTCTGGAGCCTAAACCGCTTGACTGAGACAACCCCGTTACCGAAGTCCTGAGCCTACCGGTAATGATACATAATACAGACTATACCCCTTTATAGTCTTCGCGGTGGGTTCTATTTTGTCTGATATCGAAATCTTCCGCGATGGCGGCCGTCGACAGTGCCGGACAACCCTCGAAAAGCGGTAGATTGTCGAAGAGACGCAGGGTGATCGTGCCAGCATTTCGATTGTAGCGCGCCATAACCCTGCTGAGCCGAACCTGCAGTGGCGTTTCCGGCAGCTCATGCTCGAAGGGGGCAGTGTCACCGGGTCCGAGGACAATGACACTACCAGCAATAACATTGCCTGACAGATGGCGGACCGCATTCGTAAGTTCGAACGCTCGTTCGGCTGCAAGATGCGGAATGCCGAGGGCAGGTTCACGACAGCAAGCGTAGGTGCTTCCCATCATTTAGGCCGGATCTGGCGCTTTTTAAGCTTTGATCCGTTTCTAGGTTATGTTAACAAATGGCGGACCCAAAGGCGTATCGACGTGATATCGATGAAGCCTAGGAAGCTCTCCGCAGTCTTGTCGTAACGGGTGGCAACGCGGCGGGCGTTCCTGAGCTTGTTGAAGCACCGTTCACAAGGTTTCGAAGACGATACAAGGACCGGTCGACGGCAATGCGCTTTTTTCGCGATTTGCGCATGGGGATGACGGGCAAGACATCGCGTTTTCCCATGGACTTTCGAATGCTGTCAGCGTCATAGCCTCGGTCGGCCAGCAGAACACTTGGTGTCGGCAGATTGTCGGCCATGACCAGATCGAAGCCGAGATAGTCGGAGGTTTGCCCGGCGGTGATCTCCGTCCTCATAGGCAGCCCTGCTGCGTTGACGAGGAGGTGGATCTTGGTCGTGAAGCCACCACGCGAACGGCCAAAACCCTGTCGCCTTCGCCATGGGCTTGAACCAGTGGCGCCTCATGGCTCAGCCCCCTTTTGCGCCCGCTGCCTGATGATGGGCGCGAACCACGGTGCTGTCGATCATTTGCAGTGCATGCGGGACCGCGCCGCTTTCGTTCAGGGCGTCCATGATCTGCTCCCAGAGCCCCGCCAGCGTCCAACGCCGGAACTGGCGGTAGACGCTTGACCACTTCCCGAACCCTTCCGGCAGATCGCGCCAGGGAGAGCCCGTGCGCGCGATCCAGAAAATCCCATCAAGAACAAGGTGGTGGTTGGTAGGTTTGCGTCCGTTCGGGGCGCGGACTGTCAGGATGAACCGTCCAAAGAACTTCCATTCCTCATCCGACATCAGGTCTCGTGCCAAGCTGGCTTCCATTGCAGATACCAGCTTGAATCACGCCCACGCTGCGGTGTGAATCCCTTTTGTCAACAGAGCCTACTGATCGGGTTGTGTTTCTGAGCTGAATAGCCCCATGTTTCCTGGACGCTTTCTTCGCTAACTTTGAGGCAAGGAGGCCATGATGGGCACAGGTAATTTCACGGACGAGTTCAAGCGCGATGCTGTCGCGCAGATCACGGAACGGGGTTATCCGGCGAAGGAGGTTTCAGAGCGGCTCGGTGTGAGCACGCACTCGCTCTATGCCTGGAAGCGCAAGTTCGCGAAGGCAGTGTCGGGTGACAAAGAGAAGGATGCCGAGATCCGGCGACTGAAGCGGGAGCTGGTGCGGGTGTCCGAGGAGCGTGACATCTTAAAAAAGGCCACCGCGTATTTCGCCAGGGATGCAAAGTGAGTGGAGCCATAGGAGCGCCATTGGTTCGAGCCCGATGGCGACGGCGTTCGTGGCCGAGCATCGGGGCCAGTTTTCGGTTCGGGCGATGTGCCGGTGCCTGCGCATCCAGCCGAGCGGGTTCTACGCGTGGCTGAAGACACCGGTGAGCCAGCGGGCGCAGGAAGACAGGCGCCAGACCAAGCTGCTGCAGATGGCTTGGGCGGAGAGCGGCAAGGTCTATGGCTACCGCAAGCGGCATGACGATCTGGTCGAACAGGGCGAGAGTATCTGTCCGAACCGCGTTTCCCGACTGGCGCAGCTTGCGGGAATCAGGGCGCAGATCGGCTATAAGCGCCGCCCCGGCAGTTAGGGCGGCAAGCCGTCGGTCGTGGTCGATAGCACCCGCCACCGGCAGTTTGATGTCGAGGCCCCGGACAAGGTCTGGGTGACCGACATCACCTCCATCCGGACGCAGGAGGGCTTTGCTTACCTTGCGGTCGTCATCGATCTGTATTCCCGGCGCGTGGTCGGCTGGTCGATGCAAAGCCGTCAGACGACAGATGTCGTCTTGCAGGCCCTGCTCATGGCTGTCTGGCGGCGCAGGCCTAAGAACAAGGTGCTGATCTACTCGGACCAAGGCAGTCAGTTGAGCAGCATGGACTGGGCTGCGTTTCTGCGCGCACACAATCTTGAGCATTCGATGAGCCACCGCGGCAACTGCCATGACAATGCCGTTGCGGAGAGCTTCTTCAACCTGCTCAAGCGCGAGCGGATCAGGCGGAGGACCTACCGGACGCGCGAAAACGCCAGGCAGGACGTGTTCGATTACATCGAGATGTTCTACAACCCGAGGCGCAAGCACGCGAGAAACGGAATGCTGTCGCCCGCGGAGTTCGAGCGACGGCAGATCATGAGACGTGAAAGCGTCCGAGAAACACGGGGCTATTAAGACCAATGGCCAGTCAGTCGCTCATCAATTAGGTTTCCATGCAAAGCCAGAATCACTTAGAGACCGTAGGATCAATGGGTCTGGAGCTTAGTTGTTTGATCCCACGGTTTGATGGTGCAATCCTTTCGTGGGAATGGAAGGAGGCATTATGGGACGAGTTCGTCACGGGAGCGCCACGACCACGCACGCTGTCAGAGCTGCAATAATGAGGGCCGGCTCGCCATCGGTCCGAAGGCTTGGCCCGAATGATCGCAAGCTTCGCGCGCGCAACTGAGCCGGGAGCTGAGCATGAATCCCAAGACCGTCGCGAAGTGGAGCAAGCGCCAAACGGTCGAGGACCTCAAGACCGGGCCAAAAGGAACCGCGCTCCACGGTCTTGAGTGAGGCCGAGGAAGCAGCAATCGTCGCGTTTCGGCGCCATACGCTGCTGCCGCTGGACCACTGCCTATACGCACTTCAGCCCTCGATCCCGCATTTGACGCGCTCGGCGCTGTACCGATGCCCGCAGCGGCATGGCATCTCGCGACTGCCGGACGTGGGCGGTGACAAGCTCAAGCGTGCGAAGTTCAAGCGCTACCCGATCGGTTTTTCCGTATTGGACCTGCGCCGCCTCTGTTCCGGTCAGGCGCTCATGTTAAGCGGCCCTTTGTTCGAAGGCCACGGGTGATTTCCAGCCGAGGGCTGAGTGTTTCCGGCGCGGATTGTAGAAGCCGTTGATGTATTCGAAGAGGGCGATCTCGACCTCGCGACGGGTTTGCCAGTTGCGGCGCCAGACGAGTTCGGCCTTGAGCGACTTGAAGAAGCTCTCGACGGCAGAATTGTCATAGCAGTTGCCCTTCCCGCTCATCGACACCTTGAACCCGTGCTTGCGCAGCAGCTTCTGATAGTCGTGAGCGCAGTATTGCGACCCGCGATCCGTGTGATGAATGCAACCTGGCGGTGGCCTCCGGATCGCGATCGCCATGTTCAGGGCCCGCAAGGCCAGATCCTGCTTCATGCGGTTGCTGATGGCCCAGCCCACGACCCGCCTTGAGAAGAGATCGATGATCACGGCCAGATAAACCCGCCCCTCGCGCGTCCAGAGTCGCCATTGTTGCGCCATCGGTCCGAGCGACAATGGCGACGGTGATGTCACCAGCCCCCTTCTGGTTCGGCCCGCTCGCCGTGAAATCCTGCTGCAGGAGATTGGGCGCGATGTTGAAGGCGTGATCGCTGTCGGTGGTGCGCCTGAACTTTCGGCTGCGAATGACCTGGATGCCGTTCTGGCGCATCAGACGGCCCACACGGCGCTGGCCGACGCGGATGCCCAGCTCGTTCAGCTCCTCGGTCATCCGTGGTCGGCCCTAGCTGCCCAGGCTTAACCGATGCTGATCGCGGATATGAGCCAAGAGCACCATGTCGCGCCGCTGGCGATGCGATGGAGGCCGGTGCTTCCAGGCATAAAGCCCGCGTTCCGAAACTCCCATCAGGCGGCACAGATGGCTACGGGTCAGGGGGCCGCGATACTCGTCAATATGCTGAAACTTCACGGCCTTTGATCCGCGAAGAACATCGCCGCTTTTTTGGCACCTCCCTCTCCGCCCGGAGAATGCGGTTCTCTTTGCGAAGCCGCTCGTTCTCGCGCAGAAGACCGGCATCCTGCGAGGGCACCTTGGCTTTCTCCGAAACCGCCCGAACCCACTTGCCGAGCGTCGAAAGCCCGATCCCCAAATCAGATGCAACCTGACGCCGTGTCAGGCCACTGGTAAGCGCGATGCGAACCGCATCCCGCTTGAACTCGTCGCTGTGTATCGCTGCCATATCCGGTCTTATTGATGGCGACTATCGCTCTCAAAAGACCGGAACGAAACCGATGCAGGTCCATATCGACATTGCCGAGGTGCAGACGGCCGAGGGCAAGCTCTTCCTCTTTGTAGCCATTGACCGCACGAGCAAGTTTGCCGTCGTTCAACTGGTTGAAAAGGCCAACAGGAAAACCGCTTGGGAGTTCTTGGAGCACCTTCTGGACGTCGTGCCTTACCGCATCCATACGATCCTGACCGACAACGGTATCCAGTTCGCAGAGCAGCCTTGCAACCGGAAGACGCCTTATTCCCG
The DNA here is from genome assembly GCF_028553885.1 of Paracoccus aestuarii. NCBI lineage: Bacteria > Pseudomonadati > Pseudomonadota > Alphaproteobacteria > Rhodobacterales > Paracoccaceae > Paracoccus > Paracoccus aestuarii. The sequence goes on from NZ_CP067169.1 coordinate 1,764,416, forward strand.
GCCCATGCGCTTCGACATGATCTGCGAGGGCGAGACCTTGTCCGCCAACGGTCCGAGGACAATGGTCTAGCGGTATCGAACACCGCCTGACCAAGCCCAACCACCTGTGGACAAATGGCCAGGTCGAGCGAATGAACCGCACGATCAAGGACGCGACACTCAAGCGCTATCACTACGCCAGTCACGACCAGCTGCGCGCGCACCTCGCCGACTTCATTGCAGCTTACAATTTCGCCCGCAGACTCAAGACCCTGAACGGCCTCACACCCTACGAATACATCCGCAAGGTATGGACTTCAGAGCCTGACAGATTCATCATCAACCCGATCCGCCAGATGCTGGGACTGAACAACTAGTGAGATGTCGCACTTTCAGGCCCGCTCGCAAACTTCACGGCTACTACGCCCAAAAGTTCATTCAATGTGAAAGGTTTAGCAAGGAACTGAGCATTCGGAACCGGGACCTGCCCGTCGATAAAGATGTCCTCAGTATAACCGGACATGAAGATCACCCGTGCCTCGGGGACGATCTTTCTGCCCTCGCGGATCCAGGTCGGGCCATCCATCCCAGGCATCACCACATCGGTCACGAAGACGTCCACCGCGGCGCCCTTCTCGTTCAGGATGGCCAGCGCAGCCTCGCCTGAATCGGCCTCCAGCACCTCGTAACCCTTCAGCCGCAAGGCGCGGGCGGCGAAGGCGCGGACGGGGGCCTCGTCCTCGACCAGCAGCACGGTGCCCTTGGGACCTGCGGCCAGCTCGGGCGCGGGGCGCGGCGCGGGGATCCGCTCGGCCAGGGCGGTCACTCGCGCATGGGCGGGGAAGTAGATCGAGAAGGTCGTGCCCTGCCCCACGGTGCTGTCGCAGAAGATGAAACCGCCCGTCTGCTTGACGATCCCATAGGCGGTCGAAAGGCCCAGGCCCGTCCCCTCGCCCACGCGCTTGGTGGTGAAGAACGGCTCGAAGATCTTGCCCAGGTGATCCGGCGCGATCCCGCAGCCCATGTCGGCGACCGAAATGCGGACATAGTCGCCCTTTGGCAGGGTCACGCGGTCGCGGCTCATCGCCTCGGTCAAGTGGACGTTCTCGGTCCGCACCGAGATGTCGCCCCCCTGCGGCATCGCATCGCGCGCATTCACGACGAGGTTCATGATCACCTGCTCCAATTGGCGCTTGTCGGCGCGGATCGCGCGCAGCACGGGGTCGTAGGTCACCGACAGGCCCACCCGCTCGCCGACAAGACGGTTCAAGAGATGGGTCAGGTCGGCCAAGGTATCGCGCAGGTCGATCGTCTCCAGCCGCAGGGTCTGCTTGCGCGAGAAGGCCAGCAGCTGGCCGACAAGGGCGGCGGCGCGGTTGGCGTTCTGGCTGATCTGGTCCAGATCGGCATAGTCGGGATCGCCCTTGTCATGGCGCAGCATCAGCAGGTCGCAATGCCCGCTGATCGCGGTCAGCAAGTTGTTGAAATCATGGGCGACACCGCCTGCCAGCTGGCCGATGGCCTGCATCTTCTGGCTCTGGACGAACTGCGCCTCCAGCGTCTTCAGCGCGCTGGCGTCATGCAGGACGGCGATCAGCTGGCCCAGCTCGGACGGGTCGCGCGCCATGGACAGCTGGAAATGGCGGTCGCGCATCTCGCCTTGGCGGCTGTCGGGATGGCGCAGGCGCAGCATCTCGGTCCCCTTGGCCCCGCGCCCGGCGGCCAGGTCCGCCAGCCATCCGGCCAGCGGTCGGCCCGGACCCTCCAGCAGCTCGGCCAGGTTCTGGCTGCGCTCATCCTCGGCGATCAGCCCGTCCAGCAGCTGGCGCGCGGCGGCGTTCGCACGGTGGATCCGCCCATCCGCGGCCAAGCGCAGCATCGCCACGGGGATCGCGTCGAATTCGTCCTGGGGCTGGTCATCCTCCATCGCGGCCGCCAGCTCGAACCCGTCGGGCTGGATGCCCGCGCGCTGAAAGGACCAGATCTGCAGCGGCGCATCGGCCAGGCAGGATAGCGACAGCACTTCGCCCTCGGCCAGTTCCAGATCGGCATTGCCGTGGCGCATGGCCCGGGCGGTCAGTTCGGACAGCTGCCCCTCGGCATCGGCGCGCAGCCGGGCGATCAGGGCCAGGATCGGACGGCCGGTCAGATCCTCGAACTCGTCCTGGGCGGCGGCGTTCTGGAACAGCACCTGCCCGTTATCGTCGCAGAGCCAGATCGGCTCGGGCGCGGCGGCGACCTCGCCCCGGATGGCGCGCAGGGCCCGGCGTGCGGCCACGCCGCGCGACAGATGTCCCAGGCTGACCGCGCCGCCCATCAGATACCACGCCACCGCCACGGTCGAGGCCAGCACCGCGGCCTTGCCCGTCACCGCCTCGGGATAGGCGACCAAGGCCCCTGCCCCGACCGCCATCGGCGCCAGCAGCACCGGCAGCGCCGCCAGCGCCGAACGCGGCAATCCCGCCCGATCATCCAGATGCGCCATCACAGCCTTCCTTGCCCGCCCGTTTCCCCAGACATAGCCCGGCATGCTTAAGATAGCGTTAATTTCTGCCCAAGACCGCCATGAAAAACCCGTCCCCGCCGTCCAAGGGCGTCCAGCGCCGCTGATCCAGCCGCCGGAAACCGCCGTTCCGCGCCAGGAAGTCCTGCACCTGGTCGCCATTCTCGCCATCCAGCAGCGAGCAGGTCATATAGGCCAGCCGCCCGCCCGGCCCGACCAGCCCCGCCGCCTGGTCCAGGATCCGGGCCTGCAGCGCCTGCAGGTCGCCCAGGGCCTGCGGGGTCAGGCGCCATTTCGCGTCGGGCGTCCGGCGCCACGTCCCCGACCCCGAACAGGGCACATCCGCTACGACCAGATCGAAATCCCCCCGCGGCGCCTGCGTCACGGTGATCCGCAGCCCCGCCCGCGCCGCGCGCGCGGGAATATCCGTCATCCGCCGCGGATCGGCATCATGCGCCTCGACCTGCATCCCCGGCTGGCGCGAGGCCAAGGCCAGCGCCTTGCCGCCCCCGCCCGCGCAGTAATCCAGCAGCCGCATCCCGTCATCCAGCGCCAGCGCCGCGCAGGCGCGCTGCGGCGACAGGTCCTGCAGCTCGATCAGCCCGTCGCGATAGGCCTGCGAGCGCGCGACGGCGCGTTCATTCGCGGTGACGCGCAAGGCGCCGGGCAGATCGGGGGCGGGCTCGGTGACAATCCCCTCATCGGCCAGGGCGCGCGCGGCGGCCTCGGGCGTGGCGCGCCGGGGGTTCACGCGCAGCCAGACCGGCGCGCGATCGGTCATCGCGGCGGCCACCGCCCCCGCATCCGCCCCGAGCGAGGCGCCCCAAACCGGGCGCAGCCAATCGGGCAGATCGTCGGGCAAGGGATCGGGGTGCTGCACCGCGGCCTCGGCCCCGGTCAGGGGCGCGGGCGCATGGCCCTCGCCGGTGAAGACCGTGGCCGGGTCGATCCCCGCCGCGCGCAGATGGCCGATCATCAGCCCCCGGCCCGTCATCGCCCCGCCCATCGCGGCCAGGCTGTCGCGCCTGCGCAGCGCGCCGAAGACCAGGTCGCGCAGCGCCGCCCGGTCGCCCGATCCGGCAAAGCGGCTGGCCCGCGACCAGCGCAGCAGCGCCCGTTCGGCCGCCTGCCCCGACAGGATCGCGTCCAGCACGGTGATGGCTGCGGCGATGCGCGCGCCGGGGGTCACGGCCCGGCCCCGGCGCTGCGGCGGTTCTGCGTCATGACCCGACCCTCTGACCGATGGAATGGGGCCGCCCTAGCACAGGGGCGGCCCCATCCTCAATCTAGAAGCAGGTGGACGTCGCGATGACCGGAAACAGCGTAAAGACACTGGAGACGAGGCCGATCCAGGCCCCCGCCACGATGATCCAGCGCCGCCGCCCCTCCTGCCCCTTTGGCATGGTGACCACCAGCGCCCCGTGCAGGACCAGCCCCAACCCCCAAGCCACCCACATCGCCGCATGATGCAGATCGGTGAACAGCACCGACCGGTCCGTCCAGCCCAGGTTGCAGCCCGTCCCGTGCAGCGCATAGACCACGGAAAACAGCACCGCCCACAGGGTCGGGCCTGCCAGCGCGCGCGCGACCCATCCCATCACAGCACCTCCTGCGCCAGCACCACCGCCAGCGAGATGGCCGAGGTCGCCAGCCAGAAGTCCTGGAACAGCCGCCATCCCGGGATCGCGCCATAGCGGTTCGCCCCGACCCGGCCCTGCCGGTGGTCCAGATGCGACCGCAGCGCCAAAAGGCCAGCGATCACCCCATGCGCCACGGCAAAGCCGACAACCACACCGCGCAGCGCGTCGCGCGCATGACGCGTCGGATCATCGAGGCCCATCGCCACCACGCCCAGCATGACCAGCGCCAGGACCGCCATGCCGGTGCCGACCAGCGTCCACAGATGCCCCGAGGGGCGGGCGCGGTTCGCCTCGGCCAGACGGGCGGCGACCGATCCGACCGCCATCGCGGCGACGGCGGCCAGCCCCGCGACCAGGACCGGCATCTCCAGCCCGCTCGGCGGGGCGGGCCAGCCGGGGGCCACGACCGTCAGAAAGCCCACCCCGAACAGCAGCGAGGCATAGAGCGTCGCATCCCCCACCAGCAGCGCCACCGCCCCCGTCAGGGCCAGCGTGTTGCGGACCTGGAAATGCAGCGGCAGATGCAGGTCCGGGGCCACCTGCGCGGGCGCCCGATCCTCGGTCGATCCCATGATCGCCCCCCACCGCCATGCGACGATGATCGTGGCCAGGATGCCCAAGGGCGCCAGCCAATAGAACCCCAGCAGCATCGCGCCGAAGAAGCTGCCGATCGCGGCCGATGTCAGGACCGGCAGGGCCGTGTTCGTGGCCAGGACCGCGACATGCTGGGGTCGGCCGGATGCGGGCTCGACGACCAAGGTCTCGCGCAGGCCGCGCGGCGCGCCGGGCAGCAACCCCTCGCCCCGCGCCAAGGGCAGGATCGCATCCGCGTCGGGCTGGCGCGGCCCCGGCAACGAGGCGAAATTGTAGGAGGGCGACGGCACCGGCATCGCCCAGTCCAGCGTCGGCGCCTTCCACGGGTTGCGCCAGCTGCGCCGCCCGAACAGCCATTGCATGATGATGTCGAAGGCGAACAGCGCAAAGCCCGCCGACTGGATCATCCCGAAGACCGAGGAGGTCAGGTTCAGCCATTCCCATTCCGGATTGCCCGGATAGACGTCGATGCGGCGCGGCATGCCCAGAAGGCCCGTCAGGTGCATCAGGAAGAAGGTGCCGTGAAACCCGATCAGGATCAGCCAGAAGGCCGCCTCGCCCAGGCCGCGGATGCGCCAGCGCCCGCAGATCAGCGGCATCCAGTAGGTGACCGCCGCCAGCATCGGAAAGACGAAGCCGCCGATCAGCACGTAATGCAGATGCGCCGTGACGAAGGCCGTGTCATGGGCCTGCCAGTTGAAGGGCACCATGGCCAGCATCACGCCCGTCAGCCCGCCCATCACGAAGGTCGCAAAGAACCCCATGACATAGAGCATCGGCAGCCGCATCTGCACCTTGCCGTCCCACATCGTGCCGATCCAGGCAAAGATCTGCACCGCCGTCGGCACCGCCACCAGCGCGGATGCGGCGCTGAAGAAGGCCAGCGCCATATGCGGGATGCCCACCGTGAACATGTGGTGCACCCACAGCCCGAAGGACAGAAAGACCAGCCCGATGATCGCCGCCACGATGGCGCCGTAGCCCAGGATCGTCGTGCGCGACAGGACCGGAATGATCGTCGACAGCGCACCCGCGGCGGGCAGGAAGATGATATAGACCTCGGGATGGCCGAACAGCCAGAACAGGTGCTGCCACAGCAGCGGATCGCCGCCCCGTGCCACGTCGAAGAAGGGCCAGTCGAAGGCGCGCTGCACCTCCAGCAGGATGGATCCCAGGATCAGCGGCGGAAAGCCCACCAGCATCATCACGCTGGTGCCCAGCAGATACCACCCCATCAGCGGCATCCGGGTCAGCGGCATATGCGCCGCGCGGCAGCGCAGGATGGTGACGGTGATCTCGACCGCGGCGGCCATGGCGCTGATCTCGACGAAGGTCACGCCCAGCAGCCAGACATCGGCATTCACGCCCGGCGAGTGGGTCCGGTCCGACAGCGGCGTGTACATGAACCAGCCGTCATCCGGCGCCACCCCGAACAGCAGCGACAGAACGATCACCGATCCGCCGAACAGATAGCAGAAATAACCAAGCGCCGAGAGCCGGGGAAAGGCCATGTCCCTTGCGCCCAGGATCTTTGGCAACAGCCACAGTCCCAGCCCTTCCAGCATGGGGATGGCGAACAGGAACATCATGATCGTGCCGTGCATGGTGAAGATCTGGTTGTACAGATCCGTGTCCAGGAAGGCCCCCTCGCGGGTGGCCAGCTGGGCACGGATCAGCATGGCCAGAACGCCGCCGATCGCGAAAAAGACGAAGGACGTCGCCATGAAGCGCAGCCCGATCGTGCCGTGGTTCACCGAGGTGAAGAACCCCCGCCAGCCGGGCAGGTCCGCCCAGACCCGGTCCAGCTCGCGATGCAGGTGCAGCGCGCGCTGCGGGGGGTTCGTTGCGATATCCGCGCGGTCGATGGCGGTGCCGTCGGGCAGGACGCCGGAGGCCGTGCCGGAATGGGTGGCGTCGGTCATGGGCGGGTCTCCTGGGCGGTCATGTCGTCCTGCGCGGCCAGCTCCAGCTGGTCGGCATCGAGGAATTCGGGCAAGGGCAGCGCCGGGTCATAGGCCACGACCAGAAAGCGCATCCCGCTATGGCCGATGCCGCAGAATTCCGCGCAGAGGCCCTCATAGGTGCCGGGCTGTTCGACCATCAGGCGGTGCAGGTTGGTGCGGCCCGGAATGGCGTCCATCTTGCCGCCCAGCTGCGGCACCCAGAAGCTGTGGATCACGTCCTGCGCGGTGATGGCCACGTCGAAGGGCTCGCCCGCGGGGACATAGAGGACACCCTCGGTCGTGACGGGCTGGCCTGTGGCGTCGGGCTGCACGAAGCTCCAGCTCCATTGCCGGGCCTCGGCGCCGACGCGGATCGTGTCGTCGTCGCGCGCCAGCATCCGCTCGCCCACGAACAGCGCATAGCCCAGCAGCAGCGTCAGCACCGTCAACGTGAAGCCCAGGCCCCAGCCAAAGATCCAGAACCGCGCCGAACGCTCGCGCGGCGCGTCCGGGTCGGCATGGCGGCGGAAGGCCATCCAGATCATCACCCCCACCAGCAGCGTGATCGCGGCGCTGCCCAGCAGCATCACCCACCACAGGGTTGCGATCTGGCGCGCCGCCGGGCCAGATGGGTCCAGGGTGCTCAGCGGGCCGCCACAGGCGGCCAACAGCGGAACCGCCAGCAAAGATGCGGGCTTATGGAACTGATTGCGTAGCAGAAGGGACCTCAGATGCGCGGGAAATATACGTGGAAACAAAGGCGCCGCCTGACCGACCCGATCGAGGAGCATGTCGCCTTCGACGATACCGAGACCAAGATCGCGATCTCGGGCCACCCGCTGCACGCGATGATGGTGGCCTTTCCGATCGCCCTGGCCTTCTCGGTCCTGGCGGTGGACGGGATGTATTGGCTGACCGCCGATGAATTCTGGCCGCGCGTCGCGCTCTGGGCCAGCGGGGTGGGCTTCGTCATGGGGGTGCTGGCGGGCATCGCCGGCACGGTCGAGCTGCTGATGGTGCCCGGCATCCGCATCCGCAGCGCCAGCTGGACGCATTTCATCCTGGCGGTGATGCTGCTGTCGGTCCTGGGCCTGAACTGGGGCTTCCGGCTGAACGACCCGGTCGAGGCGGTCCTGCCTTGGGGCATCATGATCTCGGCCTTGGCGGCGTTGATGACGGGGATCACCGGCTGGCATGGCGGCAAGCTGGTCTTCGACTATCAGATCGGCACCAAGCGCCCGAGCGGAACATGATCTGATCATCACTCCTGCCCCCTCGGCTGCAGCATGAATTGCGGCAGCCAGTCGGCCAGGCCCGCCAGTTCGGGCTTGGCCAGCACCAGCCACAGCACCCCCGCCATCAGCGGGATTCCCAGGCCCAGGGCGATCAGCGGCGACGGCATCTTGTCGATGCCCCGGTTTTCGGCCGACATGACCACGAAATGCCCGATCCAAGCATGGACCAGCGCCATCCCGGAGACCAGCGCCAGCTTGGCCGCGAACCACAGGTCATAGACATCCGCCGCAAAGATCAGCGCCGTGCCCGCCGCGATCGAGATCACCGCCGCGGGCGTCGCGAAGGCGATATAGCCGTAATGGGTGATCAGCCGGAATTCGGCATAGCGGGCCTGGCGCTTCTCGCCACCATGGTTCGTGCGCCAGGTGTTGCCGTAAAAGCTCAGCAGCAGCGGCAGCGCGATCATCGCCGCGACCCAGCACAGCATCGACGCCAGATGCAGATATTTCAGCGCCGCGATCATGCTCGCGTCTCCGCCAGCCAGCCGCGCCGCAGCATCAGCCCCGCCAAGGCCGCCAGCGGCACGAAGCCCGGCACCCACATGATCAGCCCGGCCAGCTGCTGGTCGGCCAAGGGCGTCATGCCCCATGCAATCGCCCCATCCACATGCTGCAGATAGAGCAGACCCGGGGCAAAGGTCAGCACCGCGCCCAGCAAGCCCATCACCCCCGCCAGGCTGCCCACCATCAGCGCGCCCGACAGCGCCTCGGACGACGATGCGCCGCGCGCCAACACCTTGGACCAGAAGGCCCAGGCCGGCAGCAGCATCGCCGCCTGCAGCAGCCAATAGATCAGGTCCGACCCCCACATCGCCGCATAGACCGAAGGCAGGTGCCACGCGATCATCGCCACGCTCAGCGCGGCCAGCGACAGGCGCGCGGGGATGCGCCGCGCGATGGGCCAGGCCACCGCCAGCGCGGGCGCGACCGCGGTGATCAGGATCAGGTGATGCGCCGATCTTGCCGAAAACAGCGCCACCGTCAGCGCGCAGAGCGGCGAGACGAAGGCCGCGATCAGCCCCGCCATCGCCACCGCGGCCATGCCCCGGTCGCCCGGGCCCGCGCGCCAGAACAGCACGGCACCAAAGACCGCCAGCCCGGCGATCAGGATCGGATCCAGGTTCCAGCTGGACCAGAGGTCGCCGGGAACTGGCGCGGGGCCGCAATAGGGCATCGGCGCGTCGGTCATGTCTGCATGGTGTCCCTGTCGTCACGTCCCCGCCAGCCTGCGGGGTCACTGGTGCAACCCCCTGTTCCCGCGTGGGTTCCACGCGCGGCAAAAGGTCGTGGAACCGGCCCCGCCCCGCCACGTTGGGCGGCATGACCCAGCACGCCCATCCGGCCCGCCATATCCGCCCCGAGGACCATGACCTTGCCGTATGGAGCCGCGCCATCGCGTGGATCCTGCTGGCGGTCATCCTGATCGCCCTGCCCTTCGTGGTGATCCTGGCGGGCGACCCGCCCGCCGCACGGGGCTTTCTGCGCGATTTCTCACTGGGGCTGGGGTTTTCGGCCCTGTCTCTGGCGGGGATGCAATTCGCGCTGACCGGTCGGATCAAGCCGCTGCTGCACCCGTTCGGGGCCGATATCGTGGTGGTGTTCCACCGCTTTCTCAGCTGGGGACTGGTGGCGCTGATGCTGGGGCATTTCGCCATCCTCTATATCTGGCACCAGGACGATCTGGGCGTGCTGAACCCGATGCATGCCGAACCGCATATGACGGCGGGCCGCGTCGCGATGGGCTGCTTCGTGGCGCTGGTCGCCAGCTCGGAGCTGCGCCAGAGGCTGGGGCTGGACTATCTGTGGTGGCGCAGGCTGCATGTCGCGCTGGCACTGCTGGGCTTTGGTGCGGCAATCTGGCACGTGCTGGGCGCGGGCCATTTCACCGGGCGCGACGGCACGCGCGGGCTGTGGCTGGGCGCGACGCTGGCCTGGCTGGGCCTGATCGCCTGGACCCGGCTGTGGCGCCCGTGGCAGCAATGGCGCAACCCCTGGCGCGTGGTCCAGAACCGCGACGAGGGCGACGGTGTGCGCACCTTGGTCCTGCGCCCCGAGGGACGGCCCCTGACCGGCTGGCGCCCGGGCCAGTTCGCCTGGCTGGCCGTCGGCACATCGCCCTTCGCGCTGCGTGAACATCCCTTCACCATCTCGACCGCGCCCGACAAGGGGCCGGAGCTGTCAATCTCGATCAAGCCTCTGGGCGATGACAGCGAACGCCTGTCCAAAACGCCCGAGGGCACCATCGCCTATGTCGACGGGCCCTATGGCACCTTCTCGATCGATCGCGAGGCGGATTCGGGCGGCTTCGTGATGATCGCGGGCGGGGTGGGCATCACGCCGCTGATCGCGAACCTGCATGCGTTGCAGGAACGCCGCGACCCGCGGCCGGTCATCCTGCTCTATGCCAGCAAGGACTGGGAGGAGATCGCCTTCCGCGAGGAGTTGCGCCGCATCGCCCGGGACATCGACCTGCGCGTGATCCATGTCATCCAAGACCCGCCCGAGGATGACTGGCCGCCCCAAGACCACGAGACGCGCGAGGGGATGATCGACGCCGATCTGCTGGCCGATCTGCTGCCCGACGAGAGCCGCGACTGGCCCCACATGCTCTGTGGTCCCGCGCCGATGCTGGAGGCGGTGCGCAAGGCCCTGCGCGACAAGGGCGTGCCGCTGGCGCGCATCGACAGCGAAATCTTCGAGATGGTGTGACCCATGAGACCTCTGCTTGCCCGCGCGCTGGCCGCGATGATCTTCACCCTGGCCCTGGCTTTCGCCGCGGGGTTTGCCTGGCTGCTGCCCACCGTGTGACGGGCAGCAGCAGGATCCGTCAGCCGAGGCGGTAGTTCGGGCTTTCGCGGGTGATCTGCACGTCATGGACGTGGCTTTCCTTCAGCCCCGCGCCGGTGATGCGTACGAACTGGCAATTCGCGCGCATCTCCTCGACGGTGGCGCAGCCGGTATAGCCCATGGCGGCGCGCAGACCGCCGACCAGCTGATGCACGACCGCACCCGCCGATCCCTTGTAGGGGACCTGGCCCTCGATCCCCTCGGGGACCAGCTTGTCGCTGGCGGCGTCCTTCTGGAAATATCGATCGGCGGAACCGCGCGCCATCGCCCCCAGGGACCCCATCCCGCGATAGGACTTGAAGCTGCGGCCCTGATACAGGATGACCTCGCCCGGGCTTTCATCCGTCCCGGCGATGGCGCTGCCGACCATGGCGCAGCTGGCGCCGGCGGCAATGGCCTTGGCGAAATCGCCCGAATACTTGATCCCGCCATCGGCGATGATCGGAACCCCGTCCGCGCCCGAGACCGCATCCATGATCGCCGTCAGCTGCGGCACGCCCACGCCCGCGACGATGCGGGTGGTGCAGATGCTGCCCGGCCCGATGCCGACCTTGACGGCATCCGCGCCCGCGCCGATCAGGGCGCGCGTCGCCTCGGCGGTGGCGACATTGCCCGCCACGACCTGAACCTGGTTCGAGAACGCCTTGACCCGTTCCACCGCCCGCGCGACGCCCGCCGAATGGCCATGCGCGGTGTCGATGACGACCATGTCCACCCCGGCCTCGATCAGCGCCTGGCTGCGCTCGAAGCCTTCGTCGCCCACGGTCGATGCGGCGGCCACGCGCAGCCGGCCCAGATCGTCCTTGCAGGCAAGCGGGTTCAGGACGGCCTTTTCGGTGTCCTTCAGCGTCAGCAGGCCGGTCAGCTTGCCCTGCCCGTCGGTGACCAGCAGCTTTTCGATGCGGCGCGACTTCATCAGGCTGATCGCCTCGGCCCGGTCGGCGGGTTCGCGCAGGACGGCCAGGTTGTCGCCGGTCATCATCGCATGGACCGGGGTGCGGTCGTCGCTGGCGAACCGCATGTCGCGGTTCGTCACGATGCCCAGCACGCGGCCCTGTTCGTCCACCACCGGAAAGCCGGTGACGTTGTAGCGGTCCTGCAGCGCCTTGGCATCGGCCAGGGTCTGGTCGGGGCGCAGCGTGATCGGGTCATAGACGATGCCGCTCTCGAACCGCTTGACGCGGCTGACCTCGGCGGCCTGCTGGTCGATGGTCAGGTTGCGATGGATGACGCCCATGCCCCCCGCCTGCGCCATGGCGATGGCCATGCGGCTTTCGGTGACCGTGTCCATGGCCGAGGACAGCAGCGGGATGTTCATCCGGATGGTGCGGGTGACGTTCGTGGTCACGTCGGCTGTCGACGGCAGCACCGTCGAGGCGGCCGGAACCAGAAGCACGTCGTCGAAAGTAAGAGCCTCACGAATCTGCATGGGGGTGTCCTTGCGGCAATCTCGTTTGGCAGTTTCCCCTTTCACGGACCGTCCGCTTTGTCCAGCCCGCAGGCAGCCGTTGCAGCGGCGCAACGCCCGCGCAGGGTCGGTGACGCGAACGTAACGTCAGCTTGATCAGACAATTGATCGGTGGATTTCCCGCGCTAGGGTGGGATCAGGGGGGCGGTAAGGCCCGACCGAGGGAGGACAACATGAAATTCGCAATCACGGGCACCGCCGCGCTGCTGCTGGGGACGGCCCCGGTTCTGGCCGGGGGGATCGAACGCGCGCCCCAATCGCTGGCGCCGCTGTTCGAACAGGGCAACTACGTCGAGCTCAGCTTCGGCGGCGTCGATCCGACGGTCGAGGGCCGCGACACCGCGGGCTTCCGCACCGGCGACGTGGCGCAGGGCTACGGCTTCGGGGGTCTGGCCTACAAGCACCAGTTCACGCCCGGCATCTCGGGCGCCATCATCATCGAGCAGCCCTTCGGCGCCGACATCCGCTATCCCACCCAGCCCGGCTTTCCGCCGAACCCGGAGGACGAGGGCTCGGTCCTTCTGGGCGGCACCGCGGCGCGGGTCGATTCGACGACCTTCACGGCGATCGGGCGGTATCAGTTCCAGAACAATTTCTCGGTCCATGGCGGCCTGCGCGGCTCGCGCGCCGATGGCGAGGTGACGCTGAACGGATGTGCATACTCTAACCCGTTGCTTCCAACGCCGTGCTCTGGAGGGGTTCAAGGTTACAACGTGGTGCTGGAATCCAACACCGCGACCGGCTTCGTCGCAGGCGCGGCCTACGAGCTGCCCGCGATTGCGGCGCGCGTGGCCCTGACCTACAATTCCAAGGTCGATCACGACTTCCGCATCCGCGAGACCGGCCCGCTGGTCGATCCCGACGGGCCCGGCCCGATCCCGGCCCTGCCGCTCCTGGAGGGGACGTCGACCCTGACCGTCTCGACCCCGAAAAGCTGGAACCTGGACTTCCAGTCGGGCGTGGCGCCCGGCACGCTGGTCTTCGGCTCGGTCCGTTGGGTGGAATGGAGCGCCTTCCGCGTCGATCCGGAACGCTTCGTCGCGGTGACCGGCGGCGGGCTGGTCGAGCTGGAGGACACGACGACCTACACCCTGGGCGTCGGCCGCCAGTTCAACGAGACCTGGTCCGGCTCGGCCGCCTTCACCTTCGAGAAGAAGGGCGATGACCTGGTCTCGCCCCTGGCCCCGACCAACGGGCGCCGCGGCATCACCTTGGCCGCTATATACAACCAGGGACCGCTGCGGGTCACGACGGGCATCAACTACACCAAGCTGGGCGATGCCAGCCCCGAGACGGGCACCCCCGACACCGCCCGCGCGCGGATGGAGGGCAGCGACGCCCTGGGCATCGGCGTGCGCGTCGGCTACCGGTTCTGACGGACGACCCTTTCGCGACCAAACGGCCCCCCCATCCATGGCGGGGCCGTGTTCCGTTCCACCCGCGGGACCTTGCCGGGGGCGGTGGCCGGGGGAGTTCGCTCCCCCCCGGAGCCCCTGCGCGGGGCACTCCGCCCCGTCGCCCCGATCACGGCAGCGGGGGGTCCGGGGGGCCGGCCCCCCGGCCGTCGCGGGACGCAATCGGGGCGGTGGTGCTGGGGCCTTTCCTTGCCGCCCGCGCCGGATTACCTAAGGGGCCCGGACAGGCAGGAAGGACCCCCATGATCTATCGCAGCGCAGAGGACTGGCGTTCCGCCACCAGCCGCCGGGTGGTCCTGTTCGGCATGTCGGGCCTGGGCAAGACCTATCTCGCCTCGATGCTACGCGGGACGGGCGACTGGTTTCACTACAGCGTCGATTACCGCATCGGCACCCGCTACATGGGCGAATACATCGCCGACAACTTCAAGCGCGAGGCGATGAAGGTCCCCTTTCTGCGCGAATTGCTGATGTCGGACAGCGTCTACATCGCCTCGAACATCACCTTCGACAACCTGGCCCCTCTGTCTACCTATCTGGGCAAACCCGGCAGCCCCTCGCGCGGCGGCCTGCCCTTCGACGACTATTGCCGCCGCCAGGACCAGCACCGCCGGGCCGAGATCGCGGCCCTTCTGGACACGCGCGACTTCATGGAACGTGCCCACGACATCTATGCCCTGCCCCATTTCGTCTGTGACAGCGGCGGCTCGATCTGCGAGGTCGTGGACCCGGCCGATCCCGACGATCCGGTCCTGGCCGCGCTGGAACGCGACCTGCTGCTGGTCTGGATCAAGGGCAGCGACGCACATACCGCCGAACTGGTCCGCCGCTTCGACCGCGCCCCCAAACCCATGTATTATCAGCCGCAATTCCTGGAACGCGCCTGGATCGCCTATCGCGTCGAAAAGGGGCTGGAGCCCGACCAGGTCAATCCCGACGACTTCATCCGCTGGACCTATGCCCGCGCCCTCGCCCATCGCCAGCCCCGCTACGAGGCCATGGCGCGGCGCGGCGTCACCGTCCTGGCCGAGGAGGTCGCCCAGGTCCGCAGCCCCGAGGATTTCACCGACCTGATCGCGCAGGCCATCGCGCGCAAGGAGGCCTGACATGCCCATCACCCTGAACGAGAGCCTGCCCGCCTATCGCATCCTGTCCGACGAAGGCGTCATGGTCATGTCGCCCGGCCGCGCCGCGACCCAGGACATCCGCCCCCTGCGGATCGGCCTGCTGAACCTGATGCCCAAGAAGATCCAGACGGAGAACCAGTTCGCCCGGCTGATCGGCGCCACGCCGCTGCAGATCGACTTTCAGCTGATCCGCATGTCGGACCATGAAAGCCGCAACACCGCCGCCGGCCATCTGGAAAGCTTCTACCGCCCCTTCCGCGAGGTCGAGGCCACGGGCGAGAAATTCGACGGCCTGGTCATCACCGGCGCGCCCATCGAACATCTGCCCTTCGACCAGGTCACCTATTGGGACGAGCTGACCCGCGTCTTCGCCTGGACCCGGACCCATGTCCATTCGACCTTCGGCGTCTGCTGGGGCGGCATGGCGATGGCCTGGCATTTCCACGGCCTGCCCAAGCACCCCCTGCCCGAAAAGGCCTTCGGCTGTTTCCGCCATCAGAACCTGGCCCCCGCATCGCCCTATCTGCGCGGCTTTTCCGACGAGGTGCTGGTCCCCGTCAGCCGCTGGACCGAGGTGCGACAGGACGATGTCGATGCCCGCCCGGCCCTGACCACGCTGCTGGCCAGCGCGGATGTGGGGCCCTGCCTGCTGGCCGATCCGGGGCATCGCGCGCTCTATGTCTTCAACCATTTCGAATATGACAGCACCACGCTGAAGGAGGAATACGACCGCGACGCCCAGGCCGGAAAACCCATCGCGGTGCCGCGCAACTACTATCCCGACGACGACCCGGCGCGGATGCCCTCGAACCGCTGGCGCAGCCATGCGCATCTCCTCTATGGCAACTGGATCAACGAGATCTACCAGACCACCTGGTACGACATCTCGCGCATCGGCGAGGGCTGAGGCATGGCGGGCGACCCCCTGATGCCGCTGGTCGGCCGCATCACCGACTATCTGCGCGACGCGGCCCCCGCCGCGCTGCGCGCGCGTCTGGAGGCCGCCGGGCCGCGCGACATTCCCGACCCCGACTATCCCTATGCCACCGGCATGGACCGGGCCGAATACGATGCCCGGATGGACCAGCTGCAGCTGCAGCTGGTGCGGATGATGCATGATGTGATCGAGACCGGAAAGCGCGTCGTCGTCGTCTTCGAGGGGCGCGACGCGGCCGGCAAGGGCGGCACCATCGACCGGGTGCGCGACAACCTGAACCCGCGTTCCGCCTATGTCGTGGCCCTGCCCAAGCCCACCGAACGCGAGGCCGGCCAGTGGTATTTCCAGCGCTATGCCGAACGCCTGCCCGCGCAGGGCGAGATCGCGCTGTTCGACCGCAGCTGGTACAATCGCGGCGTGGTCGAACATGTCTTCGGCTTTGTCGACGCGGCGCGGCGCGCGGCCTTCTTCCGCCAGCTGCCGGGGTTCGAACAGATGCTGGTCGATGACGGCATCATCCTGGTCAAGCTGTGGCTGAACGTGGGCCGCGCCGAACAGCTGCGCCGGTTCCTGGACCGCGAGGCCGACCCCCTGAAGCAATGGAAGCTGAGCGGGATCGACGTGGACGGGCTGGCGAAATGGGACGACTACAGCACGGCCATCCGCGACACGCTGCAGCGATCGCACAGCCCCTTGGTGCCGTGGACGGTGATCCGGTCCGACGACAAGCGCCGCGCGCGCATCGCGGCGATCCAGACCATCCTGACGGCGGTGGATTACGCGGGCAAGGACCGGGACGCGATCGGCGCCATCGACCCCGCCATCGCCGGCGGCCCGGAGCTGCTGCGCGACTGATCTTGGCGGCACCGCCGCGCCGTGCCAGAAGCGGGACCAGAGGGAAAAGGGAGGGTTTCCGATGGATCTGTCGAATTGCCGCGCCGTCGTCACCGGGGGCGCATCGGGCCTGGGGGCGGCGACCGCCGCGCATTTCCGCGACCGCGGCGCCGAGGTCGTGGTCCTGGACCGCGACCCCGCCGGGGCGGATGCGGCCGCGGCCATGGGGGCGGGTTTCGCCCAGGCCGATGTCACCGACGAGGACAGCGTCGCCACCGCCTTGGCCGGAGCCGTCGGGCTGATGGGCGGCATCGACGTCTGCGTGAACTGCGCGGGCATCGCCACGGGCGAAAAGACCTTGGGCCGCGACGGCCCGCACCGCCTGGACAGCTTTCGCCGCACCGTCGAGATCAACCTGATCGGCAGCTTCAACGTCCTGCGCCTGGCGGCCGAGATCATGGCCCGCAACGGCCGCGACCGCAACGGGGTGATCGTGAACACGGCTTCGATTGCGGCCCTTGACGGGCAGAAGGGGCAAGCGGCCTATGCGGCCTCCAAGGCGGGGATCGCGGGCATGACCCTGCCCTTGGCGCGCGACCTGGCGGGACAGGGGATCCGCGTCTGCGCCATCGCGCCGGGCATCTTCGGCACGCCCATGCTGCGCGGCCTGCCCGACGAGGTCCAGGACAGCCTGGCCGCCGAGGTGACCTTTCCCAAGCGCTTGGGCGATCCGCTGGAATATGCGCGCATGGCTGCCTTCATCGTCGAGAACGACTATCTGAACGGCGAGACGATCCGCATCGACGGCGCGCTGCGCATGCGCTGATCGCCGCAGGGGCGGGGCCGCGCGAAGCCCTTGCGCGGCCCCGCCCCGGACCTTAGCGTGGACAAAACCCGCCAGCTGAAAAGGCCCGATCCCATGCGTTTGCTGACGACCACCATCCTTGCCGCCGCCGCCGTTCCGGCCTTTGCCGCCGATCCGGAACTGACCGTTCTGGACTGGGCCGGCTTCGAGGTGCCCGCGATCTTTCAGGCCTATGTCGATCAGCACGGCCAGTCGCCGACGTTCTCCTTCTTCGGCGACGATGACGAGGCCTTCCAAAAGGTCGCCTCGGGCTTTCGCGCCGATGTCGCCCATCCCTGCAGCCAGATGGTCGGCAAGTATCGCGATGCCGGCCTGATCGAGCCTTGGGACACCGCGCGCATCCCCAATTTCGACAAGATCGACGAGCGGTTCCTGGACAGCGATGTCTTCCGCGACGACCAAGGCGTCTGGTTCATCCCGACCGATTGGGGCGCGACCGCCATCGCCTACAACACCGAAACCGTGTCCGAGGAGGACGTGGCGACGCTGCAGGTCTTTACCAACCCGGCATTCCAGGGGCGTGTCTCGCTGCCCGACAGCGCGGATGATGTCTGGGCGCTGGCCTATCTGGCGACCGGCGTGTCGGATTGGGACGACGTGACCGACGAACAGTTCCAGGCCGCCGCCGACTGGCTGCGCGAGGCGCATATGAACGTCGCCGCCTATTGGTCGGACCCGTCGGAACAGGCGCAGCTGATGGCCTCGGGCCTGGTGGATGTCGCGTGGTCCTGGAATGACGGCGTCGTCTATCTGCAGGAGGACAACTATCCCGTCGGCTTCCAGCGCGAGGCCGAGGAAGGGTCGTCGACCTTCTTCTGCGGTTTCGTGAACCTGTCGAACGGGCCGGGCAGCGAGGACAAGGTCTATGACTTCATCAACGCCTGGCTGGAGCCCTCGGCCGGCAAGGCGCTGCTGGATGCGATCGGATACGGGCATAGCTCGACCGAGGCGATGGCGACCATCGCGGACGAGCCCGCCGTGGCCGAAGGGCTGGCCGAGCTGGACGTGCCGGTCCTGGCCCAGACCCCGAACGATCCGCAGCAGCGTCAGCGGCAGCTGGCCGAGTTCGAGCGGATCAAGGCCGGGTTCTGATCCGGCGCCGGACCGGGGGCCAGCCCCCGGACCCCCGGGGTATTTCGACAACAGAGAAGATCAGGCGGCGATCACGAGGTCGTCGCCGATCTGTTCGACCGGCACCTGGTCGAGGCCGCAATCGGCGCCGGTGATGGCCTGGCCCGTCGTCTTGTCGAAGCTGGCGCCGTGGGCGGTGCAGAGGAGTTTTGTGCCGTCCGCCGAGAGAAGGTTTGTGCCGCGGTAGTCCAGCGGCAGGTATTGGTGCGGGCAGGCATTGACATAGGCGCGGATCGTGGCACCGTCGCGCAGGACGAGGATCGGGAAGGAGCCGCGTTCGGTCGTGACGGTCAGAGGGTGGACGGCGGTGATCCGGGCAGCCGCACAGATGCGGGTGCCCGGGGCGGGAGCGGTGCTGTAATCTGTCCACGCCATGACGGGGTGCGCCTGTCCGTCAATCGGCCGTGGCGGTCAGGACGCCGCGGCGGATCTGGTCCTCCTCGATCGATTCGAAGAGGGCGCGGAAATTGCCCTCGCCGAAGCCGTCATCGCCCTTGCGCTGGATGAATTCGAAGAAGATCGGGCCGATCACGGTCTTGGAGAAGATCTGCAGCAGGATGCGGGTCTGGCCGCCGCCCACGACGCCCTCGCCGTCGATCAGGATGCCGCGGGCCTTCATGCGGTCGATCGGCTCGTCATGATCCTTCACCCGGCGGTGCGACATCTCGTAATAGGTGTCGGGGGGGCCGGGCATGAACTCCATCCCGGCATCCGCGATCCTGTCGGTGCCGGCGTAGATGTCGTTCGAGGCAATGGCGATGTGCTGGATGCCCTCGCCCTTGTATTCGCGCAGATATTCCTCGATCTGGCTGTGATCGTCGGTGCTCTCGTTGATCGGGATGCGGATCTTGCCGTCGGGCGAGGTCAGGGCGCGGCTGACCAGGCCGGTCTGCTTGCCCTTGATGTCGAAATACTTGATCTCGCGGAAGTTGAAGGTCTCGTGGTAGAACTTGTACCAGGTATCCATGTTGCCACGGATGACGTTATGCGTCAGGTGGTCGAGGTAGTAGAAGCCGAAGCCCTCGGGGCGCGGATCGGCCTCGCCCAGCCAGTCGTAATCGGCCTCGTAGGCGCTGCCCGTGTCGCGATAGCGGTCGACGAAATAGAGCAGCGAGCCACCGATCCCGATCACCGCGGGGGCGTCGATGGATTTGCCGGGGCCGGTATATTCGGTCGCGCCCAGATCCAGCGCGCGTTTCAGGGCGACCTGCGCATCGACCACCCGCCACGCCATCGCGGGGGCGCAGGGGCCGTGATCGTGGACGAACTGGGCCGCATGCCCGTCGGGATCGGCGTTCAGCAGATAGTTGATGTCGCCTTGGCGATAGAGCGTGATGTCGCGGGTCTTGTGGCGCGCGACGGGGGTGAAGCCCATCTGGCGGAAGATGCGGTCCAGCACCGCCGGATCGGGATGGGCGTATTCGACGAATTCGAAGCCGTCGGTGCCTGCGGGGTTCGCGGCGCTGATCGTGGCCTTGGGGGCGTCATGCGGGAACGGGCCCATGCGGTATCCTCCTGTCGTTTCGCACATGATGCGCCCGGGGGCGCGCATGGTGGTTGCAAACCGCGCCCGCCTTGCGGCATCCTTGCACGAAGCGCGCACGGTTCGCGCAGTGGATGCATGGAGCACGCATGGACCGGTTCGATACCGCAATCCTGACCGCATTGCAGCGTGATGGCGCGCTGACCAATGCCGCCTTGGCCGAGATCGTGGGCCTGTCGGCCAGCCAGATCTCGCGCAGGCGGGCGGCGCTGGAACAGGCGGGGGTGATCGAGGGCTATGCCGCGCGGCTGTCGGCCGCGAAGCTGGGGCACGGGTTCCGCGCGGTGATCCGCGTGAACCTGCGCGGCCATGGCCAGGGGCGCGAGGAGGATTTTGCGCGCTTCGTGGCCGCGCAGCCGATGATCCGGCAGGCCTTTTCCGTTTCCGGCGATGCGGATTACATCCTGGACATCCGCGCACGCGACCTGGAGGCCTTCGCCGATTTCGTCCACCGCCACCTGCTGCCGCACCCCCAGGTCGCGCAGGTCCGGTCCGAGATCGTGCTGAAGACGCTGAAGGACGAGGGCGGCGTGGCGCTGTGACTTGCGCGCCGCTCATGATCTTGTCCAGAACTATGAATTTGCCGATGGGCGCCCGAGGGCCTATATCACGGGCTGCAATCGAAAGGCCCCATCCATGCCCCTGCCCCCATCCCCCGCCTTCGCGGCGCTGAACAAGGCCGCATCCGAGCGTATCCTCATCCTGGACGGCGCGATGGGCACGCAGATCCAGGCGCTGTCCTTGGGCGAGGATGACTATACCGGCAAGGGGTCGGGCTGCGCCTGCCGCCACCATACCGACCACCCCCAGCAGGGCAATAACGACCTGCTGATCCTGACCCAGCCCGAGGCGGTCGAGGAGATCCATTACCGCTATGCCATCGCGGGCGCGGATATCGTCGAGACGAACACCTTCTCGGCCACGACCATCGCCCAGGCCGATTACGGGCTGCAGGAGGCGGTCCACGACCTGAACGTCGAGGGCGCCCGCGTGGTGCGCCGCGCGCTGGACCGTGCCACGGCCGAGGATGGGCGCCCCCGCTTCGTCGCGGGCGCGATCGGGCCGACGAACCGCACGGCCTCGATGTCGCCCGACGTGAACGATCCGGGCTTTCGCGCCGTGACCTTCGAGGATCTGCGCCTGGCCTATCTGCAGCAGGCGCGCGGGCTGATCGAGGGCGGGTCGGACATCCTGCTGATCGAGACGATCTTTGACACGCTGAACGCCAAGGCGGCGATCTTCGCCTGCATCCAGGCGATGGAGGAGCATGGGGCGCGCCTGCCGATGA
The DNA here is from genome assembly GCF_028553885.1 of Paracoccus aestuarii. NCBI lineage: Bacteria > Pseudomonadati > Pseudomonadota > Alphaproteobacteria > Rhodobacterales > Paracoccaceae > Paracoccus > Paracoccus aestuarii. Next base: position 1,785,825 of record NZ_CP067169.1, read on the forward strand.
TGATCTCGGGGACGATCACCGATGCCTCGGGGCGCACCCTGTCGGGGCAGACGCCGACCGCCTTCTGGCATTCGGTGCGCCATGCGAACCCTTGGACCATCGGGCTGAACTGCGCGCTTGGCGCCGCCGCGATGCGCCCGCATCTGGCCGAGCTGTCGCAGGTCGCGGATACGCTGATCTGCGCCTATCCGAATGCGGGTCTGCCCAATGCCTTCGGTCAATATGACGAAGGCCCCCATGACACCGCCCCCCAGGTCGCCGATTTCGCGCGCGAGGGGCTGGTGAACGTCGTCGGCGGCTGCTGCGGCACGACCCCCGACCATATCCGCGCCATCGCCGAAGCCGTGGCCCCCTTCGCCCCCAGAAAGGTGCCCGCCTATGCCTGACCGTTACCTGCGCCTGTCGGGGCTGGAGCCCTTCGTCCTGACGCCCGACATCCCCTTCGTGAATGTGGGCGAACGCACCAACGTCACCGGCTCGGCCCGTTTCCGCAAGCTGATCAAGGAGCGCGACTATGCCACCGCCCTGGAGGTCGCCCGCGACCAGGTCGAGAACGGCGCCCAGATCATCGACATCAACATGGATGAGGGCCTGATCGATTCAAAGGCCGCCATGGTCGAATACCTGAACCTGCTGGCGGCCGAGCCCGACATCGCCCGCGTGCCGATCATGATCGACAGCTCCAAATGGGAGGTGATCGAGGCCGGCCTGCAATGCGTGCAGGGCAAGCCGGTCGTCAATTCGATCAGCATGAAGGAGGGCGAGGATCAGTTCCGCCATCAGGCGCGGCTGTGCCTGGCCTATGGCGCGGCGGTCGTGGTCATGGCCTTCGACGAGCAGGGCCAGGCCGACACCGCCGCCCGCAAGATCGAGATCTGCAAGCGCGCCTACAACATCCTGGTGGACGAGGTGGGCTTTCCGCCCGAGGACATCATCTTCGACCCCAACATCTTCGCCGTGGCCACGGGCATCGAGGAGCATAACAATTACGGCGTCGATTTCATCGAGGCCACGCGCTGGATCAGGACCAACCTGCCCCATGCGCATGTGTCGGGCGGCGTATCAAACCTCAGCTTCAGCTTCCGCGGCAACGAGCCTGTGCGCGAGGCGATGCATGCCGTGTTCCTCTATCACGCCATCAAGGCGGGCATGGACATGAGCATCGTCAATGCGGGCCAGTTGGCGGTCTATGACCAGATCGACCCCGAGCTGCGCGAGGCCTGCGAGGATGTCGTCCTGAACCGCCGCCCCGACGGCACCGAACGTCTGCTGGAAATCGCCGAGCGGTTCCGGGGCGACGGCCAGGGGGCCAAGCGCGAAAAGGACCTCAGCTGGCGCGAATGGCCGCTGGAAAAGCGGCTGGAACATGCGCTGGTCAACGGCATCACCGAATATATCGAGGCCGATACCGAGGAGGCGCGCCAGCAGGCCGAACGCCCGCTGCATGTCATCGAAGGGCCGCTGATGGCGGGGATGAACGTGGTGGGCGATCTGTTCGGTGCGGGCAAGATGTTCCTGCCGCAGGTGGTGAAATCCGCCCGCGTGATGAAGCAGGCCGTGGCGATCCTGCTGCCCTATATGGAGGAGGAGAAGCGCCTCTCGGGCGGCGAGGGCCGTGAAAGCGCGGGCAAGATCCTGATGGCGACCGTCAAGGGCGATGTCCATGACATCGGCAAGAACATCGTGGGCGTCGTTCTGGCCTGCAACAATTTCGAGGTGATCGACCTGGGCGTCATGGTCCCGCCGCAGAAGATCCTGCAGGTCGCCCGCGACGAAAAGGTCGACATCATCGGCCTCTCGGGCCTCATCACGCCGTCCCTGGACGAGATGGTGCATCTGGCCTCCGAGATGGAGCGCGAGGGGATGTCGATCCCGCTGCTGATCGGCGGCGCGACCACCTCCAAGATCCACACGGCGGTCAAGATCGCGCCGCGCTACGTCAAGGGTCAGGCCGTCTATGTGACCGATGCCAGCCGCGCGGTGGGGGTCGCCTCGGCGCTGCTGTCGCCCGAGCGCAAGGCCGCCTATGTCGAGGAGATCCGCGCGGATTACACCGCCGTGGCCGAGCGCCACGAACGCTCCGAGGCCGCCAAGACCCGCCTGCCCCTGTCCAAGGCGCGCGACAATGCGCTGAAGATCGACTGGTCGGGTTACGCGCCCAAGGCCCCGGGTTTCACCGGCACCCGCGTGATCGAGGACTGGGATCTGGCCGAGATCGCGCGTTACATCGACTGGACGCCCTTCTTCCAGACATGGGAGCTGAAGGGCGTCTATCCGCGCATCCTGGACGACGAAAAGCAGGGTGAGGCCGCCCGTCAGCTGTTCTCCGAGGCGCAGGAGATGCTGGCCCGCATCATCGAGGGTCAGTGGTTCAAGCCCCGCGCGGTGATCGGCTTCTGGCCCGCCAATGCGGTGGGCGACGACATCCGCCTCTGGGCGGATGACAGCCGCAGCCGGCCGCTGGAGACGCTGTTCACCCTGCGCCAGCAGGTGACCAAGCGCGGCGACCGTCCGAACGTGGCCCTGTCGGATTTCGTGGCGCCCGAGGGCATCCCCGATCATGTCGGCGGCTTCGTCGTGACCGCAGGCCCGGAGGAGGCCGAGATCTCGGCCCGCTATGAACGCGCGAATGACGATTACGGCGCGATCATGGTCAAGGCCCTGGCCGACCGCTTTGCCGAGGCCATGGCCGAGATGCTGCATGAACGCGTCCGGCGCGAGCATTGGGGCTATGCCACGGACGAGGCCTTCACCCCGGCCGAGCTGATCGCCGAACCCTATGCCGGCATCCGTCCCGCGCCCGGCTATCCGGCCCAGCCCGACCATACCGAAAAGCTGACCCTCTTCCGCCTGCTGGATGCCGAGGCCGCGACCGGCGTGACGCTGACCGAAAGCATGGCGATGTGGCCGGGATCATCCGTCTCGGGCCTCTATATCGGGCATCCGGACAGCTATTACTTCGGGGTCGCCAAGATCGAGGAGGATCAGGCCCGCGACTATGCCGCCCGCAAGGGATGGACGCTGGAGGAGGCCGAGCGCTGGCTGGCGCCGATCCTGAACTACAATGCCGGGGCGCGCCGGACCGAGGCCGCCTGACATGCGAAAGGGGCCGGCAATGCCGGCCCCCATTCAGGTCAGCTCGCGGCCCTCAGGCCTGGCCCAGCCTGGCCAGGCGCGCGGCCCGCATCTGAGCAAAGTCGTCGCCCGCGTGATAGGATGACCGGGTCAGGGGCGTCGCCGAGACCATCAGGAACCCCTTGCCATAGGCGGCCTTTTCATAGCCCGCGAATTCCTCGGGCGTCACGAAGCGGTCGACGCGGTGATGCTTGGGCGTCGGCTGAAGATACTGGCCGATGGTGATGAAGTCGATATCGGCCGCGCGCATGTCGTCCATGACCTGCAGCACGCCCTGCCGATCCTCGCCCAGGCCCACCATGATCCCCGATTTGGTGAACATGGTCGGGTCCAGTTCCTTGACCCGCTGCAACAGGCGCAGCGAATGGAAATAGCGCGCCCCGGGCCGCACGGTCGGGTAAAGGCCGGGCACCGTCTCCAGGTTGTGGTTGAAAACGTCGGGCCGGGCCTCGACCACGGCCTCCAGCGCGCCGGGCCTGGATTTCAGGAAATCGGGCGTCAGCACCTCGATCGTGGAGGAGGGCGAGCGGTGCCGGATCGCGCGGATGGTCTGGGCGAAATGGTCCGCGCCCCCGTCATCCAGGTCGTCGCGGTCCACGCTGGTGATGACGACATGATTCAGGCCAAGCTTCTGGACCGCATGGGCGACGCGGCCGGGCTCGAAGGCGTCCAGGGACTGGGGCTTGCCGGTGGCCACGTTGCAGAAGGTGCAGCCGCGGGTGCAGATCTCGCCCATGATCATCATGGTGGCGTGGCCCTGGCTCCAGCATTCGCCGACATTGGGGCAGCCCGCCTCCTCGCAGACCGTGGACAGGCGGTGTTCGCGCAGCAGGTCGCGGGTGTCCTTGTAGCCCTGCGAGGTCGGGGCCTTGACGCGGATCCAGTCCGGTTTTCGGGGCTGGGCCTGATCGGGACGGTGCGCCTTTTCCGGGTGGCGCTGATCCGGGATCCTGAGGTCGCGCAAACTGACAGTCCTTTCGGTCGCGGTTCCCGTTGAAATAGGCGCTTTCACCCGGTTTGGCAACGTGTTCCCGTCAGGCCAGCAGGGGTGCGGCCGCCCGCGACAGGGTGGCGGCCAGATCGTCGAACCAGCCCCGCCCGCAGGTCGAGGCGCGGCGCATCAGCACCACCTGGCGCGAGGGCTGGGGTTCGGGAAAACGCATGACCGCAAGGCCGGGGGCGGCGGCAGTCTCCTGCCGGCGGGCGATCTCGGGCAGGAAGGTCAGGCCCATTCCCTGCGCCGCCAGCCGGCACAGCGTCGACAACGACGCCGCCCCCAGATCCAGCCGGCTGGCCCGACGGTTCAGCCCGCAGACCTCCAGCGCCTGGTCGCCCAGGCAATGCCCCTCGTCCAGCAGCAGCAGCTGGCCCGGATCCAGCGCCGACGGGGCGATGGCGCGGCCCGCCTGTTCGCGGATGCGCGCATTGCTGCCCGCCAGCAGGAAATGATCGGTGAAAAGCGGCACGGCGGCAAAGCCGTCATCCTCGGGCGGGGTGGCGATGACGATGGCATCCAGCCGCCCCGAGGCCAGCTCCTCCAGCAGGCGTTCGGTCTGGGCCTCGCGCAGGTGCAGGTCACGCCCGATATCGCCCGCCCGCAGGATCGGCAGCGCCTCGGGCAGCAGATAGGGCGCGACCGTGGGGATCATCCCCAGCATCAGCCGACCGCCCTGCCCCGGCTGGCGCATCCCCTGTTCCAGATCGGTCATCGCGGCCATGACCTGGCGGGCGTGATGTTCCAGCGCGCGGCCCTGCGGCGTCATCACGATGCCTTGGGCGGTGCGTTCGACCAAGCGCGCGCCGATCGCATCCTCCAGCGCGCGGATCTGCATCGACAGGGCGGGCTGGCTGACATTGGCCATCTCGGCCGCGCGGGTGAAATGGGCCTGCTGCGCCAAGGCCAGGAAATAGCGCAGCTGGCGCAGGGTGATGTTCATCAGCGGGACTGATCCGGTTGCGGGAAATCGACGGGCCGATTCTATCAGACCCGCCCGTCGATGCCAGCCTCAACCGATCAGCGGCATGCCCTCGCCATAGGTCTCGCCATAGTGACGCTCCAGCCGCATCAGGGCCAGGCGCAGGACGATCTTGCCCGACCGGGCCGACCAGCCGAGCCGCCGCTCGGTCATCTCGATCCCCTCCAGGAAACAGCAGACCCGCAGCACGATGTCGCCCAGGCCCGGCCCCAGGTCACGCAGCGCCAGCGCCACCCGGTCGCGCGCCGATTCCGATCCGCCGCGATAGCCGGTGCCGCCGCGCGACAGGTCGATCCCCGCGGTCATGAACCCGTCCCAGTTCTGGGTCACGCGCGGGCCCATCTGGGCCAGTTCGAAATCCTCGCGCAGCCGCTCTCCGGCCGAGACCATGCCCGGCGTCAGGAAGGGCGTGCCGTCATGATCGCGGCGGCGCGCCAGCACCAGCAGCGGGCTTTCGGCGATGTTGACGCGGGTGCTGCGGCGGCGGCCATCCTCCGGGTCCTCGATCACGCGCTCGTCCCAGATGCGGTGGCGGTCGGCATGATCGAAGCCCGCGGGCGCCTCGGCCATGCCGTCGACGGGCTGGGCGTCGACGAAGGATCCGGGCTCGAGCGCCATATTCTTCTGACGCGACGATTTAAGCATCTGTCGCAGTGCGTCCCTACCACCGGGTGCGATGACATAGCGTTGTAGGCGACCACCTTGACAGCTTTGCACCACCCATCCTTTCAAAGCCATACGCTCAGCTAGGTTCCGATCAAGAATTGCGGTCCGGATCTCGTCCCGGGTGACGATTGCCTTCTCCATTCCCGGGGCCGAAACCATGACAGCACCGGGTTCTGCCAAACGCCGCAGGACGCGCAAAGACTGGCGATCATCCAGCCCACCTTCGATCGGCGTTGTCTTTGCCTCCAGCGCAGCCTCGACAAGCGGGTCGTCGCGTCGGGCCTCAATCCGCCTGATGCGCCGGAGGATCGTCGACGCATGGCAACCGACTTCCCGAGCGAGAGCGCGGATCGAGACGCCCTGCTGAACATGGCGAAGATAGAGTTTGGTATCCTCGCCCGGGCCTTTCTTAGACGGGGCACAATACGCGTGCGAATGGTGGTTCGCCTTATTGAAGCCAGCTGCGAATTCACCGGTGAAAATGGTCATGTCAGGTCCCTTGTCGTCCGCGGGCAGCCCGTCAGCCAGCCACCCCTGGTTTCCATTTTCTCCTGTTGGTTAACAGGATCTTTCTGCACATAGCGGCAACATTCCCTAAGAATCCTTAAAGATGACTTGACCTACCGCACGGTGCGCTATGTGTTTCAGCAACACACGCTTAGGTTGTGTGAAGGTGGCCCTGTCGCAAACCCGAAGGACCTCCGACATGACCCAAGCCTCGAACGTGATCCTCTTTCGCCCCCGCCCCACCGGCCAGGCGCTGCGCCGCCCGGGTTCGCTGATCCGCGCCGCGCGCGAGGGTCAGCGCGGCTGGAAGCGCGACCGCGACCTGGCGCGGCTGCTGCGCAGCGATCACTGCCCCGCGCCGGGCCGTGCGCTTGCGCGCCTGCGGGCCGAGGAGGACCTTCAGAACGACCTGCGCTGCACGCGCGCGGCGGATTACGACATGCATCGCCATGTGCTGCTGATGATCGCCATCCTGGCCGAGATGCGCGCCGCCGTCGCCGCCGCCCCCCAGCCCGCCATCGCGATGTGATCCGACCGGCGGGTCCGCGCGACCACCCCACCCCATCCTGCCCGACGGCCCGGCCCCGCCCGGGCCGTTCGCCTGTCCGGGCCCGCGCAACGCAGCGGACGCTGCGCAAACGCCATCTTAACCTTTTCGGGTCATGGTGAACCTGTCCGGCCCTCGTGCCGTGGGTCGGACCTTCCTCCCTGTTGGACTGCCGCGCCCCCCTCCCTGGGCGCGGCCTTTTTCCATTTCGGGGCGATAATGTGATCGGGGGCGGTCACAAGCGCGGTTGACTGATCACGATGGCGCGACTAGCGTGCGACACAATGATGACCGGCCAGTCCGGCAGGGAGATAACGCAACAGCGTCAGGGCCGCGGCACCAGCCGTGGCCCTTTGCGTATTGAGGGTGACGCATAAGGGCGTCCTCCGGTTCCCGATGGGCGGGGTAAAGCCAAGGTGACGGCCCCGTGCGCGGCGGAGGCCTGACAAGTCCGATCCGCCATGCTAGATCGGCGCCAATGCGTTCCGCAAAGGGAAGAAAACCGATGTCCATGAAATCTTCGCACGCACTTCTGGCCGCCATGGCGCTGATCGCCGCCCCCGCCTTCGCGCAGGAAACCCCTGCCCCGGCCGAGGCTCAGGCCGACACCCCCGCCGCCGCAACCCAGGCCGATACCCCTGCCGAAGCCCCCGCCGCCACCGGCACCGAGACCCTGGCCGAAACCGATGCCGAGGACGCGGCCACTGACGCGGCTACCGAAGAAGCGACCGAGGACCAGCCCGCCGCCGAGGCCGCGCCCCAGCAGCCCGCCCGCGATCCCGAGGGTCCCGGCACGTATTATGCGAAATCCGAACATGGCGACTGGCTGATCCGCTGCATCCGCGCGGGCGAGGGCAAGGACCCCTGCGAGATGTACAAGCTGCTGACGGACGAGGATGACAACGCCGTCGCCGAACTGACGCTGGTGCCGCTGTCGAACGGCACCGTCGCCGCCGGCGCCACCTTGGTCGCCCCGCTGGAGACCGACCTGATCGAGGGCTTGGGCCTGCGCGTCGATTCGGGCGAGGTGCGCGGCTATCCCTTCAGCTTCTGCGCGCCGGTGGGCTGCATCTCGCGCATGGGCTTCACCGAGGCCGAGCTGAACGGGCTGAAGCGGGGCGGCAATGCGACGATCCAGCTGCTGCCCTTCGGCGGTGATCCGGCGAACCCGGTCCAGCTGACGGCCTCGCTGTCGGGCTTCACCGCCGCCTTCAACGAGTTGGAGGCCTATGCCGCGGCCCCCGCCGAAGAGGTCGAGGAAGAAGCCGCGGAATAAGGACGGCCCGCCGCGCCCCCATCGGGCGCGGCGATCCTCAGGCGCGGCGCAGCGCGATGACCGCGTTCAGACCGCCGAATGCGAAGGCGTTGGACAGGACCGCATCCACCCGCGCCTCGCGCGCCTCGTTGGGCACCACGTCCAGCGCGCATTCGGGGTCGGGTTCCTGATAGCCGATGGTGGGGGCGATCACGCCCTCGCGCAGCGCCATGATGCAGGCCAGCAGCTCGACCGCGCCGGTGCCGCCGATCAGATGGCCGTGCATTGACTTGGTCGATGACATCATCAGCCGATCCGCATGATGGCCGAAGGCATGGGCCACCGCCGCGCATTCGGTCTTGTCATTGGCCGCCGTGCCCGTCCCATGGGCGTTGATATAGCCGATATCCTCACGGTTCAGCCCGGCATCGACCATCGCCCCTGTGATCGCGCGTTCCGCCCCCTGGGCCGAGGGCATGACGATGTCCTGCGCATCCGAAGACATGGCGAAGCCCACCACCTCGGCCAGGATCTCGGCGCCGCGGGCGCGGGCATGTTCGTATTCCTCAAAGACGAAGACACCCGCGCCCTCGCCCTGGACCATGCCGTTGCGGTTGGCGCTGAAGGGGCGGCAGGCATCCTTGGACATGACGCGCAGCCCTTCCCAGGCCTTGACGCCGCCAAAGCACAGCATCGCCTCGGATCCGCCCGACAGCATCACCTCGGCCGCGCCGGACCGCACCATCTGGAAGGCCAGGCCCATCGCGTGATTGGAACTGGCGCAGGCCGTGGCCACGGTGAAGGCGGGGCCGCGCAGGCCGAATTCCATGCTGACATGGCTGGCCGCGGCATTGTTCATCAGCTTGGGGACCACGAAGGGATGGACGCGGTTCTTCCCCTCCTCGTAGACGGCGCGGTAATTCTCGTCCCAGGTGTTCAGCCCGCCGCCCGCCGTGCCCAAGATGACCCCGGACCGGAAGCCGAGCGCGCCCTCGAAATGCAGGCCCGCCTGTTCGACCGCCTGCTTGGCGGCCAGCAGGGTGAACTGGGTGAACTTGTCATAGAGCAGGATCTGCTGGCGGTTGAAGTA